>VGGU01000004.1 GCA_016868475.1 Bacteroidota bacterium
AATTCTCAAGAGAAAATTAACGTGTCAAATCGAATTGTTTTCGTTTGACTTACCTTTTGTTTCATTCTCGCGTGAAGCAAGAATGAGTGCTATTGTTTCCCAACTTTCAAAGATCTTCGGCCGTTACCAGCCTACCCGTTTTTTGAACGGGAGTGCGAAGGTAAGCGCCCATTTATTTCTACCAAATTTTTCAGTATTTATTTTCCAACAAAACCTGAATTATTTAGCTTGAAAATCAATTATTTCTTAAAGATCTGTTCCCGTTTTTTCAAAGCGGACGGCAAAGATAGAGCAATTGGAGTTACTGACAAACATTTGAGTAAAAAAAATCTGAAATAATATTGATTATCAACAGAACACAGGCCCCTATTAGGTTTTGAGAGTTAGAAGCCCACCTTGACTAGAAAAAGTCCATGGGGGGGAGCCACAAAACTAGCTCTGGTACAATCCTTTGCAGCAATAATCTCTTTGAATTGATCTAAGCTTATCTTTTCTCTTCCCACCTGTAACATAGTGGAAACAAGTGCCCTTACCATCCCCCTTAAAAACCGATTGCCTTTTACTGAATAGACCAAATAACCTTGTTCTTCTATCCACTTACTTTCAGTTAACTGACAGATAAATGTTTTTACTTGTGTATTGCGTTTTGAAAAACTGGTAAAATCGTTTATTGATAATAATAATGTTGCAGCTTGGTTTAACAGGTCTTTATTTAGTGGGTAGGGATAAAACCAGGCTCTGTCTTCTTTGAAAGGGTCTTTTGTAGAATACAGGTAATACTGGTAATGTCTATATGTGGCATCAAATCGACAGTGTGCATCTGCGCTTACTTCTTGAATGGCTTTTATAGTAATGGAAGAAGGGAGAATGGCGTTCATCTTATAGATAAACTGTGAATGAACCAATGCATCAGTATCAAAATGAAAAAAGTTTTGCAAGGCATGAACTCCTGCATCTGTTCTAGATGAACCAGTCATGCTAATCGTTGTGCGTTGTAAAGTAGCAAAGGCTTTTTCAATTTCGGCCTGCACTGTCCATGCGTTTTCCTGAGATTGAAAACCGCTGTATGGAGTTCCTTTGTACGCTACTTCTAAAAAATATCTAGGCATTATTGAAGCATCTCTTTGAGACGAATTACAAACTCAGGATTTTTAAACACGACATACAAATCAGCAAAACGAGAACGATCACTCACGTATAACCAAGCCTCCAATAAAAAATCATACCGTCCTTGGTCTGTGTCAAATTTTTCAATTAATACTGCTGCTTGAGACACAGTCAGACAATATTTTTGAAGCGACTTGCTGATCAACAACACTCGTTTAAGATCACCGGTCAAGGTGTTCATAGTAGCCAACAACTGATTCAGTTGCTGAGGAGTGGCAATAACCGAACATCTTGGGTTTGTTATAACCTGGGATTCGGGTATAACAGTTGTAGTATCTTTTGGTTGTGCGGGCACGATCGCTGGTTGCTTAGCTTCTTCTCGCGCATGTAAGCTTGCATCGCCCGCAGCCATAGCAAGAAGCGCTGAGAATTCGTCCGGCATTGTGGTGGACTTGGCCCGAGTTTCCGCTAACGGATTCCTCTTTTTCCCATATTGTATCAACAAGCTTCTCCAATCCAATAGCCCCCATCCCTTTTCACCATAATCTTTAAGCAAGTACCCTCTGTCTGATTGAAATACGTCCAACGTAAAATATTGTGCAGGCCAATTTTGTCCTGGAAAACTAATGGTTATCTGATAAGCTGTGTCGGTCAATTTGGACAAAATCAAATAACCTGATTTTGATGAACTGATTGTATCTGCATTGATGATTACTGAAAAAAGTTGAGCAGGCTCCGATTGTATATATGCAAAATTTGAGCGTTGTGCGCTCAAGAAATAAGTTGAACAAAATAGTAAAAGAACAAGAAGGAAAATTCTCATTACGTTTTTTGGATTTAGCACTTAAAAATAACTATTAAAAGCTACCACCTTCCGCCGGCCCCGCCTCCTCCAAAACTTCCTCCTCCAAAACCGCCAAAGCCACCTCCTCCAAATCCTCCACCTGAACCTCCACCTGAACCGCCACCCCAGCCACTTCCTCCGCTAAAACCACCACCCAGCCAAGGGCCACCGATCCAACCTCTATGACCACGACGGTTAATCATGGTGCCTCCCCCACGTGATGACAATATTGATATGAGTATCAAAAGAATCAAAAAAACTATTGAAGGGATACTAACTTTAGGCGACTTTCTTTTTCTTCTTTCCAACTTATATTCTCCTGCCGATGCTTTTGTTAGTGCATCGATTGCTTTCTTAAAACCTAAAAAGTAATTTCCTTCTATTAACGATGGAATTAATTCATTCTCCAGTATGGCATCAGCTGTAACATCAGGAATGGCTCCTTCAAGCCCATATCCTATTGCAATATAGGCGTCTCTGTTTCCCTCTTTGCCTCCGGTAGAAATCAACACTACCACTCCATTATTAAATGCTTGGCTTCCTATTCCCCATTTTCTACCCAAAGCAGTTGCATATTCATTTGCTGAATAACCCTCCAAACTTTCCACTACCACAATGGCAATTTGATTGGAAGTGCTATCATCAAAAGAAACCAATGTTTTTTCTAGAAAATCAGCCTGTGGCTTTGTTAAAAACGTAGCTGATTTGGTAAGATCATTGTATAGTCTTGCAGGATTGGGCCTTGCAGGCAAACTTTTTTCTATTTGTGCAGCAGCAACTGTTACAAAGAAAAAGTAGAAAAATAAAAGGTAGCCCGTTGCTTTCATCGGCCAAAAGAAAGTTCGTCAGATAATTCGTTCTTGTCTTTATCTCCCTCGTAGGGGAAATGAGTGTGCAATGCCGCACCAATTTCTTGGATGGCTAAACAAATGCCTAGAGTAGGATCTTTTGCTTGAAATGCAGAAATAATCCTATCCACTTGGAGTTGCCAAAATGCTGTTCCTAGTTTTTCATGAATACCCTGGTCGCCCCAAATCGCTATTTGACGATCCTTGATTGCCAAATAAAACAACACTCCATTTCTAGCAGCTGTCTTATGCATTTCCAATTGGAGAAATAATTCGGCAGCACGATCTGCTGCGTTGATATAGCTGCATTTACTTTCAATGTACACGCGAACCTCACCGCTTGTTTTTTTCTCGGCCATGCCAATTGCATCTTGGATAGCCATGCGATCCTGAGCTGAAAAAAAATGAACAGCCTTTTTATTAAAAAGTGAAAACAAGCTACTTAATATTGAAATTAATGTCGGGTGCTTTCTCGGCACCTTTGTCTGCTTCGTAGTAAGACTTTTCAGTAAAATTAAATAGTCCGGCAATGATATTTAATGGGAAACGCTTTACACGCACGTTGAAATACTCAACAGCCTTGTTATAATCCTGGCGTGCTACATTGATTCGATTTTCAGTTCCTTCTATTTGTGTTTGAAAATCTTGAAATGCTTTAGTGGTCTTTAAGTCAGGATATTGTTCAAAAGAAGCGATCAGTCGACTAAATGAACCCTGCAAATTAGCTTGTGCTTGTTGATAGGCTTGTAATGAGGCGGGATCATTGATGTCAATTTTAACCTGTGTGGCAGCTGCACGAGCTTCTACTACGGATTGCAAGGTAGACCTCTCGAAATTAGCAGAGGCCTCTACTGTTTTGATAACACTTCCATACAAATCACTGCGACGCTGATAATTTGTTTCAACATTACTCCAAGCTTTTTTCACTCCTTGATCTCCTGAAACAAATCCATTGTAAGTATTGCATCCCCAAAAACCAAAGATCAAAAACAAACCTCCGATAATTAAGAGCGTAAGCGTAGTTCCTTTCATATTGATTTTATTTATACCGCAAATTTAACGTAAAAGAAAAGTATACGATAAGTTAAAAAATAACGTGGCGTTCGCCTTGATTAGGATTGCCGGACTGCTGCAATTCCGGGTAACATTTTCCCTTCGAAATACTCCAGGAGTGCTCCTCCCCCGGTTGAAACATAGCTAACTCGGTTAGCAAATCCAAATTGATTGACCGCAGCAACTGAGTCTCCGCCACCTACCAATGAAAATGCGCCTTTTTCAGTTGCACGGGCTACTGATTCAGCTATAGCCAAAGTGCCTGCCTGAAAAGGTTCCATTTCAAAAACACCCATTGGACCGTTCCAAAGTATGGTGTGGGCAGATGAAATAACGGAGTCAAAATCTATTCTGGCTTTTTGGCCGATATCCAACGCCATCCAGCCAGTTGGAATAGCGCCACTATCACAATTAGCGATGGTTGCATCTGCTGCAAATTTATCTGCAATGGTGCTATCTGTGGGCAAATGAATGGTAACGCCTTTTGAGGCAGCCTTATTCAATAGTTCAGTAGCCAGTGTTAATCGATCCTCTTCACAGAGTGAATTGCCTATCATTTTTCCCTGTGCTTTCCAAAAAGTGTAAGCCATCCCTCCGCCAATTATAATATCTGTTGCGCGTTCCAATAAATTTTCAATGATCAGTATTTTATCGCTGACCTTTGCCCCACCAATAATAGCCACAAATGGCTTAGTAGACTCATGCATTACACGCATAGCACTCGCAACTTCTGCCTCCATCAATAAACCAAATACTCTTTGCTGTGGAGAAAAGAATTGAGCAATAATTGCGGTAGAAGCATGTGCTCGATGAGCAGTACCAAATGCATCGTTTACCCAAACCGTTCCTAATTGGGCCAATTGTTTAGCAAAGGCAACATCACCTTTTTCTTCCTCTTTATAAAATCGAAGATTTTCCAATAGGAGTACTTCGCCAGGCAATAAGGTTGCAGCTAATTTTCTGGCCTCTTCTCCAATGCAATCAGGTGCAAACTTGATTAGAGTACCAGGAAGTAATTGTTGTAAACGCGCCACCAAATGTTTTAATGAAAACTTATCAGTGGGGCCATCTTTGGGCCTGCCTAAATGGCTCATTAAAATAACAGACCCGCCTTGTGATAAAATTTGTCGAATGGTTGGTAAGGCAGCACAAATTCTTGTGTCGTCAGTAATTTGTTGTTGTGCGTCTAGCGGAACATTAAAGTCTACCCGCACCAAAGCTTTTTGGTTGCTGAAAGAATAGGACGCAAACGAACCTTGCATTAGCGAATTAATTTTGCAAAGTAATTTACTGTTCTAACCAATTGGCTTACATAACTCATCTCATTATCATACCAACTTACCGTCTTAACCAACTGATGATCTCCAACGGTTATAACTTTGGTTTGTGTGGCATCAAAGAGTGAGCCATAGCTAATACCGATGATGTCAGTACTAACAATTTCGTCCTCTGTATAACCAAAGGATTCATTAGCGGCCGCTTTCATAGCAGCATTTACTTCCTCAACGGTAACTTTTTTGTTCAATATTGAAATTAGTTCTGTGAGTGAACCGGTAATAGTTGGAACACGCTGAGCACCTCCATCCAATTTACCTTTCAATTGAGGCAATACCAATCCAATTGCTTTTGCAGCACCTGTACTGTTTGGAACGATGTTTCCGGCAGCAGCCCTAGCTCTGCGCAAGTCACTTTTGGGATGAGGAGCATCCAATGTGTTTTGGTCGTTTGTATAGGCATGAATGGTTGTCATATGACCCACTGTAATCCCATATTCCTGATCCAGCACTTTTGCCATGGGTGCTAAGCAGTTGGTGGTACAAGAGGCACCGGAGATTACCGTTTCCGTTCCATCCAGTATCTGATGATTGACATTGAATACCACTGTCTTTAAGTCCCCAGTGGCAGGAGCAGAGATCACCACTCTTTTTGCGCCTGCACGTAAATGCGCTTCTGCTTTATCCTTATCAGTAAAAAACCCTGTGCACTCCAATACCACATCCACATCATGTGCAGCCCATGGAATTTGCGCTGGATCTTTTTGAGCGTATATCTTCAAAATATCATCGTTAACGATGATTGAATCTTCATTAGCCTTTACTTCGGCATCGAAACGGCCTTGTGCGCTGTCGTATTTCAATAAATGAGCTAAAACCTTTGGACTGGTTAAGTCATTAATAGCAACTACATCAATGCCCTCCATGTTGTAAATTTTCCGGTATACCAACCTTCCAATTCTTCCAAAACCATTGATTGCTACTTTAACAGATGCCATATATAAATTTTAAAGATGCAAAGGTAAAGCATGGAGACGAGATTTGGTTGGCTAACAGTAGCACCCTATCTTTGCCGCTCCTAAAACGGCCCGTTCGTCTAAGGGCTAGGACACCACCCTTTCACGGTGGTGATACGGGTTCGAATCCCGTACGGGCTACAAAGCCTTACAGCTTGGCTGTGAGGCTTTTTTATTTCAGTTTGCTCATCAACTATAGCAAAGTAATAGTTTTGTTGAAATTATATAACTATGGTAGAAGCCCTGATTTCACTTCTTTCTTTGATTGTCCTTGAGGTAATACTGGGGATTGACAATATCATATTTATATCCATTTTGTCCGACAGGCTTCCTGGTCAGCAGCGAAAAAAATTAAAGTTTTGGGGGCTTATGCTGGCCATGTTAATGCGTTTGCTTCTACTGGCATTCATTGCCTGGATTCTTAAACTAGACACAACGTTATTCTCCATAGGCACTACAGCATTTACCGGCAAAGGCTTGATATTACTTGCGGGTGGACTATTTCTATTGTATAAAAGCACAAAAGAGATCTATCATCAAACCGAAGTGGCCGACAATCCAATGGCTTCCATCCCTGTCAAAGCCTCATTTGCACAGCTCTTGGGCGAGATAGTGGTTTTAGATCTGGTTTTTTCAATAGACTCTATCATCACGGCTGTGGGTATGGTACAGGAACTCTGGGTCATGTATGCTGCCGTAGTCATCACTGTTGCCATAATGATGATTGCAGCAGGACCGATTAGCGATTTCATACGCCGACATCCCTCTTTTAAAATTTTAGCGCTTTGTTTTTTGCTAATGATTGGAGTAGCTCTGCTTGCAGATGGACTAGGATTCCATATTCCCAAAGAATACATTTACTTCTCCATGGCATTTGCCTTTATAGTAGATGTGATTCAACTGAAAACGATTTCCAAAAAAACAACTCCTACTGCTGATTAATGGAATTTACTTTTTTCTGAAAAACAAGCGAACAGGAACGCCAGTGAAATTAAAATGTGAGCGCAACTGATTTTCCAAATAATTTTTGTAAGGAGTTTTGATATCATCTGGAAAGTTGCAGAAAAATGCAAAGCTGGGAACAACCGTTGGTAGCTGCGTGATAAACTTGATCTTTATAGGATATCCCCTCACCACCGGTGGGTGATAGGCCTCGATTGCTTTAAGCATTTTTTCATTCAGCTCAGATGTAGGGATCCTTTGCTGTCGGCTGGCATAAACTTGAAGCGCCGCCTCAATGGCTTTGTGAATTCGAATTTTTTCTAAAGCAGACACAAATAAAATAGGAACATCGTTAAAGGGAGCCAATCTTTTTCTAAGTTCTTTTTCGGTTTGAATAGCAGTGTTTGTTTCCTTAGCAATTAAATCCCACTTATTGACTAATAGCACAATTCCCTTTCCTTTCTTAACAGCCAAACTATAAATATTCAGGTCTTGCGCAGTTAAGCCCTTTTCTGCATCCAATAGCAACAAACAAACATCCGCTTCATCCATGGCTTTGATTGCACGGATCACCGAATAAAATTCCAGGTCCTCATGGACTTTTGCCTTACGGCGAATGCCTGCCGTGTCAATTAATACAAATTCCTTTTGAAATAAATTGTAATGCGTATGGATTGTATCACGTGTAGTACCTGCGATATTACTTACAATGGTTCGCTCCTGTCCTATCAATGCATTTAACAGGGAGGATTTTCCTGTATTAGGTTGACCGATAATTGCAATCTTAGGGAGCTTATTTTCTTCGACTTCCTCGGTGGAAAGCTCAGCCGGCATCAATGCAGTAATGGCGTCCAATAATTCCCCTGTGCCACTTCCACTTGCTGCAGCAATAAAAAATACCTGCTCCAGTCCAAGGGAGTAAAACTCAGCCGCTTCCAATAATCGCTCGTTATTATCCACTTTGTTCACCACAACAAATACAGGCTTTGTGCTTTTTCGTAGTAGCCCAACCATTGAGTCATCTAGGTCAGTACGGCCTGTTGCTGCATCAACCATAAATAAAATCACATTAGCTTCTTCTAAGGCTACCAGCACCTGCTTGGCAATTTCTCGCTCAAAAATATCTTCACTTCCGTGCACAAACCCTCCCGTATCAATTACATTAAAATTTTTACCATTCCAATCAGCTACCCCGTATTGCCGATCTCTGGTAACTCCTGAGATGTCGTCCACAATAGCCTTACGTTGTTCTAACAAACGATTAAACAAGGTGCTTTTTCCAACATTAGGCCTGCCTACTATTGCAACTGTAAATGACATATTAATATCCGTATTCGTTCAAAAATAATTCATTGTCTCGCCATCTAGGTCTCACTTTTACAAAAAGCTCCAAATAAACTTTTTCTTGCAAAAATGCTTCGATGTCCTTTCGCGCTTCGGACCCGATTTTTTTTATGGTAGCACCTTGCTGACCCAGAATAATTCCTTTTTGAGTTTCTCTATTTACAATGATATCAGCAAGAATGCGAACCAACCCTGGCTTTTCTTTAAACTCCCTGACCATCACGGCCGTGTGATAGGGAATCTCTTCCTCCATGGTATCAAAAATCTTACCTCGGATAATTTCTCCTACAAAAAAACGCGTCTGCAAATCGCTGATTTGATCCGAATCGAAAAAAGGATTGCCTTCTGGTAAAAATGGCAATAGTTCTTGAAGCAAAAAGGATGTTTTTTCATTTTTTGCCGAAATCGCCACCACTTTTTTACAATAAGGTTTCTTGGAAAAATACAGCATGGCCTCTTGCAATTTGTCTTTGCCAACTAAGTCCTTTTTATTTAAAACAACAATAGCAGGCACTTTTAATCTTAATGAACTAAACAGTTGGTCACTGCGCTTCCAATCTTGCTTGAGATCCACTAAAAGAATAGCCAGGTCTCCATCCTCTAATGCACTTCGCACAGCTCCCATCATACGCTCATGCAGCTTATACTGAGGCTCAATAATACCCGGCGTATCAGAAATCACAATCTGGTAATCAGCAGTACTTAGTATTCCTTTAATGCGGTGTCTGGTGGTTTGCACCTTTGAAGAGACAATAGCTAGCTTTTCTCCCATCAATGCATTGAGGAGGGTGCTTTTCCCGGCATTTGGGAACCCTAATATGTTTACAAATCCAACACGCATGTGAGTCCTATTCCAATTAAAAAGTCCGCCTGAGGCGGACTCTTGGTTGCGAAGGGGAGGATCGAACTCCCGACCTTTGGGTTATGAGCCCAACGAGCTACCGCTGCTCTACTTCGCGATCTGGAGTGCAAATATAGAATTTTTTAGCCCCCCTTCCAAACAAAGTCTCCAATCATCTATTTTATGTAGGTTTGTGCAGTACAGCACATTTGTTTATTGTGTTGCTCCATGTTTTCGGGGTGTTTCTGATTGAATAATCAGTTGCTGAGATCAAACCCGTTGAACCTGGTCAGGGTAATGCCTGCGAAGGGAAGAAACCGAAGCTATTCTTCTGCGCTACATTCCCTCTACATATTAAATTGTAAACTATGAAGAGGTTGTTCATTGCCATCGGATTGTTACTCACCCAAGTTTCATTTGCACAGAGGCTGTACAAAATAGATAGTATTCCAAGCGACAGTTTTTATACACTAGCTCCAGTTGCTGTCCGTGCCGTGCGTGTCGGGGAAAACACTCCATTTACCAGAACTAACTTATCTAAGAAGGAAATTCAATTGGCCAATCAGGGAGCCGATCTTCCTTTTATACTAAATAATACACCCTCCATAGTCATTAACTCAGATGCCGGAAATGGAATCGGATATACGGGAATGCGAATTAGGGGCACTGACGCTACACGTATTAACGTAACCTTAAATGGAGTTCCATTCAATGATGCGGAAAGTCAGGGTACTTTTTTTGTAAACTTGCCAGACTTTAGCTCTTCTGCCAGTAGTATACAGATTCAACGGGGTGTGGGGACTTCATCCAATGGACCAGGAGCTTTTGGAGCCAGCGTTAATATCAGTACGGCAGAGACCGAAAAAGAAAAGTATTTAGAATTTAATAACAGCATTGGCTCATTTGGAAGCCGTAAGCACACTTTACAATTTGGGACTGGTCAATTAAAGGGGTTTAATTTTTCAGGTCGCCTCTCCTCTATCATGAGCGATGGGTTCATTGACAGAGCAAGTAGTAACCTGCGTTCATTTTATTTTGGAGCAGGTTACAGTAAGGACAGTAATTCGGCATTACGACTATATGTTTTTTCCGGAAAAGAAAAAACGTATCAAGCCTGGTACGGAGTGAGTGAACGTGATCTATTAAGTGGAAACAGAACTATTAATTATGCAGGAACTGAAGCATCTGGTTCACCATATAAAAACGAAACAGATAATTACCATCAAACTCATTATCAGTTTCACTGGGAAAAAAATAGTAAAAAACAATATCGATTCAGCACTGCGTTTTTTCTAACCAGAGGAAAGGGTTATTACGAACAGTATAAAGCCAAGGAACGATTTACCAAATATGGTTTGACTCCGCCTACGCTGAATGGAGTAGTTGTAGAGCAGTCGGATTTTATCCGACAACTCTGGTTAGACAACTATTTCTATGGCAATAACAGCACGTTGCAACTACAAAAGAAAAACACGGAGTGGACAATAGGAACCACGATTGCTCAATATCAAGGTAAGCATTATGGAAAATTGATATGGGCTTCTATTAGTAGACCAAATTTTCCGCATACTTGGTATAATAACAATGCCACTAAAACTGAGAGCTCCTTCTATATAAAACAGCAAACCAAAGTGGGTAATGCTGTTTTTTTATACTATGATTTACAAATAAGAACAGTAAATTATCGTATACAGGGTTTTAGAAACAATCCTTCGCTTTTTGTGAACAACCACTATACTTTCTTTAACCCAAAAATTGGCGTCACTTATCGCTCAGCAGGATGGAGGGCATATGCTTCTATAAGCAGCGGTGCGAAAGAACCAAGCCGAGACGATTTTGAGGCAGGAACTGCCACGCAACCATTACCTGAGAAGTTATACGATCTGGAACTAGGATTGGAAAGAAAAACAACAAGACTAAATACGGCCATCACCTGCTATGCAATGCAATACAAGAACCAGTTGATTTTAACTGGTAAAATCAATGACGTGGGTGCATACACCCGAACCAATGTACCAAACAGTCAAAGACTTGGTGTAGAACTTGAGGCCTCCTATATAATAAAAAAATGGATAACCACAGGTGGCAATCTTTCGTTCAGTCAAAATAGAGTAAAGAACCTGGAGGAATACATTGATGATTATGACAATGGCGGGCAAATAAAAAAGGTTTACAACCGCTCTACTCTCGCCTTTTCTCCTGCATGGATAGCGAATCAGTATATAACCATTACGCTGGTAAAAAAAGTAGAAGTATCACTATTTAGACGATACGTAAGCAGACAGTACCTGGACAACACAGCAAATATTCAACGCTCCTTAGACCCATTTTTTGTGCAAGACTTACGCATTAACTATTCTTTACAAACAAAAGGAAAGTACAGATTGATGTTCATTGCACAGGTCAATAATTTAACCAATACCAAGTACGAACCTAATGGTTATACATTCAGTTATTTTTATGGAGGAACAGTTCAAACCGAGAACTACTATTTCCCCATGGCAGGCAGAAACTACCTGTTAACCATAAACATTAAAAGATAATCACCACTACCTAATGGAGTCCATGCGCGGGCGAGCTTCCTGCAACCAAATGTCTATCAATTGACCTGGTCGAATCGTTTGAGCTACTTTGTCCTCATTCAAGGTTTGGGGACTTTGCTTAAAGATCCAAGCTGCTGCAGTGTCCTGAACTCCTGATTCTACTACAATTGCCCCGAAAGAAAGGCCTACACTATCCAGCAGCGTTTTAGCATTTATAAAATTCATACCAATAAGGGATGGCACCAATATAGGCTGATTCCCTACCCCGTCTCCTAACACCAATGTAATACCAGTACCTTTTTTAATTTTAGTTCCAGGGGCTATTTGCTGACCATTATAACGTTGTTCCAGCACTGCATTTCGGGCAAAATCAGGTCTGAACAATGTATCCTTCACTCGCAAATCCATTGTATTTAAAACCACTTCTGCATTTCTAAAGCTGTAACCTATCAAATTTGGCATTTCCATCAATGGAGGTTCTACGCTTCGTATAATTAGTAAAATGGTACGATTGGCTTTTACCACTTCATCTGCATCTGGAAATTGTTTGACAATTTGTAATGGAGGAATAGAATCAACGTATACAGAGTCCTGTACTTCCCAATCAAAACCCGTGCTGTCTAAAATACTTTTTGCCTCCTCCAAACTTTTTCCAACTAAGGAGGGAATAGTAGCAATTTTTCGTTGGTCTGTTAGCCATTCCAATGAAAGTAAAAAAAGTCCGAACAAAACAACAGCCACCACAACCCCCGCAATTATGTTTACTCCTAGTGACCTTTTAGTGATAAAATCAAACATAGCTTATAACTACCTCTGTTGATTGGTTAGGCAATCTGTTACTAATTGATCGTAAAATGCAGCTAAGGTCCAACCCATAGTTATTACTTGCTGCGGTATGATACTGGCTTCGCTTTGTCCTGGTATTGAATTTAGTTCAAGCATATAAGGACGCTGTTCCTTTTCGTGGTAAATAAAGTCGATGCGAACCACTCCCCTACATTGAAAAGTCTGATAAACGTGCTTAGCCATTGAAATGAGTTGATCAGCCCATGTAGTTGGAATTATTGCAGGCGTGATCTCTGTTGATTTCCCCTGGTATTTTGCCTCAAAATCAAAAAAGGGCATGTCAGGGTTAGCGCTAACTTCTGTAATTGGTAATACCGTGATAGTCCCGCCCCCATTGAACACTCCAACAGTAAACTCTCTTCCAGGAATCATTTCCTCAACTAAAACCTGAGCATCTTCTTGAAAAGCTTTTTCAATAGCTTGATATAACACTGTACCCGGCTGATTCACTTTAGACATGCCAATGCTGGAACCCCCATTATTAGGTTTCACAAAAACAGGTAATTGAAGTGACGATACACTTTTTTCCCAATCCATTTCATCACCGCGAATCAACAATACGGATTTTGCTACCGGAATTCCGGCAGCACCAGCAAATGCTGTTGCCACTCTTTTATTAAAGGTAATGGCAGAAGTAAAAGCATTGCAACTGGTGTATGGTAGTCCAATCATTTCAAAGTAACCTGGCAACTTCCCATCTTCTCCAGGTGTCCCGTGCATAGCCACGAATGCAACATCAAAAATCAACCTCTTGTCTGAAAGCGCTACTGTAAAATCATTCTTATCAACTGGCCAGCGAAGCCCTGTTTCATCCTGATAGTACCACCCTTCTTGAGTAATATCAATCCAATAAGTTTTATACTTAGCAGAATCCAGCTGTTGCTGGATAGTACGAGCAGTCCGATAGGAGATGACAGACTCCCCTGAATAGCCACCTGTTACCAGTGCAATATGAATGAGCGACATGTTGCTGACTAGATATGAAGTTTATCTTTCTTACTAAGCAACTCCTCTACAGTTTCGCGATAGAGTTCGTCAGGAATACAACAATCAACCGGACAAACAGCTGCGCATTGTGGCTCCTCATGGAAACCCTGACACTCAGTGCATTTATTCGGAGAAATGTAGTAAGCATCCTCAGCTATAGGTGCGTTCTTTTGCTGGGCTTCAACTGCTGTTCCATCCATTAATACAAAACTTCCCTTCACTGTAGTGCCGTCAGCAATGGCCCATTCTACTCCGCCCTCATAAATGGCATTGTTAGGACATTCTGGTTCGCAAGCACCGCAATTGATACATTCTTCAGTAATCTTTATTGCCATAAAATGGTAATTAGTTGTGGAGTAATTTTGTGTTCTACAAATTTAACGGACCAGCATGAAACTACAAGACCGAATTTCTTTACTTGCCCGACTAGGCTCTTATATGCAAAGTCAGGAACCGGACTGGCTTACCGCTCAGGAGAGAGCATCGAGTGAAAACGGGTGGTTCATTCCCTCCTTTTTGAGCACTGCAATAGTTTCTATTGCCAAAAATTGGCTTACCGAAGAAGCTTTAACAAATTGGGCAGCCACTGAGCAAGTTCCAGATGAGCAAACCAACCCCCAACTGGTGGGACTGGTGATGGCCGGCAACATCCCTTTGGTGGGATTTCATGATTGGCTTTGTGTTTTTATTACGGGTAATCATGCACAAATAAAACTCTCTTCAAAGGATAAGATTTTGTTTGCCCACTTATTAAATAAACTCTGCGAATGGGCCCCTTCTTTAAACGCCACCAATCAATTGGCGGAACGCTTAAATGGGTGTAACGCGTATATAGCTACCGGGAGCAACAATTCCTCCCGGTACTTCAATTTTTACTTTAGCAAATACCCGCATATCATTCGCAAGAACAAAACCTCAGTTGGAGTTTTACAGGGTAATGAAACCAGAGAAGAACTAGAACAATTAGCCTTGGATGTTCATCTTTACTTCGGCTTGGGATGCAGAAATGTTACTAAGCTTTACCTGCCATCAGATTTCAATTTTATTCCACTATTAGAAGCTTTTAAGCAATATAATTGGCTTTCGGATTTTCACAAATACAAAAACAATTACGACTACAATTTGGCGTTGTACATCCTGAACAAGCAATACTATATGACCAACGGCTCTATTTTATTGGTTGAAGAAAAAAATTGTTTTGCTCCTGTCAGTCAACTTAATTACGAGTTTGTGGATAATGCTGAGGCTTTGGCTCTTGAATTAAAAGGCCACCCGGACGTTCAAGCTATAGTAGGCAGGGACTATTTACCCTTTGGGCAAAGTCAGCACCCTTCTTTAGCAGATTATGCAGACGGAGTAAACACTTTAACTTTTTTGAACAAAGAAATGTTAAACTGGCACCCTACCCTGTGAAGCAGACTGACAGTTTGTTATTTTGCAAACCAGGCATAAAATTTGCTCACGCTCAACAAATCGTTCTCTACCTATGAATTGGAAACAATTATTGCTGATCATCGGAATCAGTACAGTAACATCAGTTAGCAGTGTTTGGCTATATGGAAAGTTTGCCAACCCTAATGCTGCCCAATTTGCGCAATCTACAGATGGAAAAACTCCGGCTAATTATGCTGGTTTTTTCAATGGAGCCCCGGGAGCAGAAGCCACCGATTTTACCAAGGCGGCTCAAGCAGCTGTTCCGGCAGTGGTGCATATTAAAACTAAAACCCCCGCCAAAAAAATCACCAACCAATTGCCTCGCAACCGGGGAGGAATGTTTGACGATTTTTTTGATCAGTTTTTCAATAATCCCCAAATTCAACCGGAACAACGTGCGTCAGGAAGCGGCGTGCTTATTAGCGACGATGGCTACATCGTAACCAACAATCACGTGATTACTGACGGAGGAAACGGCATAGCAGAAGAGATCAATGTTACCTTAAACAATAAAAAAACTTATAAAGCAAAAGTGATTGGGAAAGACCCAAGCAGTGATATTGCGGTATTAAAAATTGACGGCACAGGATTCCCCTATCTTATTTATGGAAATTCTGACCTGGTAAAGTTGGGGCAATGGGTATTAGCCATTGGTTACCCCCTCACGCTTGAAACAACCGTAACTGCTGGCATTGTCAGTGCAAAGGGCCGATCTATTGGCGTAAACGGACGTCAAAGTCAAACACCAATTGAATCCTTTATTCAAACTGATGCCGCCGTAAACCAAGGAAACAGTGGTGGTGCTTTGATCACTACAGACGGGCAGTTGGTTGGCATCAACTCTGCTATTTATGCTCCTACAGGAACCTATGCGGGGTATTCATTTGCCATTCCAATTAACCTCGCTAAAAAAATAGTAAACGATCTAATAAAATTCGGAGATGTAAAAAGACCTTATTTGGGTATTATGTCTGATGGCCGAAATGTAAATGCCACAGATGGCGTCTATGTAGGCACGGTAGCTCCAGATGGTGCTGCTGCAGCAGCAGGGCTAAGAAAAGGAGACATCATAAAAAAAATAAATGAGGTTCCTATTACATCCTGGAGTGAACTACAAGGCACCATTGCTTCATTGAACGCTGGTGAAAAAATTTCAATTCTCTACAAAAGAGAGGGTAAAGAATACACCACCACTGCATTATTAAAAGCCGACCAGGGTAATTTTGAAAATATCTTAGCAACCTCATTGGGCGAATTGCTTGGGGCTGAGCTGGAAAATGCCGATAAAAAAGTAGCGTTGCGTAATGAGGCTGAAGGCGGAATTCGGGTTAAGCGTATTCTGAAAGGTGGCCCACTTAGCAGAACAAGAATGCAAGAAGAATTTATCATCATCAGTGTTAATGGCGCTTCAGTAAAAACTATCGATGAGTTAAGCAAAGCAATTGCTGCTGTGCGTAGCGAAAACTTAAATCTGGAAGGTTTCTACGACGGCTATGAAGGGCTATATCGGTACCCGGTAATGCTTGCTCAAGAGGAGGAATAACTATTTGTGATAAACTAAATATTCCCAAGCCTGCATTTCAAATGGGGTGCCGGGCATGAACTCATTAGCTGCTCCTGAAAACGTGTTTTGATACACTCCATTGATCAGTGGGTCTATCAGGTCAAAATGTAAATCGTTTTTATCGGACAGGTTCAAAATGACCAACACTTCTTTTTCTCCTTGTTTTCGTAGGTAGGCGATCACCTGGTCAGGAGCAGTAGTTTTTATACGGTAAGTTTTACAAGTAGGGTCTCCAGCTCTGAGGGCTGGATGCTTTTTTTTCAATTGGATCAATGTAGAATAGAACAATTTCAAATATTCAGCATCAGGCCCTTTTTCGAATAAGTCCTTTTCAAAAAAAAGTACAGGTTTTCTATTGCCTATCTCTTGCCCCGAATAAACCAAGGGAACACCATTCCAGGTTAGACTAAACACGGCTAGCGCAGGAGCCATTTTACCATACTTTTGATACTCGGTGCCATTCCAACTATTTTCATCGTGATTGGAAGTAAACCAAACGTTAAGTGTAGGGTTTTCAACTTTATCGTAATCATTTAATACAGCATATAGGGAATCAATGGACCATTGTTGATGATAATAATCTTTTGCCCGGTGCATCCAAGTCCAAGTATAACTTGCATCAAATGCCTGACCATACTCCGGCCTCTCCAATTGATCGTACTCCCCAAACCAAAACAATGGTTTTAGTTGATCTAATTCTGCACGGGCTTCTTTCCAAAATTCTACTTCAACCCAAAAAGCCAAATCACAACGGAATCCATCAATATCAAAATTGGTGATCCAAAATTTCATTGCATCGATCATAGCGCGGCGTAGCGCTGGGTTAGAAAAATCCAACTCAATGATATCGTCCATGCCAGAGGCAATTTTAAAGGTACCCGTTGCCGTATCCTTCAAGTAATACTCCGGGAATTGTTTAGTCCATTGATGATCCCAACCAGTATGATTGGCCACCCAGTCAATGATAATCTTAAATCCCATTTCATGCGCTTTTGTTACCAGCTGTTTGAAATCTGCTTCCGTGCCAAACTCCGGATTGATACTAACATAATCCGAACAGGCGTAATAACTTCCCAACCCGCCTTTTCTGTTTTGTTTAGCAATGGGTGTAAGCGGCATAAACCACAATGTTTCAATTCCTAATTCTTTTAAACGAGGAAGTTCTTGCATAAAAGCAAGAATGGTGCCGCTAGCAGTATATTGTCTGAGATTGACCTCATAAATTGTTGTTTGCTTTACCCAATCCGGGGTTAGAAATGGTCCGTTCATACTGGTTGATTTTTCTGATACATCGTCTTGACTTGGCATAAGCTTGCAAGACATCAAGAAGAGTGAAAACGCAAACAAGCGAAAATTCATGGCGTTATTTTTAGCAATATACAAAAAAGAGGGGCCCTATCTTTGCGACATGAAAAGCTTTGACGTGCCGATCATTTATCGTAGTCCACTGATTAGTGCGATCAAGAAGAAACGAAAAGAGCAGGATAGGATGAAAAAGGACTTCACCCCTACACTGCTCGACTTTGGGCCACTTCAAATCTCAGTTGCCAGACATTTTGGATTTTGTTACGGTGTGGAAAATGCTATTGAAATTGCCTTCCGAACCCTTGATCAACATCCCAACAAACGCATCTTTTTACTGAGTGAAATGATCCACAATCCACAGGTAAATGCTGATCTGCAAGCAAGGGGGATTTGCTTTTTACAAGACACATCAGGACGCACACTCATTCCATTTGAAGAACTGCATAAAGAGGATATTGTGCTTATCCCCGCTTTTGGCACCACACTAGAAATTGAAATGCAACTACGCAACCGAGGAATTACTACTGAAATATACAATACCACCTGCCCTTTTGTTGAGAAAGTCTGGAATCGCAGCGAAGCCATTGCTAAGAAAAATTTCACCGTAATTATTCATGGTAAACCAACTCATGAAGAAACCAGAGCTACTTTTTCACATGCTGCCGTACATGGACCAGCAATGGTTATTAAAGACATGGAGGAAGCAAAACTCCTTGCCGAATTTATTCGAGGAAATAGACCCATGGATGATTTTTTCAATCATTTCAGCAGTCAGTGCTCAGCAAACTTTGATCCAATCGAGCACCTGAAACGCATCGGCGTAGTAAATCAAACCACTATGCTAGCCAGCGACACACAGGCCATTGCTGATTTTTTGAAAAAAACAATTTTAGAAAAAGAAAACTGTGAGGACCTAGTTGCTGATACCCGAGATACTCTCTGTTATGCTACATTAGACAATCAAACGGCTGTTCGAGGATTATTATCAACTCCGGCCGATCTGGCTATTGTGGTAGGTGGATATAACTCTTCCAACACTTCTCACTTAGTTGAACTCTGTGAATTACAACTTCCCACCTATTACATCGAAAATGCACAGAAAATCAGTACTGAAAATTCAATAAGCCATTACGACATACACGCCCAGGTTGAAAGAGTAACTGTAAATTTTTTACCGAGTAAAAGACCTCTTCAAATCCTGTTAACTAGTGGGGCTTCCTGTCCAGATGCATTGGTGGAAGGTGTAATTGAACGTTTATTAACCTTGGTGCCTGACGCAACCACACTTGATTCCCTTCTGAAATCCTATCAAGCGTAAAGCAGTTTATAGTACTCCTCTGCCATCCGATTGCTATCGAATGCAAAGCGGACATCTTGCATGCCATTTTTCATAACCTGGCGCCAGGTGTTGTAATCGTCGTAATAGAGAGGAAGAATTTCATTTTCTAAAATATCATAAAGTTTGTTCAAATCATATTCGTCTTGCTCGTGAACTGCCATGTTTTCATAATCAGCCTTAGGCACAACAAATCCGTTATGTCCATGATTGATAAATTCTGGAATCCACCCGTCATCAGTTGAAAAATTTACAGCTCCGTTCATGGCTGCCGTCATCCCACTGGTACCAGATGCTTCACGGGGAACACGAGGATTGTTAAGCCAACAATCTGCAGCCTGTTTTAAGCGTTTAGACAAGGTCAGTTCGTACCCAATTAAAACAGCCATGTTCTTATGCAATTTGCTTAAATGCACCAGCTGATTGAACTCGCTGATAGCTGGATGATCCATTGGATAAGGCTTGCCTGCCCAAATGAGCTGAACAGGGTACCGAGTGTTTGACATCAATTTGGCAAATCGTTCTTCATGGGTAGTAATTAAATCTGCCCGCTTGTATCCTGCAAATCGTCGTGCCCAAACTATGGTAAAGACGGAGGGATTAAACAGCTTTCCTGTTTGATCAGCCACCAACTCAAAAGCCCTTTTCTTCAAATATTGCTTTCTATCATCAATCCCATAATTATCCCCCGCTTCCATGAACCGATATAATTGCTTATCCGCCCAGTATCGCCAATTCTGAGCGTTAGTAATTGAGATGATTGGACTGATTTGATCTTGTTTTTCCCAAATTTTTCTTGACACTTCTCCGTGCAATTTTGAAACTCCATTAGAGAGGCGCGCAAACCGAAGTGCTGCAAAGGAATGATTGAACATATCTGCATCATCTCCTATCAATGCTTTTACTTCTTCTACAGTTAATCCGCAGAAATAGCTCATGCGATGGCAGAGAAAAATATCATGTTTTTCGTTACCAGCTTCCTCGGGAGTATGGGTGGTGAATACCACTCGTTTCCTTACTTCTTCCAGATCTTGATTAAATTTTCTGTATAAATAGAATGCAGCAGAAATAGCATGAGCTTCGTTAAAATGATATCGTTCTGGCTGGATACCTAATAGGTCTATTAATTTAGCTCCCCCTACCCCTAATAATATAAACTAAGCCACTTTAGTGGCCACATTGGCATCGTATAGACGATGTGTAATTGTTTGAGAAACATAATCATTCTCTGGCAAATCCGTAGTTAAGAGAAATAATGGAGCTGATTTGAAAGTTGAAGGGTTTAGATACAATGCTTTGACCCAAACTGGATGCTCATGAATGATTACTTGAAATTTAATACCCGTGTCTTCTAAAAAGCTATATTCTTTTTCATGCCAGGTAACATTTAAGGTTTGGTCCTGATTGCGAGCTTGATCATAGTATCCAAATTTCCAAAGTATACCTGTGCCCACCATGTTTTGCTGCAATTCGTAGGCGCTTCTTAAGTGAGAACCTGCCAAATAACCCAGACCGCCACTATATATTTTCAATGACTGATGCAAAGCAAACTCCATTGAAAAATAAGCAACACTTTTACTGAATTGATCCTGAATGGTAAAGGGAACTTTATAAGGAGAAAAACTCATAATGCGTATTTTTTACACGAAGCCGCAATTTAGCTCTTCTTTACAATACGCGGAGATTTTTTACGAGTAAACGAGCCATCAAATAAACACCCCGCATCACGTTGTGACCCACAGCTGCGTTCCTGCAAACGAACGCCCTGGCTGGTGAAAATAAATTGTAGTATACAAGGATCTCCCGCCTGTCTGTATTCTGCTTTGAACGGGGACTTCCAAAATGCTTCGCCTTTCAACTCTCCGCTACAGTCCCCATTTACTTTTTCAAAATGAATAAAAAAAGTGATTCGATCTGGTTTTCGCCCGTCGCGTATTGACACTAAATTCATTTTCCCCTGCGTGTAATCAGCGGAATATTTACGCATAGTGGCTAAGGTATCTATCGGGTTGATCAGTTCCTTTACCCTATCCTCTAAGGCGTCGGTCATGATTAACGTGAAGAATTTGGCCGCTTCATTATAAACATAAACAGCTTTGCCTTCACTGATTGTGGCATCTGCATTTTTTCTGAGTTGAAGCAGCGTAAATAAAAATTTTCTATCCACTAGCAATGATTGCTGAACGTCTTTATTGGGCAAAGGATAAAAGAATGTTGTTGCCGACTGGAAAACTGATTTTTTATCAAAGACCAGCACCAAAACCATGCGTTTACTTCGGCTTGTATACCTGATTAAAGTATACGTTTCTGCATCTGGCACTTCAATGCTACCAAGTGCATGAAATTGTGGTTTTTCTTTTTTATTGATCAGCGACCCAAGTATAGAATCAGGTACAATGTTTTTCAAAACAGGAACACTAATAGACAAGGAATCCGAAAAACGTTGAGTCAATATCGTATCCGAAATAGTTAGTGGTTTAGTAAGCGGGGTAAAAAAAGTAATAAAATCAGCGATAGCTACGGGTTCTTCTCCAGAAAGCAGGATTTTTTTCTTCTCGCTGCAGCCAGCAACTGCAAAGAGAAATAAAAGGCCCAATAGTTGAGTTCTCCAGCGAATCATTGAACTCAATTTACCCCTTTTTTAGTAATAGAGATCTTTTTACTCTTGGAGCAATTTTGTAATTTTGCATATCTCCGCCTTAGCTGATAATATGGATCAATTACAGCAATTTTTATCTTCGATTGGCCCCATTTGGGCGGCATTGTTAGCTACTACATTCACCTGGTTTGTTACTGCATTGGGCGCTTCATTGGTCTTCTTTTTCAAAACAATGAGCCGCTCTTTACTTGATCCTATGTTAGGCTTTACTGGTGGTGTAATGGTGGCGGCTAGTTTCTGGTCTTTATTAAACCCTGCCATTGAGATGTCGGCAACCATGTACCCTGGCTTAATATGGATGCCGGCTGCAGTTGGATTTTTAGCTGGAGCCCTTTTTATTTTTATACTGGATAAAGTAACGCCGCATTTGCACATCAATTTTGGTTTGGAAGAAACAGAAGGAGTTAGAACAAAATTGCATAAAACCACACTGCTAATTTTGGCCATAACCCTGCATAATATTCCAGAGGGATTAGCGGTGGGCGTATTGTTTGGCGCAGCTTCGCTGGGAATGGAAAATGCTTCGCTGGCTGGCGCTATCACCCTGGCAATCGGAATCGGTATTCAAAATTTTCCCGAGGGAATTGCCGTTTCAATGCCTCTGCGTCGTAGTGGTGTTAGTCGGTTTAAGAGTTTTTGGTATGGCCAACTTTCTGCCATAGTAGAACCTGTTGCTGGTGTTATCGGGGCAATGGCTGTAATCTATGTTCAACCCATTTTGCCATTTGCGCTTGCTTTTGCTGCAGGAGCCATGATTTTTGTGGTAGTGGAGGAAGTAATTCCGGAAACTCAACGGGAACGGTATACTGACCAATCTGTACTGGCCTTTATCTTTGGGTTTCTGGTTATGATGATCTTGGATGTAGCATTGGGCTAATGTTGGTATATTGCGCCCCCAATAAAAACAGTTAATTAAAGAATAAAGAATATGTCAACAAAAATCAAGGTACAAAATCCGGTAGTGGAATTAGATGGCGACGAAATGACCCGGATCATTTGGAAATTCATCAAAGACAAATTAATCACTCCTTACTTGGATGTAGAAATCAAGTACTTTGATCTTGGAATTGAATATAGAGACCAAACCAACGATCAGGTAACCATCGATGCAGCTGAGGCTATAAAAAAATACAAGGTGGGCATCAAATGCGCTACCATTACTCCAGACGAAGCCCGTGTTAAAGAGTTTTCACTGAAGCAAATGTGGAAGAGCCCCAATGGCACCATCCGTAATATATTGGATGGAACCGTTTTTAGAGAACCCATTGTCATTAGCAATGTACCGCGGTTGGTAACCAATTGGACTGCCCCAATTATTGTAGGCAGACATGCTTTTGGCGACCAATATCGCGCTACAGACACTGTCATTCATGGCAAAGGGAAGTTGACCATGACTTTTACGCCTGAAGACGGAAGCGCACCTCAAACACTTGAGGTTTATAACTTCAAAGGAGACGGAGTAGCCATGACCATGTATAACACCGAGGAAAGTATTCGCGGGTTTGCGCGCTCTTGTTTCAATATGGCTCTCAGTAAAAAATGGCCACTTTATCTGTCCACAAAAAACACGATCCTGAAAAAATATGATGGACGATTTAAAGATATTTTTCAAGAGATCTATGACCAAGAATTTAAATCTTCTTTTGAGGCAGCCGGAATCGTGTACGAACATCGCTTGATTGACGATATGGTTGCCAGTGCGTTAAAGTGGAACGGAAACTTTGTTTGGGCTTGTAAAAATTATGATGGCGATGTACAAAGTGATACCGTGGCGCAAGGGTTCGGATCGCTGGGTTTAATGACATCTGTATTAATTACACCCGATGGCGAAACTATGGAAGCCGAAGCGGCACATGGCACAGTTACTCGCCATTATCGTGATCATCAAGCCGGTAAACCCACCAGCACAAATCCAATAGCTAGCATTTTTGCCTGGACTCGCGGGCTTGCTTTTAGAGGTAAACTTGATAATAATGCCCCACTGGTTGACTTCTGCGAAAAGCTGGAACAGGTTTGTATTGAAACAGTGGAGTCAGGGAAAATGACAAAGGATCTTGCGGTTTGTATACATGGCAACAAAGTAAAACACGGAGAGCATTTTCTTTATACGGAAGAATTTTTGGAAGCAATTAATCAAAACCTGCAACAAAAACTTGGCCACTAAGAAAAGAGAAGCGTATATCAGCTGGGATGAGTACTTCATGGGAGTAGCCCTTTTGAGCGCCTGTAGAAGTAAGGATCCAGGCACTCAAGTAGGAGCATGTATTGTTAATACACAGAATAAAATTGTAGGCGCGGGCTATAATGGTTTTCCCACTGGTTGCAATGATGATGAATTTCCTTGGGATAAGCAGGGCGAATTTCTGAATACCAAATATGCCTATGTCTGTCATGCAGAATTAAACGCCATTTTAAATAATATTGGCACTACATTGGATGGTTGCAGAATATACACTGCGCTTTTCCCTTGCAATGAATGCGCTAAGGCAATAATACAATCCGGCATTAAGGAAGTGATTTATCTTTCTGATAAATACAATGGACAGGATAGCGCCATGGCTTCCCGAAAAATGTTAGAGACGGCTGGGGTTTTCTGCAGAAAAGTAATAACCACACATTTGTCCTTAACCCTGTCATTTGCAGAGGGAGATGTATAAAAAAACCCCGCTTGATGCGGGGTTAATATTAATACGATTAACAGGGATTATATACGGAAATGCGCAAATGCCTTATTCGCTTCGGCCATACGGTGCGTATCTTCTTTCTTTTTAAATGCAGCACCTTCACCTTTACTAGCAGCAACGATTTCATTAGCTAACTTATCCGCCATGCTGCGGCCATTTCGCTCGCGGCTATAACGAATCAGCCATTTCATGCTAAGAGAAATACGGCGATCAGGACGTACTTCAGAAGGAATTTGGAAAGTTGCTCCTCCAATACGGCGGCTACGTACTTCTACAGCAGGCGCTACATTGGCTAATGCCTTTTTCCAAACCTCATATCCATCTTCAGTAGTTTGTTTAGCTACTTTCTCAAGTGCAGTATAAAAAATAGTGAATGCACCACTTTTTTTCCCTTCCCACATAAGATTGTTTACAAAACGAGTAACGAGCTTATCGTTGAATCGAGGATCAGGAGCTAAGGGAAGTTTTTTGGCTTGTGCTTTACGCATGATGTTATACGATTAGAAAATTCTTAAATTACTTTTTTGCTTTTTCTTTCTTGGTACCGTATTTAGAACGGCTCTTTTTACGATCTTTTACACCGGCAGTATCCAACGATCCACGCACGATGTGGTAACGAACTCCAGGAAGATCTTTTACACGACCACCACGAATCAACACGATTGAGTGCTCTTGCAAATTATGTCCTTCACCAGGAATGTAGGCAATCACCTCAACCTTATTGGTAAGACGAACTTTTGCCACTTTGCGTAAGGCAGAGTTAGGTTTTTTTGGAGTAGTAGTATAAACCCTAGTGCAAACACCACGGCGTTGTGGACATTGATCAAGCGCTCTTGATTTACTCTTTGCTTTGATAATTTCGCGTCCTTTTCTTACTAATTGTTGAATAGTAGGCATTCTAGACCCTTATTTTTGGGAGAGCAAAGGTAAAGACGACATGCTGAACTACCAAATAAAGAATGTTGTTTTTTGATAGGAGCCCCGCCAATCAACTTTAATGCAAGAAGTTGATTCACAATAGCTAAAAGCGGGGGCACGACAGGTATCGAATTGGTCTGCCAGATTTTCTACCCGTATATGAAACTGAAACTTCTAAACTGCTGGTCCCCGGGAGTGCTTTGCCCATTTGTCCAGCGGCCACATCATAGGCAATTCCAAAAACCCATTGGTGGTAACCTAAACCCAGATAAGGAACCAATGCGTCGTTGATGCGATAATTTATTCCAGCCACCAAGTCAACTGATGAAGCAAAGGGTGTTCTGATTGAAACGCCTGCCATTTGCTCCATGGCTGTTCCTTGCTTTGTAACTAAGAATTGAGGAATGACTGAGAAGCGCTCTGTAAGGGCCCATTGAAAACCTCCGTGCGCTACTATACGCATGGGTAAATTTTGAGCGATGGATTGGGTAACAAAAGGATCCTGTGGACGGTTCAAGTGGAAAGCTGCAAGGCCACCAAAAAAACGCAGGGTACTGAGCTCTCTGGCATCAGCATAGGAGACCCCCGCTCCAATATCCAAGTCACTGGCGGAAGTTCTTTTTAATTGATCCGCGCTGGATACACCAGGATCATATCCGCTGATTGAGTTCCATTGATCTCCAAATTGAAAATTACTTGGGTCAAATTTTCTGGCAAGTGCTCCTACTTGAATGCCAAAAGTAATTTGTTGATTATCTCCCTCGCCAAATCGAACACCACTATACGCAATGGTAAGGTACCCATGTTGGTAATGATATCCTCCATCTCCAGCCGATTGGTCCAACAGGTTGATTCCAAAGTTTAAATTCTTTGGAGTTACAATATCTGCAGATAGTCCTTTTGTAACAAAAGGAGTCATTACCTGGCTCCATTGGGTTCGGAATACAGCATTTGCTCTAAAATCACCCTCATTGACACCCGCCAAACCTGGATTAATTCCTAAGGGATAGGCATAGAATTGTGAGAAATGCGGATCCGTTTGGGCTATTGCCCTTTCGCATAGACCACTGAACAAAAGAAAAAATAGCAGGCTACCTCTTTTCATGTTAGTGGATTAAATTAATTGAACCTTTTTTATTTACTATAGTTCCATCCTGACGCACCACTTTTAGTACGTAGGCATAGACTCCCACGGGCTGTAGTTTGCCTTTATGTTTCCCGTCCCATCCTTGTGTTGGGTCAGTGGTTTGGTATATTAATTGCCCCCATTGATTAAAAATTCGAAAATCGATGGTGCTGATATAATTCCCAAATACTTTAACTACATCATTTTTGCCGTCGTTATTTGGCGTAAATGCGTTGGGTACAAAAATTTCTTTAGTGCTCAATGTAGTACCCGACACAGGACCCGCAGGTGCGCTGGTTTCACAAATTTTTGCCCCTATGGCCCTGACAAACAATACAACAGTAGTGTTGCCCGGCAATCCGTTAATGGTATGCGTCAGACCTGTAGCTCCACTACTGGGTGTGGAAAATGTGCTGCCGCCGTTTGTGCTTATCTGGTACCCAGTAGCATTTGCGATAGCTGCCCAGGAAAAAGTCAAGGACGAAAAAGAAATAGCCGTTACTGTAACCGATGGAGTTGCTAAACGAGGCGTCAACGATACTTGCACCGAAGTACGAGTGGCACTAATACACCCTGCTGTACTAAACCCTTCCACATACCAAACTGAAGGTGCAGATACACCCACTAAAGAAAAACTATACCCAATAGCCACTGGGGCACCACCTGTTGCGGTGGGATACCAACGATAAGTAATTGTGGCCGTGTTTACATTTTGGACCTGCAGTGTAACATCAGAACCCGGACAAACGCTCACATTATTCAGCTGCGCATCAGCAGGGATAGCATTGACCATTACTGTTGCTGTAGCACGAGTGTCACTTATGCATCCAGCAGCGTTAACAGCTTCTACGTAATAAGTAGCGGGCGCTGTAACTGAGGTTAAAGAATAGGAATTACCAGTGTGAATAGCGGTTCCCCCAGTTGGGGCAGAAAACCAACTATACGTTAAGGCAGCAGAAGGCGTATTTACGCTTAATACCGCAGCACCTCCGCTGCAAACGGATACTGGATCCACAACAGGGGCTGCAGGTTTATTTTGCACCTGCACAGTAATTTGAGAAGCTGCAGTACACCCCAATGAATTTGTTGCGGAAACTATGTATGTGGTAGTAGCGACAGGAGAAACAGTTTGGGTGGGCCCTGTTAGATTTCCGGGAGTCCAGGTAAAATCAGTGAGCACACCGGTTCCTGCATTAATGCCTAACTGTGTAGAGCCTCCAACGCAGATTAAAGCAGGAGAAGCAGTTGCTGTGATTGTTGCATTATTGTTCAAAGCAATAGTTCCATTAAACAAAGTGGCGCAGCCGGCTAAATCCGTGATAGTGCAGGTGTAATTACCTGGAGGCAGGTTGGAAGCAGTAGGAGAACTCTGCGTTGGTGTTGTATTCCAAGCATAATTGTAGGGCCCTGTTGTGCCAGTAACATTCAATGCAATGCTCCCATTAGGTCCGTTACAATCAGCAGCTGTAATGGTTGGGGTAATGGATTGCGAAAATGTAATACCCGACGCCCCCATGATCACTGCATTCGGAAATGGAGCATTTGACCCTGTAGAAACGTTGCTTATTCTGATTTTTTGTAATTGCTTGACACGATCTAAACAGTTTACCACAATTTCTATGTAGTAAAAGCGTGGATTATTAGAACTAATTCCATCAGCTACAAAAGGTCCGTTTGCAGTTCTGACTACACGACCAAATCCCTGTGAAACTATATTAGCAGATCCGTTAAACCAATCGGCCAAAACATAATTGGTCAAATAAGGAGAAAATGAACCATCAGAAAAACCCAACCCCACATTGATAGTACTTGCTTGCTCTGCTGAAAAAGCCAATAGGCGAATTTTTGCATATGGCCCGGGAGCAGTAACCGTCAATTCAAATGTTTGATTGCGTTTTACAAACAGTGCATTATTTCCCGTGTAAGAAGCTAATTGATAAGTATCTCCTGCATTTGTTATAGTGCCATTATCAGGCAAACCACCTGCTATTGAAGCAAACCCTGCAAACGCTGCACTGTACATCACTTTATTTGAAGTAGTCAACCCATCTATTTCCATGGTAGTAGTCACTAATGGATTTGGGCCAGCTTCGGCAATAACATCTTGCGAAAATCCTGCTAATGGAATGGGAGTAAACTGAGCAACGGCATCAGCTAGTTGTAGCAGTAATATAATTGTCAGCCAGTAATAACGAGCAGTCAAGTGTAGGTGTTTACGATTGAACACCGAATATACTTATACAAATTGAACTTAAATAACCGGAATCATCCAACCATGGGTATCCGCGGTCTTGCCCTCCCTGATAGCAGATAGTTTTTCCTTTAGTGCAGGAGCTACTTCCCACTTATCAAGATCAAATTGCAGGGTCTCATCTTTGTAATGCAGTTCTTTGATTAAGGAAACGGTTGCTGCTGTGCCAGTTCCAAAAACTTCACGAAGTTCTCCTGATTTATAAGCATCAAGTATTTCATCCATGCCCAACTTTCTTTCTTCCATCGTAAGACCCATTTCTTCTAACAAGGTCATGGCGCTCATCCGGGTAACGCCACCCAAAATAGTTCCTTCTTCCAATCCAGGTGTTATGGCTTTGTTCCCAATGATAAAAAAAACATTCATGGTGCCACACTCTTGCACATATTTATGCTCATAGGGGTCAGTCCACAATACTTGATCATATCCCCTTAGTTTGGCTTGTGCAGTAGCATACATAGCCCCACCATAGTTACCCGCAGCCTTTGCATACCCTACTCCACCGCTTACTGCTCTAACATATTTTTCTTCCACCCAAATTCGCATGGGAGCACTGTAATACGGACCTGTAGGGCTGAGAATGATCATGAACTTATACGAATCCGATGGACGCACGCCAAGCAGCTCATCCGTAGAAAACATAAAAGGACGTATATATAAAGAGTGGTCAGAAATGGTAGGAATCCAGTCTTGGTCCAACTTTACTAATTGCATCATACCCTCCATAAAAATCTCATCGGGAACCGTAGGCATTTGCATGCGCTCAGCAGATAAGTTGAAACGAACAAAATTATCATGCGGACGAAAAATAAATGGTTTGGACTGTTGATCCTTATAGGCTTTTATCCCCTCAAAAATAGCCTGACCATAATGTATTGCTGCCATAGATGGAGCCAGCGACAAAGAGGCATAGGGACGAATGGCAATTGAAGTCCATTTTCCATTAACATAATCAGCCTCCAACATGTGATCAGTAAAGTACTTACCAAAAGGAAGATTTTCCAATGACAACCCTTTTAATTTGCTCTGTGCAATAGGTACAATGGGAATACTCAGCGATGTAGTCATATTTCACATAAATTTACGGGGCAAAGAAAATAAAAAAAGCTAACACTCATTAGTATATTTTTACCCTGCCATGTCGCTCAATCATCTACAGCTTACACCCGACTTAATAGCAACGCTTTACGATACCAAACTGATTGGGGAGAATAACAGTAATAAACCGGCTAATAGAAAAGAGGTGGAAGAAGATCCTCCAACGCAACCCAGGTTTCTGGGAAAACATAAAAGTAATATACTGGTAATAGTGAACGAACCCAATGCAGTATTTCTCCAGGATCCTCAACTAACTTACCTCACCAAAATTCTGAATGCCTGTTTGCGCACCGTAGAAGACATAGCCTTGGTCAATTACGCCAAGCATCCAGCTGAAACTTACCGGACATTGCAATCAACTTTTCCTTCCAAACTTATATTGCTGTTTGGGGTAACACCCGCTCAATTGCAGCTCCCCATTGATTTTCCCAATTACCAATTGCAAAAATTAGAATCTGTAGTTTTTTTACAAGCCCCCGCTCTTCAACTAATAGAATCTTCTAAACCAGACAGAGAGCAACTTTGGCAATCGTTAAAAAAATACTTCGATGTCTAGCGAAACACGTCGTTTGGTATTTGCCACAAATAACCAACATAAGGCAACTGAACTAAATGCCATTCTGGGAGCAAGGTTTAAAATTTGTACACTCCTGGAACTGGGACTTGAAATTGATATTCCTGAGCCACATGATACATTGGAGGAAAATGCCCGAGAAAAATCAACCACTGTATATAACCTGATACATGCAGATTGCTTTAGCGAGGATACCGGCCTTGAAGTAGCCGCGTTGGGTGGTGCTCCAGGTGTAAAGAGCGCGCGTTATGCCGGAGAACATGGGCATGCAGAAAAAAACAATGATAAACTCTTGGGAGAATTAGCCTCTCAACAAAACAGAAAGGCAAGATTTAGAACAGTGATTTCACTAATAGAAAACGGAACCGAACACCAGTTCGAAGGGATTTGTGAGGGCAATATAGATTGGGAAAGTACCGGGAGCAATGGCTTTGGGTATGACCCTATCTTTATACCCACCGGTGCCACAAAAAGTTTTGCTGCTATGACAATGGAGGAGAAAAGTAAATACAGTCACCGTAAAAAAGCAGTAGAGAAACTGATCAGCTACCTCAATCAAAAAAAATAACTTATGCCCTCATTGAAACAATTGCTTCCAACAACCTTTCAATTTACCTATCAGTTTCCGGTCCGGATCACCGATATTAATTATGGAGGTCATGTAGGCAATGATAAATTGTTGGTTTATGCGCATGAAGCCAGACTACATTTTTTGCAACAGTATGGGTATACCGAAATGGAACTGGATAACACATCACTTATGCTAACCAAAGCAAGTCTGGAAATAAGAAGCGAATTATTTTTTGGTGATCAATTAACTGTTGCCGTACAAGCCATGCATTTTACCAGCAAAGGATTTGATCTGCTGTATAAGATAGAAAAAGCAGCGGCCCAGCCAATTCTTGCCGCAATAGTGTTAACTACTATGATTTGTTATGACTACAAAAACAAAAAAGTAACAAGTCTTCCGGAGCGAACGCTTCAGCGTTTATCGGTTTGATTCCAAATTTTCCAACTTTCCTCAGCCTGGATTTGCAATAACTCTATTCCATTTTTTATTCTGGCGCCTCTCTCCTCTCCTGCCTTTAAAAAAGCAGTGATCGAAGGATTATATACCAAATCGTAAAGGGTGTGGCCCGCGCCTACTGCTTCATAAGGAATAGGAGGATAACCCGTTACTGCAGGATAGGTTCCCAATGGTGTGGTGTTGATTAATAGCTGATGAGCCTGTATGTCTGATGCAGTAAGTGAGTAATATGTCTTGTCAATGCCTAGCGTTTCCGTTCGTCCTACTACTGTATACGGGATTCCGATTTTTTTTAAAACATATCGCACTGCCTTGGCAGCTCCACCGTTGCCAAAAATCATTGCTGCTTGTATGCGTGGTTGCAGAAGCGGCAATAAGGACTTCTCAAAGCCAATGTAGTCAGTATTGTACCCCTCACATTTGCCATTGTTGATATAAATACAATTGCAGGCATCAAGGCCTGCAGGTATGAAAGATGCCTCCAAGTAAGGCAATACCGCTTCTTTGTACGGAATGGTAACATTGAGTCCTATCAGCGAGGGATGAGAGGCTAATAATGCGGGAAGATCCTCAATCTTTTCGAGAGGAAAAAGTTGATAGTTGCAATCGTCTCTTTTTTCCCGATCAAACTTTTCAGCAAAATATGATGCCGAGAATGAATGCGTCAAGGGTTGGCCAATCAGACCAAAGAGTGGCATGCTCTTTTTATTTTTTGTCTAGATAAAAATGAAAAGTATCTCCACGCAAGCCTATACGCATGGCCTCTAACGGAATGACCTCTGTGGGGGCAATATTTCCAAGATTGACATTACAGCCAAGTAATTCAATAAAATAAAGTTGCTGTGCTTTTTGTGGAGCTTCCCAAATAATTTGATCACCGGGAATTTGTGTCAGAATTTCTTGCACCAGTCCTTCCCGCACTTCACCGCTACCTCTGTAAATTCCTACATTTCCAGCCTCTCTTGCTTCTGCAATCACATAGCGAGAACCTGCACTCAATTCTGCCCGCATTAATTCAATCCATTTATACGGAGGAATAATGTGAGTGGCATCCTTGCTACCCACTTCACTCAACACGGTTCCATGTTTGGTAAGTTTTTCTATATAGCCACACTTTTCGGTATGCGGAATAGTGATAGAACCGTCACTAACCTCCATGTAACTGATTCCATACTCCTCACAAAGACGTACATAGCCTTCAAACTGATTACGAATCACAAAGGCTTCGAACAGCGTGCCGCCAAAATAAACAGGGATTTGATAAGATAGATATAGCTCAATCTTTTCACGAAGATTTGGAGATACATAAGAAGTACCAAAGCCAAGTTTTACAATATCTACATGTGGATAAGAAACACTGATAAAGTTTTTAGCTTCTTCTGTGCTAAGTCCCTTATCCATCACCATGGTTAGTCCAGCTTGGCGGGGTTTAGCCAATCGGTTTGGCATTTGACTCAATTCAAAATTCATAGTATTGTATTAATGGGAATTGAAGTCACAAAATTACAAGGAAACATTCTAACTGCCTTATCTGCGCTTGCGCTTGAATTTTGCCAATAAATCTACCACCTGTGAAAGCTGCAAGATGGCTGGCCTTAATGAAAGTATTTTTTTTACTTGGCGGGGATCTTTTTCCAATGCTTCTTCCAATTGCACAAGCGCCTCTTTGTTTCTCTCCGCTCCGAAAAGTACCGCTGCTTTATAATACAAAAAAACAATCTTACCCTTTGTAGCCCTCAAGGCAAGATCAGCTTGTTGCAAAGCTTCTTCCCATGCTTTTTCGCCATATAAACAATGGATTAAAGATTCCCAACCGCCTGTTTTTTTTGGTTTTGCCTTCAGCGCAAGCAAATAATGTTCAATGGCCTCTTGGATACGCGAAAGTTGCTCGCAGCATTGACCAGCCAAAAGTTGAAAATCGTAATCATTACGGAACATGCGCAAAGCCACTTCCACCTGCTTATAGGCAGCACTCCACTGCCCTTCTGTATAATAAGTACAGGCAATTTTGTAGAATAACCGACTATCGTCCTTTCGTAAATGGGAGGCCTTTCGATATTGCAAGCGAGCTATTGCCGGCTGTTTGAGTTTTTCATAGCAGTACCCAATTGCCTCATAGATCACATCTTCGGGTTTTGCCAGCTCATGCACCTTTTCCAGGGCCTCAATGGCATCTTTATATCGATGAAGTCGAATATAAGCATCTCCCAAGTTGCGATAGGCGTAATCAAACTTATCCTCAATAGCTATCGTGTACTTATACGCATCAATGGCCTTTTCATAAAGCTTTAAGCCCTGATATGCGGCACCCAGGTTAAACCAAGCTAATTCACTAAATGGATGCTCATCAATGATTTGCTGATGTAATCGAATTCCTTCTTCGTTTCTCCCCGTAAAATCAGTCCAAAAACAAATTTTATACAAGGCTTCCTCATTTAGAGGGTCTACAGTCAGCACTTCTCTCAAACAGTCAAAGACCTTATCAAAATCTTCGTAATCGTCATACACATCAGCCAACTCAAATAATAATTCAACTTTTTCTTCTCCATCAAATTGTTCCAATGCTTTTTCTAATAGCGCAACTGCTTTTTCTGGTTTATCCAATGCCAAGTAAGCATCTGTTCTTAATATAAAAATGTTGATATCCCTACTATCTAATATTTCTGCCTGGTCTAATATACGCAGGGCCTCATTATACCTGCGATGCACCACCAGCACATCTGCCTTCCTGATCAATAAAGTAGAGGAGTACGGGTATCGTTCCACGGCCAGCATGGCTGCTTCTATGGCTTTATCCGGTAATTGGTTCTGTTGAAAATACTCAATTACCCGCTCAAAGGCCTCCTCCTCCAGGAAGGAGTGCACTCCCCCCTCTTGCAAAAGCTCATATTGCCTAAGCCACTCTTTTAACTCATCCCGATCATTTTCATTAGCAGCGGCACCCATGTTTAATGGTTTGTATTCAACAAATTAAGCAATAAACATACCAAAAATCAGCCATTTTATCCCCACCTGTTAATGGTTTGAAAAAATGAATAATTGAAAATATTAACCAATTTTTATACATTTGTTAAGCAGATGCTTAAATCTATTCACATAGCTAAAGAGGTTGTTCTAAAAACAATGTTGCTGAGTTTGGCCACTTTGATTGTGGTTAACTCATTTGCTTCTCTTGGCTTAGGTAAAAAAAGGGCTGCCTCTGCCGGAAAAAAATTACTTTCTGCTAAAGTGATCAGTTACAATGGCAGCTTCTCTTTAAAATCCGGCTATACATTCAGAGGAAATCTTGTTTTAGAAAATACCACCCCCCGTGTGATTCAAGTAAACACAGACGTAGTTACCAGAAAAGGAAATTACGAATTATCGATTCCTTTGCGCAAAACAACACTGATTAATAAGGTTAAGATTCAGTTGGGTAATCAGAGCCTCCGCTCTCACTAATTGTTGTTTACGTTTTCTCCTTGCTCCCATTTTAGAATTCGGAACCCCTTTTCGGGAACATCAAACAAAGCTGCCTGTACCGGGTTGTAATTAACTTCTTTTAATTTAAATAAAACAGGGGTCTTGCCAAAAGTAGCTTCGTATTGCACCAGAAGTCCTGGAATTTTTTTTGCAAAAAGTTGAAACTCCCTGTAATTGGGAATTACCTGTGTAGTGTACCACACTTCACGTGTTGTTCCATTAGTGAATTGGAAAAGAGCTTTTTTACAAGGGTAGCCACTGATCAAAAGGGTATCAGGCAAGAGCTTCAGCTGAGCATCGTCGTACAGCTGATTCAATTGTTGCCATTGCACGGAATTAAGTCTGGTTAGGTAATGTTGCGCTCCATGTTCTTTAAGTATTACAACCTGCCCCGTTTTTCCTAATAAAAGCGTGCTTTCCTTTCCCATGACAGATTCCAATTCCATACGGCTATTTACCCCTTTAATATAGCAGGTATAACTGACCCCTTGCAGCAGGACTTGTGTACTGCTATCAGCAGTAGCAGACTCAACCGTATAATGAAGAGTGGCTTCCGTCAATCTTCGCTGTGCAGATAACGTTTCTGAGAGAATAATACAAAGCGATAAAAGTAAATGGACTCGAAACATTAGCATAAAGTTACTGTTCCGTAACAATAACTCAACGTTTGGACTTGTTCTGCATTTCTTTTAACTTTTTCTGCTGTTCTTGCATTTGTTCCATTTTTTCCTGCCACTTGGATTTTGATTTTGGCTTTTTACGATTTTCCTGGATTTGCAAGAGGATTTTGTCGTGGTCAATAATGTAATGCTGTATCACAAACTGAAGCCCCAATGTAATGAGGTTTGAGACTGTATAATACCAGGTCAATGCCGCAGGTAAGCTATTGAAGAAAAAGAGCATAAATACCGGGAAGATATAGGGCATATACTTCATCATCGGATTGCTTTGATCCGGGCTTAAACTCATGCTATATATCGAAATTAAAAAGCTGGTAGCCGTGGCTAAAAAATTGAATAAACTAAGATGATCTCCAAACAATGGAATCGAAAACCCAAAACGTATGGGGGCATCATAGGCAGAAAGATCATTTGCCCAAAGGAAGGCGGCACCGCGTAATGAAATTTCTGCATTGAAGAAACTGAATAATGCAAAGAAAATAGGAATCTGTAGCAGGGCTGGGATACATCCTCCAAGGGGATTTACGCCAGCTTCTCGGAACAGCTTCATCTGCTCCATACTGATGGTTTGTTGATCGTCTCCAAACTTCTCCTTCAATTTAGCAATCTCTGGACGCAAGGCTTTCATTTTAGCACCGCTGAGATAACTTGAATAGATTAAGGGAGAGGTTAATATTCGTATAACCAGCGTCAGTAAGGCAATGGCTAACCCAATATTTCCCAGTGAGATGTTTTTAAGGAAATCAAAAATGGGTACAATGATATATTTATTTAACGGACGAACAAATGTATAGGCGCCTTGCCCGAGGTTTACAATTTTTTCAAACTCATTGTCGTATTGCTTAAGTACCGAATAATCGGCTGGACCAAAATAAAATCTCAGCTCTATGGTGGGATTATCAGAAGCAGGAAGCTGCATCTTCATAGCTGCAGTAGTTTTAACTACAGCACCCGTTGAATCCGGGGGTAAAACCCAGTTTAATTGACCCGATGTAAAATTGGCAGGAGCTTCCATGGCGGCGAAGAAAAAACGCTGGCGCACACCAACCCATCCAACTGGTTTTGTGAAATCAACTGAACTCCGATTTCGTATGGTAAAATAATCGAAGGCCCCATCTTCAACAAAACCCACTTGGGTATTTTGCTTCTCATAGGCTATATCAGATTCCTGCTTTAGTGCTTCATATTGCCATAAAAAAGGAACCTGCCCTTGCGTGAATAGTTGCTCGGGCGAATCAAATTCAAGTTGCAAATTGATGCGATAATCTGCTGGGCTTACTGTATACTGATGTCTGATACGTCCTGCAAAGACCGAATCTGCAGCGGCTAACTCAAAAGTGATAATTTGTGTACCATCCGATTTTTTTTCTACCCCTTTAAACGAATAAAAAAATGCAGCACTAGGCGCTGTTCGATTTAGCCCGGTGTTCAATGCATACCCAAAATTAGCAAAGGAGGTTGCTGTCAAGTCTACTGGCTTGGCCTCTCCAAATTGAGTGTGTTCCTTTAATGTTACGGATTTTACCTGTCCCCCCTTGTTGGTGAAAACAACTTTCATTTTATTGTTCTCCACCGTTTGCAATTCCTCAACACCCTGTGTTGCCGCTACAAAGTATCCGGCTGCTGATGTTCTAAGCATGCTGTCTGCTTTGGCAACAGCAGTAGCCGCTGCCATGGTGTCTACCAATGGGCGGTTTGAATTAGCTATGGAATCCTGCACAAATTGCTGACGCGCTTTGGCTTTATTAAAGGCAGCTTGTTCCAGATTGGTATAGTAGAAATACCCAAAGAACAAAACGGCTAGCAGCACAAAACCAAGAACGGTATTACGATCAAAATTCATAGGTTAAACAAATTTGGGATAAGAGCCGACAAAGATAAGGGATGACATCGGCCCTTGATTAAGAATGAAGTTGCTGTGCGTGTTGGAGTGCCGCTTTGATAAAATGAACAAAGAGGGGTTGAGGTTCTTCCACAGTACTCTTTAATTCCGGATGATACTGAACACCAATAAAGAAAGGATGATTGTTCAGCTCAATAATCTCCACTAATCCTGTGTCAGGATTTTTTCCGCTTGCCAACATGCCGGCTTTTTCAAAGTCAGCTAAATAGTTGTTGTTAAACTCCCAACGATGGCGATGACGTTCGGAGATTTTTTCTTTTGTATATATTCGAGAGGCCAAAGAGCCTTTTTCAATTACACAAGGATAGGCGCCCAATCGCATGGTTCCGCCTTTTGCCGTTACTTGCTTTTGTTGATCCATTAAATCAATTACGGGGTCCGTTGCTTCGGGATTCATTTCCGTAGAATTAGCACCCTTCAGCCCAAGCACATTGCGAGCAAATTCAATTGCAGCCATCTGCATTCCCAGACATATTCCAAAAAAAGGCAACTTATTCACTCTGGCATATTGAACAGCAGCAATTTTTCCTTCCACTCCGCGATGACCAAATCCTGGCGCAACCAATAGCCCATCCAATCCAGCCAATTGTTCATTCAAATTGCCTGCGGTAATCGACTCACTATGTATATTGACTACTTGTACCTGACACTCATTAATAGCTCCTGCATGAATAAATGCTTCTAAAATAGATTTATAGGCATCTTGCAACTCGATGTACTTCCCAATTAACCCAATATTCACTTTTGCCTTGGGATATTTTAATTTATCCAGAAAAGTTTTCCAACGAGTCAAATCAGGCTGTTGCAATCCAGTTAAATGCAATTTTTTTAACACTATTGTGTCCAAACCCTCCCTCATCATCAAAATGGGAACTTCATAAATAGTGGAAGCATCAGCCGCTTCTATAACTGCCTCTTGTTTTACGTTACAAAAAAGTGCAATTTTTCTTTTCAATTCTGGACTCAAGGGTTTCTCCGTTCTGCAAACGATAATATCCGGATGAACACCTTCCTCACTTAACATACGCACACTGTGCTGTGTAGGTTTTGTCTTTAACTCCTTTGCCGCTTTGAGGTAAGGTATCAAGGTCAGATGAACCACTACAGTATCTTCTTCAGGCAGCTCCCACTGTAATTGTCGCAATGCCTCTATAAATGGTAAGCTTTCAATATCACCTACAGTTCCCCCAATTTCAGTAATCACAATATCGTACTCCCCTGTTTGTCCCAACAATTTCATCCTGCGCTTTATCTCATCGGTGATATGTGGCACCACTTGTACCGTTTTGCCCAAAAAAGCACCTTCTCTTTCCTTATTGATAACAGTTTGATAAATACGGCCGGTGGTAACATTATTGGCCTGGGTAGTGTGTATGTTAAGAAAGCGCTCATAATGCCCCAAATCCAAATCTGTTTCAGCACCATCCTCAGTAACATAACATTCGCCATGTTCATAGGGATTCAATGTGCCTGGATCAATATTGATATAGGGATCAAATTTTTGAATGGTTACACGAAGCCCTCTGGCTTGAAGCAACTTAGCCAAAGAGGCCGCAACAATTCCTTTACCAAGTGAGGAGGTAACCCCTCCGGTCACAAAAATGAATTTAGACATGGATGTTTCTTTTTCCATTATTTTTTACCCTTAGTGACCTACGGGCAGTAATCAGCCTTGAAAAAAGGGGAATGTGCAGGAGGTCGTGTAAAGTTATGAATTATCCTTTATTCAATACCTCTTCAATGGCAGAATCGTACTTGTTTTTCCATTCCGCCACCTTGCCCCAGTATTGACCTTCAAATTCTACTTCACCTTTGGTAGTTATTCCCAGCAATGTGACGGGGATTTTACTATCAGCGGTAAGTTGTAAGAATGTAGTTCGTTGCTTTGGCGAAACAGAAACCACCACCCGACTCTGCGATTCACCAAACCAGCAAGCATCTGTCCTAAGCGGTCCACCATCGGAGGCTTTCTCTGGCCCCCTGACGCTGAATCCTAATTGGCGATTAAATGATTTTTCCATCAATGCCACAAACAGCCCTCCTTCACTACAATCATGTGTACTTTCAACAGCCTCTGCTTGTATTAGCGATTTTACCAGTTGATGAAGAGCTAGCTCCCCCTCTACACTAAAGTAGGGAGCTGGAGATAACGAGTGCCCGGCTACCTCATGTAAATAAACCGAGGATCCCAGATCGTTTTGAATTGAGCCAAGCAAGAAAATTTCATCCCCTTCATTTTTAAAATCCAAACTCATTTTTTTCTCTACATCTTCCAATAAGCCAACCATTCCAATAGTGGGTGTTGGATTAACCGGGCCATCTGGATTCTGGTTATAGAAGCTAACATTTCCACCAGTTACAGGAGTATTGAAAAGTCTACAAGCTTCACCCATTCCCAAAATGGCTTCTTTGAATTGAAAATAAACTTCTGGATCGTAAGGATTACCAAAGTTCAAACAATTGGTAACGCCCAGGGGCTCACCTCCTGTACAAACTATATTGCGCGCAGCCTCGCTCACGGCAATCATGGCACCTTTTTTTGGATCAGCCATTACATAGCGGCTATTACAATCTGTGGTAATGGCAATTCCTTTTTTTGATCCTTTCACCAACACCACAGCCGCATCTGAAGGAGCATTGGTGTTAGTATTGTTAGTGCCTACCATACTATCATACTGTCTGTATATCCACTTCTTGGATGCAATGGTGGGATTTTTTATCAGCTGCTCGGCTGCTTTCTTCATATCAACCGGCAAAGGGACTGTGCTCATTTCAAACTGCCCAATCTTTTGCAAATAAGCAGGAGTGGTAAATGATCTATCATACTGAGGCGCTCCACCACCTAACACTAATTCCTGTGCAGGAATAGAAGCGTCCAATTGGCCCTGCATATAAAAATTCAATACCCCATCGTCTGTTACCTCCCCAATTACCGCACAAGGAAGATCCCATTTTTCAAAAACCTTTTTCACCAATTCTTCCTTCCCCTTTTGCGCTACCAGCAGCATTCTTTCCTGACTTTCGCTCAATAACAACTCCCATGTTTTCATATTGGGCTGACGTGTAGGCACCTTATCCAGATCTATTCGCATCCCTACCCCACCTTTAGCACTCATTTCTGCTGTTGAACAAATGATTCCGGCAGCGCCCATATCCTGCATACCAACCACTGCGCCTGTTTGAATTACTTCTAAACAAGCTTCCAATAATTTTTTCTCTTGAAAGGGGTCTCCAACTTGTACCGCAGGTAATTCTTTTGCACTTTCTGCATTTAGGTCTGCCGAAGCAAAGGAAGCACCGCCAATCCCATCTTTTCCTGTTGCGCTTCCTACAAATAAAACCGGGTTTCCAACGCCTTCCGCAGTGGCAGAAACGGTTTGACCAACTTTTACTACACCAACACTCATGGCGTTGACAAGGGGGTTTGTATGATAACACTTGTCAAAATAAACCTCCCCTCCAACTGTGGGTACGCCAAAACAATTTCCATAATGGCCAATACCATGTACAACTCCAGCTAATAAATGCTTTGTTTTTTCGTCCTCCAATAAACCAAATCGTAGGGAATTCAACGCGGCAATAGGTCGGGCTCCCATGGTAAATATATCACGATGAATTCCCCCAACTCCTGTAGCCGCTCCTTGAAAGGGTTCAATTGCAGAAGGGTGATTATGTGATTCTATTTTAAACACCAATCCCAACCCATCTCCAATATCCATTAATCCGGCATTTTCTTCTCCAGCCTTTATCAGCATCCTCCCCCCCTCGCGTGGTAAAGTTTTAAGCCATTTAATAGAGTTCTTATAACTACAATGTTCACTCCACATTCCTGAGAAAGCGCAGAGTTCGTTGAAGTTGGGAGTTCGACCCAGTTTTTTACAAATTAATTCAAATTCTTCGGCTGTCAGACGAAGCTGCTCTGCCGTGGAAACGGTCACTTCCATGAAGGTTAATAAATTGAATTACAAAGGTATTTTACAAGTTTCAACTTATCATTAAAAGTTGTTCTTTTAATCTTCACATTAAACAAATTACTAATATTTAATTTTAATGATAAAACTGTCAATATTTTGCCAATAAGCCGAAATAAATAACATTTTATGAACAATTTATTCAATTTTCTTGGATAAACTACTGAAAAATAATTGCTTTGTTGAAAATTTAGAAAAAATGTCAATTAGATTTCAAGCTTTGGAAAATCTCAGCCGCAATAAAAAGGTTGAACTTGGTTTGCCTAGTAAAACCACAAGTTTATTTGCCTCAAACGTTTTCACTATGCAGGTTGCCAGAGAATTTCTGAGCGACGAGGCTTTCAAGAGTTTAAAAGCTTCCATTAAGGCTAGTATGAAAATAGATCGCACTATGGCCAGTCAGATTGCTAATGGCATGCGTGCTTGGGCAGAAACAAAAGGAGTAACACATTTTACACACTGGTTTCAGCCCCTTACCGGAACAACAGCAGAAAAACACGACTCGTTCTTTACGCTTAAAAGCGATGGCACGGCCATAGAAGAATTTGATGGGGCTGCACTAATACAACAAGAACCTGATGCTTCTTCATTTCCAAGTGGTGGTTTGCGTGCCACATTTGAAGCACGCGGCTACACGGCATGGGACCCCTCCTCTCCTCCCTTTGTGATAGAGATTGGGAATGGCAAAACCCTTTGCGTTCCTACAATCTTTGTTTCCTATACCGGAGAATCTCTTGACTACAAAGCCCCATTATTAAAAGCTACTGAAGCGCTCAGCAAAGCGGCAACAGAGGTTTGCAATTACTTTGATAAAAACATAAATAAAGTAAACGTTACGCTGGGTTGGGAACAAGAGTATTTTGTTATTGACGAGGCTTTCTATAATGCGCGTCCAGATTTGGTCATGACGGGTCGTACGGTGTTTGGAAACAGTTCTGCAAAAAATCAACAACTGGAAGATCATTACTTTGGTTCTATTCCGGAGCGTATTTACGCTTATATGCGTGACTTTGAAAATGAGTCTTACAAATTGGGGATCCCACTGAGGACCCGTCATAATGAAGTAGCCCCAGCACAATTTGAGTGCGCCCCTATCTATGAAGAAGTGAGTGTAGCGGTGGATCACAATTCTCTATTAATGGATGTGATGGATAGAGTTGCTCGTCGTCATAACCTTCGCGTACTTCTTCATGAAAAACCATTTGCAAGCATCAATGGAAGTGGAAAGCATAATAACTGGAGTTTGGCAACCGACACAGGAGTAAATCTTCTGGCTCCTGGGAAAACGCCAAAGACCAATCTCATGTTTCTTACATTTTTTGTAAACGCCATCAAAGCAGTGCATGATTACGCAGATGTATTACGCGCTTCTATTGCCTCTGCGCCTAATGACCATCGATTAGGAGCCAACGAGGCTCCTCCCGCAATCATCTCTGTGTTTATTGGCCAGTATTTAAGCAAAGTATTAACTGATGTAAAGGAGCGGGTAACTTCCAAAATGGACGAAACAGACGAAAGCTTACTTAAAATTGATATCCATAAGAGCATCCCTGAGTTACTCATGGATAACACTGACAGAAACCGCACTTCGCCCTTTGCCTTTACGGGAAACAAATTTGAGTTTCGTGCTGTAGGTTCATCAGCCAATTGTGCCAATCCCATGACGGTGCTGAATACCATCATGGCCGCTACGTTAAAACAATTTAAATCCGAAGTTGATGCACTTATAGAAAAAGGAGAAAAGAAAGAGATCGCAATCATGCACGTCATACGTGAGTATATAGTCAAGAGCGAAAAAGTGTTGTTTGAAGGAGACGGCTACAGTCAAGCATGGGAAAAAGAAGCTGCTAAAAGAGGTTTGCAAAATGTGAAAACAACTCCATTAGCGCTTGATGCCATGGTTACAAAAAAGGCAATGTCCTTATTTGAGGACAATGGCATTTACACACACCAGGAGTTGGAAGCACGTCATGAGATTGAACTAGAGAAGTACATTAAAAAAGTGCAGATTGAAAGCCGCATCATGGCAGAAATAGCTTCCAGTCAAGTTTTACCTTCAGCCATACGCTTTCAAAATACACTGGCTAGTAACGTAAAAGGATTGAAAGAGGCAGGACTGACTGAAAAAAGTTATAAAAAGCAACAAGAAATATTAGAGAAGATCTCTACGCATATTAGCCAAGTCAGTGATGCAGTTGAAAAAATGACCGCTGCCCGCAAGGCTTGTAACAATATGGACAACACACGTGATAAAGCAATTGGTTATCAAACAAAGGTCAAAGATGCCTTCTTTGATGATATTCGCTACCATGTTGACAAACTGGAATTGTTGGTAGACGATAATGAGTGGGGTTTGCCAAAGTACCGCGAAATGCTTTTCCTTCGCTAAGGCTTGTTAGCCTTTAGCACACGCAATACATTGCCGCCGAGGATTTTTTTCAATGCCTGATTGGAATAACCTCGGCGTTTTAATGCTGCAGTTATTTGCGGATAGGTGCTTACATCCTCCAAGCCATTGGGAACAAAGCCAATGCCATCATAATCGGCACCAATACCAACATGATTCACTCCAACTAAGTTGACCACATAGTCAATATGGTCAACCACTTCTTTTATTCCAGGTAAATGCTTACTTAATTCTTGTTGCACCAGGCTATTCACTTGCTTGGAAAGCAGTACGGCATCATCACGATAGGCAGGTAATTGTTGTAATGCAGTAAGCATAGAATCTTTCCCATGCCCCTCCCAATATTTTTTTGCGTCAACAAAGGCTTTGCTGATAAATGCCGGATAGAAATTAATACAAATTACTCCTCCATTTTTAGCCACTGCTTGAATCTGCTGATCCTTTGCATTACGAAATACAGGACAAAGTGACCAAACAGAACTGTGTGTTAAGAGTACAGGTTTGGTGGTTACCTCCAATACATCATAAAAAGTTTTTTCCCCTACATGCGAGAGGTCAACAATAACACCTTCCTCATTCATCCTTTTCACTACTTGTTTCCCAAACTCAGTAAGCCCTTTTGTGGAAAGCGGTTTACCAGCTCCGGATTCATCCATGGCACTAGTAGCCCAATCATGACTATTGTTCCAAGTCAGTGTCATGTAAGACATACCTTTTGCAATCAGCGAGTCCAACTTAGATAGATCTGATTCAATCATGTGGCCACCTTCCACTCCAATCATTGCCACAACTTTATTACGGTGAACCTTCTTGCGCGCCTGCTTATAACCAATCGCAAAATCAAATTTATCAGGATGACGCAAGATGATTCTATGCAAGGAATCAATTTCCTGAAGAGCGTCCTGATAAAATCCTTCTTTTTTTCGTGGCGTTTCTCCAGTAAAAACAGAGAAGAACTGGATATCAACACCTCCGCGTTTCCATCGCACATAATCACTATGTCCGGCTGTTAGCAGCTGGCTAATATCCCTTCCTCCCAACACCTGTTCGCTTAAACAATCATTGTGCGTATCAACTAAAATAGCTTTACGATGAACGGAATTAGTGGATTGGCTATAACCAATAAGATGACCCAGGACAAGTAAAAGGGTCAATCCAAGCAACTGCCTGCAACTATTTTGCAACAATTTCATTAGCCCATAGTTTTCTTAGCATCTTCTAAGAATTTTGCAAGTCCAATATCAGTAAGCGGATGCTTTAATAAACCTAAAATAGAATCAAGGGGACATGTACAAACGTCTGCACCCGCCTCAGCGCATTTTACTATATGCAATGGTGTACGAATGGAGGCAGCGAGAATTTGCGTTTTGAATCCTTGAACCCCATAGATCTGCGCAATTTGTGCAATCAACTCAACACCATCCCAACTACTGTCATCTAAACGGCCCAAAAAAGGAGACAAGTAGGTGGCACCTGCTTTGGCTGCTAATATGGCTTGCCCTGCAGAAAACACCAACGTACAATTAGTCCTGATTCCATTATCCGTAAACCACTTAATGGCTTTGATGCCATCTTTGATCATGGGGACTTTAACCACAATATTAGGATGAATGGCCGCTAATTTTTTTCCTTCTTCTACCATACCTGCAAAGTCAGTGCTGATTACTTCTGCGCTGATATCACCATCAACCATTTCACAAATAGTTCGGTAATGATCCATGATAGCCTTTTCCCCCTTGATTCCCTCTTTTGCCATTAGAGAAGGATTAGTGGTTACGCCATCAAGAATTCCTAACTCATTGGCTTCTTTAATTTGAGCAAGATTGGCTGTGTCGATGAAGAATTTCATATAGATGATTAATAGGATTAAATAAAAAAAGGCAGGCTTATTACATCGCACCGCTCAACCACTTACTCTTGCTGCCTTCCGGCCCTGGGAGGGTTCAGCAGGAGCTGGTCGTGTAAGACCTGCCGATGCAAAATTAATGAATATTCCCTCATTGCTGAAATGCAGAGCGAACCCAAGCGTGCCCTATCAATTCGTCAGCTCTGGCACCAACTGATCTATAATAGACCAACACCAGGTATTCGTTTTCTGTGCCCCAATAATCACCTTCCGTTAAATGAGTAGCAGGCCTTGAGTTTGGATCCTTCTCATCGGAGGATAAATACTGATAATTATAGTATCCTTGTTTTAGAAAACAGGATTTTTTATATGCCCCACTAACAGGGTCATATGTCATTTTACTGTTGCTGTCTAGTACATAGTTGGTGAGCTCGCCGTATAAATAAACTGACTTGCCCGGAATGGCACGTCCGCCTCTGAGTATAAAACTAAAGTGCACCCACGCATATTCCCCTTGTAACTGAGCATTTGAATTATCCCTACTTTCCACGATATAGGCACCATTAATGTCGCGATTCAATAAACTCATTTTGCCTTCACGAGGGTAATCAGGATTAACCCAAATATCCACTCTTGCAGAACTATCGCTATCCGCTATCCTACTAACACGTTCACTACGTAACCGAAAACTGCGCAGATCCACCCAGCGCCATTCTTGACCAGCCGGAAACAATGAGAACTCCTGATTGGTGTACTCAAAATAGTTGCTTCGAAAAAGTGTTGGAGTCCTTTGCACCTGAGCCAATTGCCAGCCTCTGTTTTGCAATACCCAAACCTGTAAATCAGTAGGCGAAAACGCACTTCCTGAAACCTGCAACGGCGTTACACCAATTTGTAGTTGCTGGTGTGTTCGTAAAAGCTGTCCATCAAAAGGTTGCTTAACCTGCGCGTTTATAGTTGTTTTTTTTGAAGCAATCAACACTCTTTTTGTAAATGCCAATTGTGAAGTATCGTCATTCAAAAACACTTTTAACAAATAATTTCCTGCACGTGTGGGTTCGCTTCCCGATTCTGGAAGAATGGCCTGGTAGTGCGTATAACGGATTTGAGAGAGCGAAGAGAGTCGGTAATTTCTAATCCGATTGGTCAGAAAACCTCGCAAATAATCATACGGTTGTAATTTGGCTGGCGTCCAATCTGCATTGCATAATTGAAATGTATAGTAATAGTTTTTGATGTCAGCATCCAAATCGTCAAAATGTAACTCTAATTGCTCGCGGTCTCCTAATACAATTAATGGGTAACTGCGAGGATCCCCTGCTTTGTACAGTTTAACGGTTTGTATGGACTTACTAAAAGTGTGATCAGGGTTTTGCGCATTTGCCGGAATGCAAGTAGTCAGGCAATAAATAAGGAGGAAGATTGTAAATTCGGGCTGCCGCATAGGGCAAAGTATGAAAATAGCACGATTTATAGCCAACAGAATTGCCCAAAGCAAACAGAAAAGTTTTTCCGGGTTTATTCTTCGTCTATCATTTATAGCCACGACCCTGAGTGTTGCCATTATGATTATTACCCTGGCATTGGCTACGGGTTTTCAAAAGGCCATCGAGAATAAGATCGTTGGATTTTGGGGCCATATGCGCATTCAAGAAAAACAAGTCGACAAAGCAGTGGGAGTTAGAGAAATTCCGCTGCTTAGAAATGAAATCCTTGAAAAAAAAATCAAACAAGACCCCAGGGTGATTTCCATTCACCCTTTTGTGAATCAGTATGCATTACTTAAAACTCAATCCTCACTGGAGGGTGTGCTAATAAAAGGAATAGACACGGGCTCACATTGGAATTCATACAAACAGTTTTTAATAAACGGGAAACTGCCTAAGCCCCAAAGAACATCATTCTCTAGGGAGATTATTCTTTCCGCTTATCACGCCAATCGCTTACATATTCAAACTGGCGATTCTGTGGTTTTGTACTTTACCCAGCCCGGACAAGCCCCTCGGGCTCGCAAAGTGATCATAGCGGGCATATATCAGACAGGTATTGAAGAGTATGATCGGCTTTTTGCTCTAGCAGACTTAAATCTGGTAGCGCCAATGACCGGCTGGGAAACAGGTCAGGTTGGCGGATATGAGATTTTTTTAAAAGACCCCTCACAGGCAGTACAAACAGCCAACCAATTATTTGATTCTGATCTTCTCCCTGCTACCTGGGATGTACTCACCACTAAGGATCTGGCGCCTCAGCTCTTTGATTGGTTAAACATGCAAGTAGTAACCAGAAATGTACTGCTTGCATTTATGACCATTGTGGCATTGGTTAATCTTCTTACTTGCTTATTGGTTTTGGTATTAGAACGCATCCCTATGATTGGCATTCTTAAGGCCATGGGATCTACTGATCAACAGATACAACAAATTTTTCTTCAATTTGGCGTGTTACTAACTCTTGGAGGAATTGCCGCAGGCACGATAATTGCTTTAGTGTTGTTATGGATACAAAACCTTACTTCATTTATTCGGTTGGATCAAGCCGCTTATTACATCGATACCGTAGCAATAGAAATTGTACCGACTCATGTAATTGGTGTAATGGGAGGCACACTACTCATTAGTACAGTGGTGTTATTGCTACCAACACTATTGGTAAAAAAAATTAGCCCGCTGCGCGCTATTCGTTTTAATTGAACCAGGAAAGTAAAATTCCGGTAGCCACTGCTACGTTCAATGATTCTGCACCTCCAACCTTTGGAATAGTAACTCCCGTAATCTGATTTGCAGAAAGCAAAGAGACTGGAACTCCTTTTGCCTCATTCCCAATCAACAAAATTCCTTGTGACGAACGCGGTATTTCATACAGTGGTTTGCCATCCAATACAGCGGCATAAATAGCTACTTGTTGCATTTTCAGCCAAGGCTCTATCTCTAAAAAATGAACAGTTAACCTGGCTATACTTCCCATTGTAGCCTGAACCACTTTGGGATGGTATACATCCACTGTGTCTGGACTACAAACAATTTGATTAACACCAAACCAATCGGCTGTGCGCAATATGGTACCAAAATTTCCAGGGTCTTGAATCCCACAGCATACAATAGTTAATCCAGTTCCCTCTTGCAAGGGTGTTTGTGGAAATTTAGCTACTACGGCAACCACCTCATGCGGAGTGATCAATTGAGAAAGCCGCTTTAACTCTGCCGCATTTACACGGGTAAGATGAATTGTCGGATCAATTTGTTGGTTTTGCTGAATCCAACTTTCAAGTGCAAATATTTTCTTAATGGCACGTGGACAATCACGCAGTAATTCTTCCACAAGCTTTGGCCCTTCTGCAAGAAAAAGACCTGCTTGATCCCTGTATTTTTTACCGGCTAAACTTTGAATATCTTTGACTACTGATTTTGTAATCATAATTCTGGCACATTGTGAAGCAACTACACCGGTTTATTTCATCTTTTATTCGTTTTCCGGTATTACTTCTGTTATTAATCAGTTTTCTCCTTTACGCTTGTGGAACTATTCCACGAAACTATCCTATAGGAAAACCCTTTGTGTTCAAAACTACTATAAAAGTTGATGGCAGTGTTCCAAAAGAACAGAGAGAGTGGTTGCAAAATAGACTAAAAGACCAATTAGACGATAGCCTTCATTCCAGAACAGTGGCTAAACTTTTTTACCACACACTAAGAAAACCTCCTATTTACGATACTGGCTACTCGAATCGATCAGTAGGTTTTATGCATGCCCTACTCAACTCACTTGGATATTTTAGAAATCAGGTTTGGTATGATACTACCCTTACCATGGTCAATAAAAAACAACTTCGTACTACTATAAATTTTTACATTAGTCCCGGAAGCCCGTTCTTGCTGGATACTATTAGATATCATCTCCAAGACAGTTCGCTGCAACAATTAACCACCGCACATTTAGCTGACGCTAAGATCAAAGCGGGTTCTCCCTTTGCCAAAGGCATTATTGGCGAAGAACTGGACCGATTGATTGATCATTATAGGAACAATGGCTATCTACGCCTGACCCGGGACGATTTAGTGGGGATTTGGGACACACTTGACCTTGCATTACTAAAACCTGTTGCTGATCCAATGGAGCAATTGCAGATTTTCCAACAAGTTCGCGAGCGGAAAGCACATCCATTGGCAGACCTTGAGATCAGTTTACGTCCGGCTATTGCCAAAGAGAAACTAACACAATATAAAGTTGGGGCCATTACTTTATACCCTGACTTCACGGTTGATACTGCGGGACTAACAACCACAAGTGTTTTTCAAAACGGTGTACACATTGAACGATTTCGGCCCGTATTCAAGGACCAAATTTTTCGAGATAAAATTCATTTTACTACTGGACAGATCTACGACCAGCGGAACTATTTTAAGACCCTCAATCATTTAAATGGGATGGGAGCTTGGCGATTAGTGAATCTAGAAACCCTGCCCCGAAAAAATGAAGACACCACCGATATTCTGATTAAACTAACACCGGCCAAAAAGTACACCAGCTTTGCAAATTTGGAAGGAAGCAGTAATCAAAGTTTGTTGGCAGGAACTCTTTTTGGAGTAGCCTTTAATGTGGGGTTTCAAAATAGAAATTTATTGCGTCGTTCCATTCAATCCACCACTAACCTGCGTTTAGGAGTGGAAATTGGTCGAGACACGATAGCCGACATCAACTTTATTCAAACCAGACAAATTGCGCTTACTCATAATATAATTTTTCCTGGACTACTCCCACGCTTTTCCAGTTTACCGACCGACCTGCGACAACACGCTCGCTCCATTATGGCATTTAACATTTCAAATACGGAGCGAAGGGAATTGTTCAATCTTTCTTCTTATAGTGCTGCGTGGGGATATGATTTTAGATATAAAAACACCCTTTACACCATTCGAATTCCAAACATAGAATACAATGCAATTGCCCGAAGAGAAAAATTGCTTGCATTGATAGATAGCAATGCCTTGCTTAAAAACATTTTTGTAGATGGATTAATTATTTCAGGAAGTGCCGGTTTGTTTTATTCCAGGCAAAAAGACAATCTGGTTCAAAATGTTCGGTTGAACGTTGAAGAATCAGGCTTGATTAGTGGCCTTATCCGAAGCCCTTTGATAGACACGAATCTGTTTCGGTTTATTAAAGTTGATTTGGACCTGTCTGCAAAATATACATTCAAGAAAACGGCATTAGCATTGCGTTTCTTTGCAGGAGCGGGATATGCATTTGACCAAACCAAAAATCCTGTCAATAGATTTAATTTACCGCTTTACAGACAGTATTTTTCCGGAGGGCCAAATAGTATGCGGGCTTGGGGACTTCGGAAGTTAGGACCCGGATCCGCTATTCAGGAATATGGCAATAAAGGGTTGCCAGAACGTTATGGGGATTTGCAACTGGAAGGAAACATTGAATTCAGGTTTCCTTGCTTTTCCGTATCTGGCATGCAAGTAAATGGAGCCTTATTTGCAGACGTAGGTAACATCTGGTACTTAAAAAAAGCAACAGGAAGAAAAACAGAAGAGATTTTTTCCATGCAACGCCTTGGCAGGGATCTTGCGGTAGGTATTGGAACCGGACTTAGATTAGACTTTACCTATTTTGTTGTTCGTTTTGATTATTCTGTTAAAGCAAAAGATCCCAGCCCTTCACCGGCAAATCGCCACTATCAAAATAAATGGTTTGGCTATCCTCGACTACAGGATATGGATCAGTTTCAATTGGGAATTAACTACCCATTTAATCTTTAGACCATTATTGTGGCTTATTCAAATTTGCGGCAAAAGAATCCATGGTTTGAGCCGCAGTAACATCAAACTCTCCAATACGAGTTCTTCGTAAAGCACTTAAATAGGCCCCACAGCCCAGTGCCTGCCCCAGATCATTCGCTAAACTTCGAATGTAGGTGCCTGTTGAACAAACCACACGAAATTGTAATTGCGCATCTTGCAAACTCAGCGCTTCAAAAGAATAAATATGGACAGTCCTGGGCTCTAGTTTAACTTCTTTTCCTGCCCTAGCTAATTCATAAACACGTTTTCCATCTACTTTGATGGCCGAATGTGCAGGTGGAACTTGTTGAATAGGTCCGATGAATGATACTATTTGAGATTTCACCTGCTCCAGAGTGATGTGATCGGTTGATCTAAAATTGGTTGGCTCACTTTCTAAATCATAGGTAGGTGTAATGGCTCCCAATGTGATGGTGCCTGTGTACTCTTTTTGTTGTGCCATGTACTGATTAATTCGCTTGGTGAATTTTCCAGTACATACTATAAGTAGTCCGGTGGCTAAAGGATCTAAAGTGCCTGCATGTCCAATCTTTCGAATGCGAATAAGACTGCGGAGTTTCCGAATTACATCAAAAGAGGTCCAGCCCAATGGCTTGTCAATGAGTAAAACAACTCCTTCTTCAAATTGTTGAGATGAGTAGACCATGTTCAATAGGCCCTTGCAAATAGCACTCGTTGTGCAGAGGGTTTGCCAGTTAAGATGCAATCTCCCATTTCTGCAGGGTTACTCAATGGTATACAACGAATAGTTGCCTTGGTTTTTTCTTTAATGGCTTCCTCAGTTTCTGGAGTTCCATCCCAATGTGCGGATACAAATCCCGTTTTATTGTCCAACACATTTACAAATTCTTCCCAAGAATCCACTGGAGTAATGTGCGCATTTCTAAATGCTTGGGCACGATCAAATAATTGTTGTTGAATAGCTGCTAATTCAAGTGGAATCATCGCCGTTATCTTATCCAATGGCACTGACTTTTTTTCTTTGGTATCGCGCCTTGCCAATTCCGCTACCCCTTGTTCAAGATCACGTGCACCTATGGCCATACGAAGTGGCACGCCTTTCATTTCATATTCTGCAAATTTCCATCCTGGTCTGGCCTGATCAGAATCGTCATATTTTACTCGTATACCGGCATGCTTTAACTCTTCTACTATGGCGTTTACTTTATTATCTATAGCAGCCTTTTGCTCCTCCCCTTTGTAGATTGGCACAATCACTACTTGAATGGGTGCAATTCGGGGAGGTAAGATCAACCCGTCGTCATCGCTATGGGCCATCACCAACGCACCAATCAGGCGTGTACTAACACCCCAACTAGTTGCCCAAACGTAATCCAGTTTATTTTCACGGTCACTGAATTTTACATCAAAAGCTTTGGCAAAGTTTTGACCCAGAAAATGAGAAGTACCTGCTTGTAACGCTTTTCCATCTTGCATGAGTGCTTCAATACAATAGGTATCCTCGGCCCCTGCAAATCGCTCATTGGGAGTTTTAATTCCTTTGATTACCGGAACGGCCATCCAATTTTCTACAAAGTCTGCATAGACATCCAACATGCGCTCTGTTTCGACAATAGCTTCGGCCCTTGTGGCATGTGCGGTGTGTCCTTCTTGCCACAAAAACTCTGCAGTACGAAGAAATAATCGAGTTCGCATTTCCCATCTTACCACGTTAGCCCACTGATTTACCAGAATGGGAAGGTCCCGATAGGATTGTATCCAATTTTTATACGTATTCCAAATTATGGCTTCACTGGTTGGCCGGATCACCAGTTCTTCCTCTAATTTAGCTTCTGGGTCCACCATTAATTTCCCTTTTTGATTAGGATCTGCCTTCAAGCGATAGTGAGTAACTATAGCACATTCTTTGGCAAAGCCTTCTGCATTTTTTTCCTCCGCTTCAAATAAACTCTTTGGCACAAAAAGTGGGAAATAGGCATTAACATGCCCCGTATCCTTGAACATTTTATCCAGTGCGTCACGCATGTTTTCCCACAAGGCAAACCCATAGGGCTTGATAACCATGCAGCCTCGTACAGCTGAATAATCAGCCAACTCTGCTTTTAGCACAAGGTCATTGTACCATTGAGAATAATCCTGCGCCCGGGATGTAATGGCTTTACTCATGAAGCTTCAATTATAATTAGATTCTTTACCTTTATTTTAACAACGGGCAATCAGTTCTTTCTGCTAATTACCGACCTTTGTACAAGGTCACAAAAGTAATAACTTCAACTATGAAAACCACTTTAGCTTTTTTCTTGTTTGTTTCGGTGGTTCTACTTGCAAGTTGCACCACCGTTTATCGTACCGGCCAAACCCCTGATGATGTTTATTATTCACCGGCAAGACCCGCGGATGAATACCTTGTGCTGCAACGTCGAGAAACAAGGCGATATCGGAGTGTTGATGAGAGTTATGAGGACCGTTACCTTAGGATGCGCGTTAGAGACAGGTTTCGCTGGGACGAGATGAACTCTTGGTACGCTTACGAAAAACATGCCTTGGGTTTCAATTCATATTTTACCCCGGCCTTTAATCCCTTTGTTTCTTGGAATCATTACTATAACCCTTATTACTTCAACTCCCCTTATTATCCTTGGGGTTTGGGACAAGTCATAGTAGTCAAACAGCTATACACCAAACCAAGAATTTTTGATCTAAACAGTTACCAGCGATTGCCGCTTGATCTAAAAACAGTAAGAGCACAAACTGGATCCTACTCCATTAGTCCACTTGTCCAAGCTGGCACTGGACGAATCAGCAATATACCTAATCGAGGAAACGCATTACGTGAGGTGTTTGGCGTAAGTACCCCTTCCAGCAATTCGTCTTCTTCGTCTTCCTCTTCTTCTAGCTCCTCTTCTTCCCAAGGAAGTACTGCGCCAGTAAGAAGATTTTAATGGTCTCCACACTATGCGAATATTAACGATTGTCCTTGCACTATTACTGACGCACCATTTATCCTTTTCGCAGGAACCTGCGGATATGCTACGCATGGCATGGACAGACCCCACAGGCACTGCCAGACAGCAAGCTGTTGGAGGTGCCATGGTTTCGTTAGGCGGTGACCTTACTGCAGCCTTTGTAAACCCGGCCGGACTAGCTTTTTATCGTAGTGGTGATTTTGTATTCACTCCCTCTTTTAATCAACTCAATAACAACACCACTTATAAAAACTCTACAACTGCTGCTAAGCGTACTGCTTTGGGACTTGGATTAACTGGTTTTGTTACGGCCTCGCCCACTAATAAAAAAAATGGCTCAACAGCTTTGGCCATTGCATTGAACCGTACAACCTGGTTTGGAAACAATTTGTTGTATCGCGGGTTTAATTCCTCCAGCTCTTATGCTCAAAAATATTTGGAGGAAATTGCAGGTGTTGGAGATGCCAATTTGGTTGCAAGCAAATACCCCTTTGGAAGTAGTCTGGCCTTTAACACCTATTGGATAGACACAATAGCAGGAGGCACCAATGGAAATTTCAGGTATAAAACACGCGCCCCAATTGGTACAGGCTTGTTACAGGAAAATGAAATAGCAAGCAAAGGCGGCTTATCCGAACTAGCCATTGCAATAGCTGGATCAAACCATGAAAAATTTTTTTATGGCATTACACTTGGCATTCCTTTTTTGCAATTTGAAAGAACCACCACTTTTACGGAGGCAGATGCAACCAAAGCATTGAACAACTTCAATTATGCTACTTATCAGGAATCACTTCAAACCACAGGAAGTGGTGTTAATTTAAAGATGGGATTCATTTACCGCCCCCTGCCCCAATGGAGACTTGGTTTTAGCATCCATACTCCTTCTTTTTTACGATTAACAGATAAATACAGTGCTTCCATTACCACTGATACAGAGAATTACAAAGGAGTGTTGACGCAATCCTCCAAGACTTTCACAAATGGAGAACCTGCGGAATATAGCTATCTGCACTTTACTCCTTTCAGAGCAATGGCCGGATTTTCATTTGTAATTCGGGAAGTTGAAGATGTTTCAAAGCAAAAAGGGTTTATTACTGCCGATGTGGAATGGGTTAATTATCCTTCTTCAGCTTTTAAAGCAGATCCATCCTTGTTGAATGCAACAGAAGAAAAAGCCTATTACAAAAAACTGAATACGGCAATTAATACAGCTTACCGCTCTACGCTAAATTTAAGAATGGGAGGTGAGTTGAAATTTACCAGATGGATGACAAGAGCAGGCATGGCGTATCTGGGAAATCCTTATCATAACATACGGGGAGAAAAAGGAAGCCGCCTTCAATATACCGGAGGTATTGGATATAGAGACAAGGGCTATTTTATTGATCTTGCTTATGTCAAAACCATGGGAAAAGATGTGCATGCCCCCTATAGACTTTCGCAGCAATCTTTTGATTTAGCACAATTGCAGCAAAGAGGTATTAGATTGTTGTTGACCCTGGGGTTGAAATTCTGATCAGTTTTTATAGAGAGCAGTTTCTTTTTTGATGGGTCCATTGAGGCTGTCTTGCCGAATATATCCTCTGTACATCCCCTCAGTGCAAAATGGCATTACCATATTGCCGTCCTTGTCCACAGCAATTAGTCCACCATCACCTCCCAAAGCAGGAAGCTTTTGCATCACCAGTTGATTGGCTGCCTCTTCTAGCGTTTTTCCACCATATTCCATTTGGTCGCAAATTGATTTGGCCATTACTAATCGTATAAAATACTCTCCCCATCCTGTACAACTAACAGCTGCCGTGGTATTATTAGCGTAAGTGCCAGCCCCTATTATAGGAGCATCTCCTATTCGTCCCCATTTTTTATTGGTCATTCCTCCGGTACTGGTAGCTGCTGCAAGATTTCCATGCATATCCAAAGCCACCGCCCCCACCGTTCCATATTTTTCTTTTTTACGTTCCAGCGTTTCCATCAATGCAACCGGTTGCTGATTCTTTTTGGTAGACTCCAATGAATCTCGTTGTCGAATAATTTCTAGCGAATGCCATCGCTGAGGGGTATAAAAATAGGAGGGATCCACCATCTCTATACCCATTTCCTTGGCAAATTGCTCTGCCCCTATACCACTTAGCATTACATGCTCACTTTTTTCCATCACCGCACGCGCAGCTGAAATGGGATTGCGTATTGTGCTTACCCCTGCTACCGCTCCTGCAGACAGATTTTGCCCATTCATGATAGCGGCATCTAATTCATTTTTTCCTTGATTGGTGAATACGGCCCCCTTACCTGCATTAAAAAGTGGATTGTCTTCCAACACCCGAACAGCCGCTTCCACTGCATCTATAGCTTTACCGCCTGTTTGTAATATTGCCTGCCCAGCCAGCAACGCTTGCTCCAATGATTCTTGGTATCGTTTTTCTTGTTCGGGCGTGATTTTGCTTTTTAGTATAGTACCCGCTCCGCCATGAATTACCAACACATATCGATCCTGCGCTGCAACTGCAGATGGTTTCAAATTACCAATGAAAAAAAATAGGAATACTAAGAAGGCTCGCATGACTTTGTTTTGAACAATATTAACCATTTGTCCCAAGCTCTTTTCCTAATTTTACACACAAGATTTTTTTTGAAGAAAGTTATTACCATACTACGAGGGGCATTGCTGTTGGTGCTTACTATCCTAACCCTTTGTTATATCACTTTTCAATTACCCTTTGTTCAAGAAAAGATTACGGGCTATGTTGCCGCTTATTTAGCTGAATCGCTACAAACTAAGGTGAAGATTAAAGGACTTCGCTTTCAATTTTTCAATCGCTTTTCGATAGAGGATTTTTATTTAGAAGATCGGCAAGGCAACCCATTGGTTCAGGTCAATAAGTTAAATCTTGAAATCAACGGATTACCCGGATGGGCGGACAGTACGGTAATTGAAAACATTTCAGTCCAAGGCTTAAAGATTCATCTGCAACGATCTGATAGTAATTGGAACCACCGCTTTCTTCTTGATTTTATTAATGGTCCCCAATTAACCAATAGGAAGCCTGAACAACCTAATATGCGGCTGCATTTAAAAAAGGTACTGTTGCAGGAAATTGAATTTCTTCAAACAGATAACTGGGAGGGTCAACTCATAAAGGCCCAATTAAAAAAAGCAGCATTGAGCGCTAACCCTTTTACAGTTGAAGACGGAAGTGTTGAGATTAACAAATTGTCCTTACTTAACCCCGCTATGGAAATTCGGCAATTTGCCGGAAGGAACCCGGTAGTGAAGAAGCAAAGGGCCGATACAGCAATTGCCTGGAAACTGGATGGGAAACGGCTTTATATAAATGCATTAGAAATTTCCGGAGGCCGTTTTCAATACGATAATGCGGCTGGTGTTGTTAAAAGAGGATTTGACCAAAACCATATTGCCATCAATGCCATTAATGCAACGCTCAACAACTCATTAATGGCAGGAGACACCCTTCAAGGTCAATTAAAAATCAGTGCTGCTGAAAGATGCGGCTTCCAATTACGCAGTTTAACTGGCAATTTTTTTCTTTCCCCCCGTAGCTTATCCCTCAAACAATTCAATTTAGTAACCAATCAAAGCAATCTGCAAGATCAGTTGGAGCTTTCATTTAGGAAATTAAGTGATTGGAAGCGTTTTGGGGATCGCGTTCATATCAAGGCCAAACTCACCAATTCTATAATTAGCACAACAGATCTTGCTTATTTTATTCCAGCCTTACAACATGAAAAAAGCTCATTAAGGGTAGCTGGTGAATTGAACGGAAAGCTCAATGATTGGAATAGCAACAATTTAATACTGCACACCTCATCCAATTCCTATTTAGAAGGAGCCTTATCCGTAAAAGACATGATGCATAAGGAGACCTTTGCCTTTTCGCTTCAAGTTAAACGCAGTCAACTGTTGAGCAATGAGGCAAGTCACTGGTTACCCCCTTCGCAATCATCGTTGAAACAGGGGCTACAGCAGTTAAAATATTTGCGATTTAACGGAACAGTTGAAGGCAATAACGCTTTCACTCAAGTAAATGGAATGGCCACAACTGGACTGGGATCTATACTAAGCCAACTACGTTTCAACTATTTCCCCAATGCTCCCACCCATTATACAGGTAATATTTCCTTAAATCAATTTGAAGTGGGAAAATTGGTGGGTATACCTGCATTAGCTGCTGTGCAAGGAACTATTCAATTCAACGGCATAGGATTTGGCGAAAAAAACACCAAGGCTACCGCAAAGGCGCAGATAGGAGCAGTTACTTTAAATGGATATACACTTCGACATCTTTCATTATTGGCAGAATTGAATCAAGAGCAACTTGAGCTGAGCTCCATTATTGACGACGAGAATATTAAAACAGGTCAATTAGTGGCCAGGATCAATTGGGAAAACCAAATCCCTTCCTACCAGCTAATAGGCCAATTGGAAAAAGTGAATGTTAAACCCCTTGGTATTACCAAACTACCCATTCAATTCAAGGGACACATTGCTGCTCATCTTAGCGGAAAAAATCTCGCTGATCTCCAAGGGAGTGCTGTGTTTCGATCACTCACAGTAATGCACGACGAAGAGCTACTTCCCATAGACTCACTACAAATTTTAATAAATCGCAATGCAACAAACAGTAGAATTGAGTTCAACACAAACGAATTGCAGGCTTGGATAGATGGCCGGTTTAACGTGGAGGAGTTTCCCTCATTGGCTCAAACCATTCTGCATCGACACTATCCCTCTTTTTTCCAAAAGCCCAATTACGAAAGCAAAAACAATAAGTTTCGATTTGAAATAAATACACAATTAGTTGACCCCTTCTTACCCTTGTTTGCTCCTAACCTCACCGGGTTCAACAATAGCAGACTACAAGGTGAATACGACCACCTTACCGACCAATTCAACGCGCATGTTCAAATACCACAATTTCGCTATCAAAAAGTTGGAGCCGATAACCTTTCCATTCAACTTAACAGTTTCGGCGATTCTCTTTATGTCCGTGCAAACGCAGGGGGCATTCAATTAAACGAAAACGTTCAATTGCCAGCTGTATCATTTTTAATTGACGGGAAAAATGATGCTGCCGCAGTTTCTATTCGAACAGCCGCAGACAAACGCGGACATCGAGTCAATTTCAATAGCATAATCAGAAACTACAAAGATGGAATTGAAATAGACTTTACTCCTTCCGATTTTACCATAAATAATAAATCGTGGACTATCAACGAAGGGGGAACGCTGGTTTTACGAAAGGATCGTCCGGTGAGCGGCTACCTCAAATTGGCGGAGGGCGAACAAGAAATTATTCTTAAAACACTAGAAAAAACAGCGGACAACAAGGAGAATTTAATGGTCAGTATTCAAAATGTAAACCTGAACGACTTCTCTCCGCTTGTCTTACCTGATAATCGATTAGAAGGCTTGCTCAGTGGTGATTTTTTATTCATCAATCCCCTGAATACCCTAGAAGTTAAAGCGGAGAACATCTCCACCAAATTGCTAAGACTTGATAACGATTCCATAGGAGAATTGGGCGCTTCGCTCACGTACAACAATCATTTGAAGGAACTGAAAGCAACCGGTAAAACAAAAAACACCAATGAATTTATCGGATTTGACCTTTCGCTTTATTTCAACGACTCCTTGCTGACAAAAAATAAGATCGATCTACAAACACGATCCTACCCTATACATATCCTGGAACGATTCTTAGGAGATCTCTTTTCTGACATCACCGGCTCTTTGACCGGGAATGTTTCAATAGTTGGAGATTTGAACCGCCCTGGCGTCTTGGGGAAAGGTAAACTGACAAAGGCTGGCTTACGCGTTAATTACACCCAGTGCTATTACAAAATTGAAGATCGTGAATTGGAACTCACTACTTCTCACATCGATTTAAACGGCCTTGTGCTCCGTGATACCGTAACCGGGAATCCTATTTATCTCACAGGAGGAATTGATCACGAATCTTTCTACAACTTGTTCTATGATCTAGATATCTCTACTCGAAAACCAGGTTCAAGGGGCGCGGGTGATAATAAGCCCGTTCAATTGCTTAGCACTACTGCCGTTGATAATTCACTTTTCTATGGAAATATTAAAGGCACTGCATTATTGCAATTAAGAGGTCCTGAATCTGACATGGTAATGACCCTGAATGTTTCAGCATCCGATAAAGACAGCAGCCATTTTACCTTGCCTCCTGGTATTAGTCGCGAAAGTGGTTTTGCAGATTTTTTAGTAGAGCGCAAATATGGAGAGGATATGCAGGGCGAAAGAAAAAAGGACAATGGGAATACTATTCTCTATGATGTTGAACTGACCGCTAATCCCATGGTTGAAATGAAGATCATTTTGGACGAGTTAACCGGCGATGAGATTAAAGGAAACGGAACAGGAACTTTTAAAATTCGTTCAGGCACAAAGGAGCCACTTACGCTTAGAGGAAGATTTGATATTGATGAAGGTGATTATCTTTTTACCCTTCAATCCTTTTTTAAGAAACCATTTGAAATAAGAAAAGGAGGGACCAACTACATAGAGTGGTCAGGAGACCCTTATGATGCCACCATACGATTTGAGGCCATGTATCGTGCCGAACGGGTTAGCTTTGGCCCGTTAGCCAGTGTCCTAAATCTTACTGCTGATATTGGAAATGCCAGAAGTGATGTTTACGTAGTGGCGCGCTTAAGCGATAAGCTATTTAAACCAACTATTAGTTTTTATCTTGATTTCCCCCCTAATAGTGTTGCCAATACAAGCCCCGAGCTGGGATTACTGCTAAAGCAATTACAACAGAACAACAACGAACTCAATCGACAAGTAACCTACTTAATTGTGTTTAATAGTTTTGCTCCCAATGAATTGGGTGGTGCATTAGCCAACACGGGTGTAAATGTGAATAGCATTTCCGGTATTCTTTTATCGGTAGTAAGTGATCAAATCAATAAACTTTTCACGACACTCTTGAAGAGTGATAAGTATCGAATAAACTTAAACACCTCACTTTACAATCGTAATTTATTAACAGCAACCGACAACACACTTTCCCTGGGCAGTAACGTTAATTTTTCCATAGGACGTTCGTTCTTCAATAATCGATTCAATGTTTCAACTGGATTAGGCATGGATGCCCCTCTAGGATTATCCCAAACCGCTAACCTGCAACAAAGTATTTTGTTATTGCCGGATGTTACCATGGAATGGTTAGTGAACCCCAGTGGGAGCGTTCGGGTCTCCTTCTTTTACCGAACCAATGCAGATTTTTTATCAGCTACCACCAACTCCTCAGCAGTAAGATCTAGAAGAGCCGGTGGCAACCTCTCCTACAAGAAAGATTTTGACCGGCTGGGTGATTTATTTAGGAAAAAGAAAAGGGCCATACATTAAGTATTGATTATCAATATTTTATTATTTTTTCTTTTGTCGAAAAAACAACTTTCTCAAAAGTTCCCCACCTTATCCTAACACATTACTTTTCAAGACTTAGTTTCAGGATAAATACCTAAATTTATAAGCAAATATTTCTTTTCTTTGCATGCGAAAACCAATTTACTATGCTTAAGAGAATCCTCTTTCTATTAGTTGTCAGTCTGGTATCAGGTAATCTGCTTTATGCTCAGGTTACTACCGCAGTGTTAATCGGTGATGTTAAAAGCAATACCCGTGAAGCACTTGTGGGAGCCACAGTAATTGCCACACACCTGCCTTCCGGAACCAAGTATTCTACTGTTTCCCGTGCTGGCGGACAATACAACATCCAAAACATGCGTGTAGGCGGACCCTATTTGATTGAGGTTAGCTTTGTTGGTCACAAGGCCGAAAAGTATGAAAGTGTTTTTCTGCAATTGGGTGAACCTTTTTTGTTAAATGCTGAATTGGCCAGTGCAACCGCCGCAATGGAAAATGTGGTAGTAAGCAGCAGAAAAAATTCTATTCTTAATGCTGGAAGAACCGGTTCTGTTACCAACGTGGGCACCCGTCAGATTAATCAACTTCCCACGATCAGTCGTAGCTTGAATGATATCACACGTGTAACCCCTCAGGCAAATGGTGCCTCAGTAGGTGGTGGTAACTATCGTCAAAATAACTTTACTGTTGATGGTTCTGATTTTAATAACAGCTTTGGAATTGGCTCCAACCTCCCAGCAGGTGGTGCCCCTATTTCACTCGATGCTATTGATGAGATCTCTGTAAATATCACCCCTTTTGATATCAGACAATCTGGATTTATCGGATCTGCGATCAATGCGGTAACACGTGCAGGTACAAATACATACAGCGGCTCTGTTTATAATTATTTCCGTACTGAAAAGCAGCGTGGTGATCAGGTTGAAGCCTCCAAGTTTCTGCGTCCTGTAGAGGAATACAAACAATATGGTTTCCGTTTGGGTGGGCCAATCATTAAGAATAAGTTGTTTTTCTTCATGAACTATGAAACTGAAAATCAACCAAAATCTATTCAAAACTCTTTTGCTGCAACAGCAGCTGCTCCTTATGGCAGTGCTCCAAACATTGTTCGTCCCACTGCTGATTCGCTAAACTACATCAGCCAATTCTTGCTAGATCGTTATGGCTATGTTACAGGCCCTTATCAGGGTTACGTACCTAATATCGAACGGAAAAAATATCTGGTGCGTTTAGACTGGAACATCAATAGCAAGAACCGCATGAATGTTAGATACAGTCAGGTTGAAGGTGGCGAACCTTTTACTCCAAGTACTTCCGTTTCTGGCTCTAACGTTAACTACACTAGCACGCGTACTGCCAGCACTTCTTTGTGGTTTAAGAACTCCAACTATTTTCAAGGTGCTAATCTTTACTCATTAGCTGCAGAACTAAACTCAACATTTGGCAAAGTATCCAATACACTACGTGGAACTTATACTTTCCAAAACGATTCTCGTTCAACAACCAGCAAAGCCTTTCCTTTTGTTGATATTCTCAGCAACACTGGTGGTGTAACAGGACCAGCTCCTTATACTTCATTTGGATATGAACCATTTAGCTTTGGAAACCTTCGTCAGGTGAAAACCTACTCTATAATCAACAACGCAACTTGGACCAAGGGAAATCATAACTGGACCTTAGGAGGTCAATTTGAATTAAGTGAAACAGTTAATGGATTTCAGCGTTTTGCTACTAGCTACTACGTATTCAATACCTGGGCAGACTTTGCTAATGGAAACAAGCCCCGCGACTTTGCTATAACTTATTCTTTATCTAAAAACTTTGCCCCTGCGTTCTCATCCTTTAAGTTCGGCCAATATTCATTGTATGGACAGGATGAAATTGCTGTCAACAAAGACTTACGTGTAACATTAGGACTTCGTGTAGACCTCCCAACCTACCCAGAAGTTCCTCAGATTATCACCCACCCACTTGTGGCTAAGATGTCTTTTGCAGGAGGCGAAACGATCAATACAGGTAACCTTCCCAAAAATCGCTTGATGTGGTCTCCTCGCATTGGATTTAACTGGGATCTATATGGAGATCGTTCACTTCAAGTACGTGGTGGTACCGGAATCTTTACCGGCCGAGTTCCTTTTGTGTGGATTGTGAGCCAGTCTGGTGATAATGGAATGATTCAGGTGACTCAGTTCTGGAATGGTTTCAATACACCTGGCCCATTCAATCCAAATCCAGCCGCCTACAGACCTTCTGTAGTTCCTACAGCAGGTACAATTGTACCTGGAAGTATCACGGCCCTTGTTGAAGACTTTAAGAATCCTCAAACTTGGAAAACTACCCTAGCCGTAGACTCTCGTCTTGGAAAAGGTATCGTGGGAACATTGGAAGCTATCTTTAACAAAGATGTGAATACGGCAATTTTCCGTAATCCAAATATGATTTCTCCTACTGCACTTAACCTTGCCAACTTCCCTGATAATCGTCCCATTTATGGAGCCACAACTCAAACACGCTTTATCAATACCTTGACTAATGGAATTCCTACTCCTGGTGGAAGTGGAGCTTTCAACAGTATAGTGCTTGATAATGGTAATCGCGGTTTCTATTTCTCTCTAACTGCAAAAGTTGAAAAATCTTATAGTAAAGGATTTGCTTGGTCTATTGCCTACACCAAATCAATGGCCTCTAATTTGTTTGATGGTGGCGGTGATCAGCCCCTTTCTGCATGGCAGGGAACGGCCAATGTATTTGGTCCTAATGCTCCTATGTTGAGCTATGCAGACTATGTAATCCCAGATCGCGTTATAGCAACTCTTTCTTACCGTAAAGAATATTTCAAGAACCTGGCTACCACTATTTCTGCCTTCTACAATGGTGGCATCAATGGACGCTTTAGCTATGTGTACGACGGAGATTTCAACCGTGATGGTGTTCAAGGAAATGACCTGCTCTATATTCCTACTGCCCCACAAGTACAGCAGATGTTGTTCTCGAGTGTTTCAGTGAATGGTGTTAGTTATAGCCAAAATGACCAACGTGCTTTATTTGAGAATTATATTCAACAGGATAAATACTTAAGAGCTCACCGTGGACAATATGCTGAACGCAATGGCGCTCAAATACCTTGGCTGAACAGATTGGATGTGAAAATCTTGCAAGACCTATTTGCCAACATCAAGGGAACTAAAAACGTGCTTCAGTTTAGCATCGACATTTTCAACGCTGGCAATTTAGTTGACCCAGGATGGGGTAAATTAAAGACTATCAATAATAGCCGTGTATTGGCCATTACCAACTCCAGCAGCCTTGTTCCTGGCGGAACTGTTCTGCCTGTGTATCGTTTGGCAAGTGCAAATGGTGATATTATCACCAAAACCTTCCGCGATAACGTTAGCATTGCTTCTACTTACTCAATTCAATTTGGTTTGCGCTACCTTTTCAATTAAGCAAACTCTTTCTACTTTTTTAAAAGCCGTCCATTTGGGCGGCTTTTTTATTGTTTGTCTGGGTAATGCCATGCATACAGCATGTCAACTGATTTGTTTAGATGCAATCAAGCCCCTACTTTCGTAGGAATGCCTGAACTAAGATTAGTTCAACTGCTAAGATTATTGCAGAGTGAGGTTATTTGGGCAAAGACTATAGGATCAGATAATATGTCTATTTTATGCAATTAAGAAATTTGTTCATCGCACTGAGCTTTATATTTTTTCTATGCGCTTGCACGCATGAAAAGGCAGATCTGTTAGTGTTTAATGCAAAAATTTACACCGTAGATTCCGCATTTTCCGTAAAAGAAGCCATGGCCATTAAGGATGGCAAAATAGTAGAAATAGGTAGTGCTTCCTCCTTGTTAGTGCGTTACTCTTTTACAGAAAAATTGGATGCTGAAAAAAAATTCATCTACCCAGGTTTTATAGATGCTCATGCCCATTTTGTAGGATATGCACTTAATTTATTGCGCGTAAATCTGGTTGGCACTAAAAGTTGGAAGGATATACTTGAAAAACTTCAAGAATTTGCCAAAGAAAATCCTTCAGGGTGGATATTAGGAGAAGGATGGGATCAAAATGATTGGGCAGAAAAAAAATATCCGAATCCTACCCTGCTTAATGAACTATTTCCAGGCAGACCCGTGCTGTTAACCCGAGTGGATGGCCATGCGGCAATAGCCAATCAAACTGCCTTGCTGCAAGCCGGAATCACGGGAGATGCAAATATCGAAGGGGGAGAAGTTTTGATAGAGAACGGAAAACCAACAGGTGTACTCATTGATAATGCAGTGGAGTTGGTTAATAGCATTATCCCTGCTGTAAGCGAAGAGCAGTTTAATGAAGCCATTAATAAAGCGCAAGAGAAATGTTTGGCTATGGGACTCACAACTATTGATGATTGTGGTCTGGACGCTACCGTGGTTGAACAACTTAAAGAACTTCAAAGAAAGGGCACGTTGCTGATCCGACTTTATGTGATGCTCAGTGACAAACCAGCTAATTACACCTATGCAGAAAAAAATGGAATTTTTATTTCAGATCGGCTCACTGTAAGAAGTGTAAAAGTATATGGAGATGGAGCATTGGGGTCCCGGGGTGCCTGTTTATTAAAAGACTATAGTGATAGAGCAGGTCATCTTGGGTTTTTATTAAGCAACCCCGCTCATTTTGATAGTGTTGCTACTTGGTGTGCCAAGTATGGATGGCAAATGAACACGCATGCTATTGGAGACAGCGGAAATCGCACCCTACTTAACACCTATGCTCGATACCTTAAGCCAAATGATAATAAAAGATGGAGAATAGAACATGCACAAGTTGTAAACCCAATGGACATTAACCTTTTTGGACAATACCAGATCATCCCATCTGTGCAACCCACACATGCTACTTCAGATATGTATTGGGCTGAGGAACGGCTGGGTAACCAGCGTATTTCCCATGCATACGCCTATCAGTCATTATTAAATCAAAATGGTTGGATGCCATTAGGCACAGACTTCCCTGTTGAAGATATATCCCCCTTTAAAACTTTCTACGCAGCAGTTACCAGAACAGATGCAAAGGGTTGGCCAGCCAATGGGTTTCAGTATAAAGAAGCCCTGAGCAGGCAAGAGACACTTCGAGGAATGACTATTTGGGCGGCACGCGCTAATTTTGAAGAGTCATTAAAAGGTAGTTTAGAAAAAGGGAAATGGGCGGATTTTATAATCCTTGATAAAGATCTCATGAGCGTCAACGCTACGGACATACTAAATACCAGCACAATTAGCACCTTTATTAATGGAGAAAAAGTATACAGTTCTCGTTAAGGCTTATAACTATAAGCAGTTATGTTGAATGAAATCTGCTACTAGTTTGAATAAATAATTTTATCCGCGCTTGTTGAGCCGGTACCTTTGCCCGCATGCATTATTGCTCAGTTGAAAATATTTCAAAAAGCTACGGCATTAAACCGCTTTTTGAGGACCTCAGTTTTCATATTAATGAGGGAGACCGTATTGCCTTAATAGCCAAAAACGGAACTGGAAAATCAACGTTGCTGAAAATATTGGCAGGAAAAGAACAGCCAGAAAAAGGTAATTTATGGATCCATAAAGAAGTTACCGTTATATTTTTTGAGCAAAACCCCTTACTTGAACTGGATAAGACCGTAGCTGAGAACATTTTTTTTCATGATCACCCTGTCATGAAAGCTATTCAAGCATATGAGTATGCTACGGCTATTGAAGATCCACAGTTGGTCGAGGAGGCCATCAGTAAAATGGATGAATTGCAGGCCTGGGATGCAGATGCAAAAGTGAAACAAATCCTGACCCGGCTTAACATCAAACACCTGGACAAGTGTGTAGGAATACTGAGTGGAGGACAACAAAAAAGAATTGCCTTAGCAAAAACACTTATAGACATAGGGTTTGGAAATAAAAATGTTCTGTTAATCATGGACGAACCAACCAACCACCTAGATGTAGAAATGGTGGAATGGATGGAGTCTTATTTATGCAGGGAAAATACCACCCTATTGTTGGTTACGCACGATCGGTATTTTTTAGACACCATCTGTAAGGAAATCTGGGAACTAGATCGCGGGAAACTCTATACCTATCAAGGCGATTATGCAGCTTATTTGGAACGTAAAGCAGCCAGAATGGAAAGTGAGTTGGCCACGGCAGCTAAGACAAAAAACTTATATCGAAGGGAATTGGAATGGATGCGTAAACAACCACGCGCTAGAACAGTAAAAAGTAAAAGCCGTCAAGATCGTTTTACTCACATTGAAAAAGCAGCTAAACAAAACCATCAAGAACAATCCTTACAGTTACAGTTAAAGATGAATCGCCTGGGAGGAAAAATATTGGAGTTAAAGAAAGTATATAAGTCCTATGGCTCATTGCCAATTTTGAAAGGATTTGACTATACGTTTAAGCGAGGAGAACGCATTGGTGTGGTTGGACCAAACGGCGTGGGTAAATCTACTTTCTTGCATTTGCTACAAGGCCTCGAAGAGGCAGACAGTGGAAAGACCAATGTAGGAGAAACCATTGTTTTTGGATATTACTCGCAACAAGGACTTCAACTAAAGGAAGATAAACGAGTTATTGAATATGTCAAATCAATTGCCGAAAACTTTCCTATGGAAAGAGGTGGGTCACTTACTGCTGCACAATTTTTAGAATTATTTCTGTTTGAACCAGACAAACAACACACATTTATCAGCAAATTGAGTGGAGGCGAAAAAAGAAGACTGCATTTGTTGTCTGTACTTTTTCAAAATCCTAATTTTTTGATATTGGACGAACCCACCAATGACCTGGACCTGCCAACCTTGAGTGTTTTGGAAAATTTTCTCTTAGAGTTTCCTGGTTGTCTGTTGATCGTTTCGCACGATAGATATTTTATGGACCGATTAGTGGATCATTTATTTGTTTTCACGGGAGAAGGACAAGTCAAAGATTTTCCCGGCAATTATTCTCAATTCAGAGAAGAGAAAAACAATTTGATGCTATCCTCAAAAGAGGCGGTCACCGAGAATCCCTCCGCAAGTGTTCCTGCAGCAACCGGCACTAAAACCAATATAGAGAACCGGATCAGTTACAAGGAAAAAAGAGAATTTGAACAGCTGGAAAAAGATATGGAGTCTCTGTCAAAACTTAAGGAACAATTATCTAATCAATTGAATCAGGATAATTTTTCATTTGAGACCTTGCATGATACAGCCATTGAGCTGGAGAAGACTATAAAACTCCTTGATCAAAAAGAGCTGAGGTGGCTTGAGTTGAGTGAGAAGCTATAGCGCTACTCTTCCAAATAATCTAGATCCTTATGAAATGTTTCGCGTGTTAATGCAGCAGCCAGAAGAGTTATTGTCATGATAATTATCCCTGTATAAATTCCTGCATCAACATAGTTCAGCTTGGGCAATTGCTCAAGCCATTTGAACAAGGGTAAAATAAATACAGCAAGCATTCCTCTGACCATATTTGGAATTGTAGTGGCAGCCGTGGCTCTTAGATTAGTGCCAAATTGTTCAGCTCCCATAGTCACAAAAATGGCCCAAAAGCCTGTGCCAAAGCCTAACCCGGTACATACCCAGTATAACTGTGCGGCCGTGCCATTCCAAAGTGAAGTAAAGAAAGCAATCATGAACAAGATGGTAATAGCATAAAAAATAAATAAGGCTTTTTTCCGGCTTTTGAGTTGTTGACTAACCAGCCCTATTAATATATCTCCCAGCGATATGGCAACATAGGCAAACATGATTGCCTTGCCAGGATCTATCTTTTCCGTGATTCCAAACTCTTTTGCAAAATCATTGGAAAAAGTAACGAGCACACCAATAACAAACCAAGTAGGAAGCCCTATTAGTATGCCTAACAAGTAACGTTTAAAGCGATCAGCATTAGTAAAGAATGATAGAAAATTACCACGCATTACTTTTATTGTCTTAACCTGATTGTAAAGCCCAGACTCAACTACAGAAACGCGAAGTAAAAGCAACAGAATTCCCAATCCGCCTCCTATGAAATAACAAGTTCGCCAATCAAACAGCTCTTTCATAAAATAGGCTAAGACTGCTCCGGTAAGGCCAATCCCTGCCACTAAGGATGTAGCCACTCCCCTCTTGGCCTTTGGAACAATTTCCGCAACCAGTGTAATACCCGCACCTAATTCCCCGGCCAAGCCTAACCCTGCTACAAACCTGATCCATTTATATTGTTCTACGGTTTCAACAAAGCCATTAGCAATATTAGCCAGCGAATAAAGTATAATAGAACCAAACAATACACTGAGTCTTCCTCGTTTATCCCCTATTATTCCAGAAGCAATTCCTCCAATCAGCAAACCCCACATTTGCCATTGAAGAATTAGCTCTCCGTTAGTTTTTACCTCTGCCGCAGACAATCCCAATGCCTCTAAGCTTGGTACACGAATGATACCGAAGAGTAGTAAATCATAGATGTCTACAAAATAGCCCAAGGCTGCAACAACAACTGCCAGATTGAAGATGGAATGTTTTTGACTCATACAATCGCTATTGATTTCTATCCGCAATATTTCCCCAAATCATTTTGAACAAAACAGGTGCCGTGGTTACTAGAACTATAACTAAAACAATCCCCTCTAAGTGTTCTTTTAGATTAAACCCAAATTGAGTTAAGATCCATTTCTGTAGAAAATACCCAGAAAATATCATAGATACAACCCAAGAAATAGATCCCACAACATTGAAAAAATGGAATTTCTTTCTATCCATTTGTACGATTCCGGCTATTATAGGCGCAAAGGTTCGTATGAATGGAAGAAATCGTGCCCCAACAATAGCCAACCCCCCATGTTTTTGATAAAAATCTCTGGCTTGAAAGAGGTATTTTTTTTTGAACAGCAATCTATCTTCCCATTCGTACATTGCAGGACCCACTTTTTGACCCGTCCAGTAGCCCACACTGTTTCCCAAAATACCTGCCACGGCAATAAGGCCAGAAAGTACAAACAGGTCAATCCACTCATTTTGGAGTGCCCCTAACCCAACCATATTGAGAAACTGATGCGCTAAGCCTGGAACTACGTCTCCTGCGTTAGTGGTAATGGTGTGTGCGTAAATTCCCGCAACAAATAATAACGAATCGCCAGGAAGAAAAAATCCCACGAACAAGCCGGTTTCAGCAAACACCACAAAAAGCAGAAGCCAGAGCCCCCCATTTTCAACATAGAATTGGGGCTGTAGCAAATTAGTCCAATGAAAAGAAGCTAGTATTGTTAAAAACATGCCTAAAAATTAATTAAGATTGTTCCAGTTCTCCTTCCCATTTACTCACAGCAGTGGTGGCTAAAGCATTACCTACCACGTTTGTTGCTGAACGGAACATATCGCAGAAATGATCAATTGGTAATATTAAAGCCACGCCCTCTGGAGGAATCCCAAACATTGAACAGGTTGCTAAAACAATAACCAGAGAGGCTCTTGGAACGCCTGCAATCCCCTTGCTGGTGAGCATCAATACCAGAAGCATTGTAATCTGAGTACCCAGATCCAGTTCAATACCATAAGCCTGCGCAATAGCCAAGCTGGCAAATGTCATATACATCATGCTACCATCCAGATTAAATGAGTAACCCAAGGGCAACACAAAAGACACAATCTTATTTGGGCAACCAAACCGCTCTAGCTCTTCCGTTAATTTAGGGAATACGGCTTCGCTGCTGGTTGTGCTAAATGCAATTAGCAAAGGGGTACCAATATGACGCAACAAGTGGACCATTCGCTTTCCAATTATTAAATAGCCCACAGCTAGTAGTAACAACCATAAGATGGCTATCCCAATTAGAAAATAGATAAAGTAGATGATGTAAAACTGAAAGATGCCCAACCCTTTTGCTGCCACCACAGCAGCCAATGCCCCAAACACACCATAAGGTGCAAAATTCATTACATACCCTACCATTTTAAGAATAATATGCGAAACAGCATCCAACGCTTTGATAACTGGCTGCGCCGTTTCTCCCATTGCAGTTGTGGCAACGCCAAAGAATAAAGAAAATACAACAAGCTGCAATACTTCATTAGTTGCCATTGCCTCCACAAAACTTCTGGGAATTACATGCTCTACAAATTTCTCTATGGAAAACTCTTGCTTTTTGGTGAGTAAATCTTTTACACCATCCGTATCTGCATGTGCCAAATCAATAAATGTGCCGGGCTTTAAAATATTGACAAGTATTAAGCCAATGCTCAATGATACCAACGAGGCGGAAATAAACCATAACATTGATTTACCGCCTACACGGCCCACCGTCTTAAGATCCCCCAACTTGGCTATCCCAACCACCAAAGTGGCAAAAACCAGCGGAGCAATAATCATTTGAACCAGCCGGATAAACACTTTCCCTAATAATTTAATCTGGGCAGCAAAAGATTTGATAAAGTCGGGTGATGCATTGGTATGAACCAAATACCCCACTATCACTCCAAGAAACATAGCCAACAGAATATATTGGGTAAGACGACTTTTAGGCTGCATTACAATCAGTTTAGATAGGCAAGAAATCGAAAATCGGTAAAAAAAATGGCATTGAAAAATTTACAAGAATAGCAAAGCCTTTGCTGTAAATTGGAATTGATTATCTTACCCGCTAAATTCCAATGGCTATGTCTAACACTGCTTTTAAGCCCACACTGAGCTTACTTGATGGAACAATGATTGTTGCCGGATCTATGATCGGGTCCGGAATTTTTATAGTCAGTGCAGATATAACCCGAAATGTGGGAAGTGCCGGGTGGCTGGTGGCAGTTTGGGTGTTCACAGGCATAATGACCTTGATCGCAGCGTTGAGTTATGGAGAGTTAAGCGGTATGTTTCCCAAGGCAGGTGGCCAATATGTGTATTTGAAAGAAGCTTATAATCCGCTGATAGGGTTTTTGTATGGTTGGAGTTTTTTTGCGGTTATACAAACGGCAACCATTGCTGCTGTTGGGGTAGCTTTCTCAAAATTTCTCGCTTACCTGATTCCTGAACTTGGCAACAACTATCTCCTTTTTGATGCCGGCATCACAAAAGTATATGCCGGGCAATTAGTGGCCATTTTTATCATTACCCTATTAACCTACATTAACTCAAGAGGTGTTAAGGAAGGAAAAACAATACAGACCATTTTTACCAGTGCAAAATTGATTGCCCTCTTTGGTTTAATCATATTTGGATTCTTATTGGTAAAAAACAGCTATTGGAACCAAAACTGGGCAACTGGATTTCAGGCTGCGCAGGATATGGGCATGAGGGATAATACTGAAGGGCTGCTTCCTACTTCTTGGACGCCCATTGGAGGTGCTGCTTTAATGGGAGCCATTGCGGCTGCCATGGTAGGCTCGATTTTTAGTAGTGATGCTTGGAATAACGTGACTTTTATTGCTGGAGAAATGAAAAATCCAAAGAAAAATATTGGACTCAGTTTGCTGTTAGGCACTTTGGTTGTTACCCTTATTTATGTTTCTGCCAACTTAATGTACTTACATGTGTTGCCATTAAGGGAGTTAGCTTTTCCGGCGGATGATCGAGTGGCTGTAGCTGCGGCAAATATTATTTTTCCCGCTTTTGGCACCACAATAATTGCCGTGCTAATTATGATTTCAACATTTGGATGTAATAATGGTCTCATATTAGCAGGCGCGCGTGTCTATTACACCATGGCTAAAGATGGTTTATTTTTCAAACAGGCAGGAACATTGAATAATCAAGCTGTACCACAATTTGCTTTATGGATGCAGTGCATTGCTGCCTCCATCTGGAGTTTAAGCGGCCGATATGGACAATTATTGGATATGATTTCCTTTGTAGTAGTACTTTTTTATATGCTTACGATAGCCGGCATCTTTATATTAAGAAAAAAACAACCCCAGGCAAAACGTCCTTACAAAGCAGTTGGGTACCCTGTTCTGCCCGGCCTTTATATACTGATGGGAGCTGTTTTTTGTATTTTGCTGATCATTTATAAACCTGAATTTACCTGGCCTGGATTTATTATTGTATTGATGGGAGTACCTCTGTATTACCTGGCACTCACCCGTCAAAAAAAGGACGCTTAATCAAAAAATGAGAGTTTAGGCCTTCATTACTTATCTTAGACCTCTTAAAAATCAACGCATGAGCTTGTTTGTAAAAAAGCCATTGGATCAAATTCTTGCCCAAGCGGCAGACAGTGAAAAAGGATTAAAAAGAACCCTGGGTGCGGGTAACCTAATAGCACTTGGAATTGGCGCCATTATTGGTGCTGGCTTGTTTGTACGTACTGCAGCGGCTGCCGGTCAGGCTGCCGGGCCTGGCGTTACACTTTCATTTATTGTTGCCGCTATAGGTTGTGCTTTTGCCGGACTTTGCTATGCAGAGTTTGCTTCCATGATACCTATTGCAGGAAGTGCCTATGCTTATTCTTATGTAACCATGGGAGAACTAGTAGCCTGGATCATTGGCTGGGCACTAATTATGGAATATGCTTTAGGAGCAGCAACAGTTTCCATTGCCTGGAGTGAGTACTTGAACAAACTAATGGGAGGTTCTATACCCTATGAATGGTGTCACTCTCCATTTGAAAGTTTTACTGATTCAGCTGGTGTTTATCATCAAGGAATCATGAACGCACCTGCCTTGATTATTTTACTTGCCCTTACATTGTTATTGATTAAAGGAACACAAGAATCCGCATTGGTAAATGCGGTGATTGTATTTATCAAAGTAGCAATAGTTATTCTATTCATTGCCATAGGATGGCAGTTTATTCGTCCTGAAAATCATACTCCCTATTTGATTCCTGCAGGCACGCCTCCTATTGTTGATCAAGCCGGGAAAATTATTGCAGATTACAGTGGTTGGAACAAACATGGATGGGGTGGAGTGTTAGGCGGTGCGGCTATAGTATTCTTTGCCTTTATTGGCTTTGACGCCGTGAGTACTGCAGCGCAAGAAGCTAAAAACCCTAAACGTGATATGCCTATTGGCATTCTGGGCTCATTGGTGATTTGCACCATTCTATACATTTTGTTTGGACACGTGCTGACAGGTGTGGCACCTTGGACGGACTTTGTGGATCCAGAAAAAGGTCGCGAAGCCTCTGTTGCTTATGCAATCAGCAACTATATGACCAATTATCAATGGTTGGCAAGCGCTGTTACTATTGCTATTTTGGCTGGATTCTCCTCAGTGATTTTGGTAATGCTAATGGGGCAAAGCCGAATATTCTACACCATGAGTAATGATGGATTAATTCCAAAAGCGTTTGGCGTACTGCATCCTAAATTTAAAACCCCTTATAAAGCAAATTGGATTCTTTTCCTTTTTGTAGGTGCCTTTGCAGCTTTTGTCCCAGGTCATGTTGCCGGAGATCTAACTAGTTTTGGAACACTTTTTGCTTTTGTGCTGGTAAGTTTAGGCGTTTGGATCCTTCGCGTTAAATCTCCTGAGATCGAGCGTCCATTCAAAACCCCATTGGTGCCCGTAGTGTGCACGCTGGGTGCTGTTATTTGCACAGCTATGATTGTTGGGCTTGATATGCAGACTTTAAAAGTAGCCTTCCTCTGGATGGGCTTAGGATTGATTGTTTATTTTACCTATAGCCGACATCATAGTAAGCTAAAGAAGTAGTAGCTTGCAGCCCTGAATTTTTATTTCATGGGAAGAATTTTTGAAGTACGCAAATCGACCATGTTTGCCCGTTGGGACCGCATGGCCAAGCAGTTTACCCGCATTGGTAAGGAAATTGTTATTGCCGTAAAAGCTGGAGGAACTGATCCCAACACCAATCCTGCATTAAGACGTTGTGTGCAAAATGCCAAGAGCGTCAACATGCCCAAAGACCGCGTAGAGGCAGCAATCAAGAGAGCATTGGGGAAGGAAATGGCTAACTATGACGAAATTCTCTATGAAGGTTACGGACCAAATGGAGTAGCCATTCTAGTTGAAACGGCTACGGATAATCACGTGAGAACAGTGGCAAATGTAAAATCACATTTCAATAAAGGAGGTGGCAGTTTGGGTAATAGCGGCAGTGTAGCATTCCAGTTTAAAAAAATGGGTGTGTTCAAATTAAAACCAGAAGGGCTACATGCAGAAGAGTTGGAATTGGAACTCATCGATGCAGGGCTCGAGGAATTAGGAGAAAGTACCGGGGAAAATCAGGAGGAGATTCTGGTGCTGCGTTGTGGATTTACAGATTTTGGTAATATGCAAAAAGCATTGGAAGATCGTTCTATTACACCGCTCAGTGCGGAAGTAGAATGGATACCCGCTGTAACCGTACCTGTTTCGGATCAACAAGCAGAGGAAGTAAGTAAGTTAATTGAAAAACTGGAGCAGGACGACGATGTACAAAAAGTGTTCCATAACATGGCTTAGTAAGTTTACTCAGCCATCATTTCTCGAATCACCTGTTCAATTTCTTCCGCATTGGGTTTACTAAAATAATCTCCATCACTACCATAAGCAGGTCTATGCGCCTTTGCGGTTAACGTGCGTGGCGCAACATCCAAATACCGATACCCGCCTTGTTCTTCCATCACTTTGTTAAAGAGATATGAAGCGGCTCCGCCTGGCACATCTTCATCCACAAATAAAATTCGATTAGTCTTTTTTAAAGACTGCAAGGTTAATTGAGGCAGATCAAAGGGCAATAGCGTTTGCACATCCACAATCTCGCAACTGATTCCATCCTCTTCTAAAACAAGGGCTGCTTCTTGCACTATGCGCAAAGTAGATCCATAGGAAACAATGGTGATATCATTCCCTTCCTTGATAATTTCAGGCACTCCAAGCGGCACGGTGAATTCAAGTAAATTGGTAGGAAGCTTTTCTTTTAAACGATACCCATTCAAACATTCAATGACCAAGCCCGGATCATTACTTTGCAGTAGTGTATTGTACATACCTGCAGCCTGAGTCATATTTCGTGGTACACAAACATGCATGCCTCTAAGTGAGTTAATGATCATTCCCATGGGAGAACCACTATGCCAAATACCCTCTAAACGGTGTCCTCGAGTACGCACAATTAACGGGCAAGCCTGTTTGCCACAAGTGCGGTAATGAAGGGTGGCTACATCATCACTCAGCGGCTGTAACCCATATAACAGGTAATCGAGATATTGTATTTCCGCAATTGGGCGAAGACCTCGTAAGGCTAAACCAATGCCACTGCCTATAATAGTCAATTCACGAATACCCGTGTCAAAAATTCTGTCTTTGCCATGTTTTTCCTGTAAACCACTAAAGCCCTGGTTGACATCCCCGATTTTTCCCAAGTCTTCGCCAAATGCTATCAATCGCGAATTAGTTGAAAATTGTTCATCGAAAAACCGATTCAATACTTCAAACCCATTGACCAAAACAGGTTCGTTTTCAAATGTTGGTTTAACCTCCGTAACTTTTAAAGCACTTTTGGGGCCCGCGTCATAGAGATAACTGTTATACAGTTTTTCACCTTCATGTTTCAGGCTTTGATAAATGGCTTTCAAATTTTCTCCTTCGCCAAAAGGTCTAGCCCATTGAATAGCTCGGTATAATACGCGAAGAATATCTCTTCTTAATGGATCACGCTTGGTCTCTATTTCAGTTGTGAGCTGAGAAAGTTTTTCTTTAATGGCCGGCACACTTGTTGCTGTTTTATTGATCTCAGTTACTGCATGTGCAACCGTTTGCTTGAGGGGAGCCAAGTAAGAATTCCAGGCATTATCCCTTGCGGCTTTTGCTTCTTCCTTTGCCGCTGTTTGAATCATTGCTAACTCATCCTCTTCCGCTAAGCCATTTGAAAGAAGCCACTCTTTCATTTTTACCAACCCGTCCCAATTTTTCTCCCACTCCAATCTTTCCGAGGATTTATACCTTTCATGACTGCCTGAGGTGGAATGTCCTTGCGGTTGCGTTACTTCCTCTACATGGAATAATACAGGAATATGTTGCTCTCTGGCCAGTTTTATTCCTTCTTCAAAAGCCTCACATAGGCCGGCGTAATCCCAACCCTTTACGCGTACAAGATGCAATCCGGATTCAGTTGCAGTTCGTTGCATTCCTGACAGTGCAGTTGAAATGGAACCCTTTGCAGTTTGATATTCTTTTGGAACAGATATTCCATATCCGTCATCCCAAACAAAAACCACCAATGGAACTTGTAGAACCGTTGCCGCATTTATTGTTTCCCAAAAATGTCCTTCGCTGGTTGAAGCGTCTCCGATGGTAGCAAAACATACCTCGTTCCCTTTTTTTGATAAATGTGTGTAGGATTGGAGTGAGGAAATGTTTCTAAACAAACTGGAAGCATGCGCCAATCCGAGGGCTCGTGGCATTTGTCCTGCTGTTGGAGCAATATCGCTTGAGCTATTTTTTGTTTTTGTTACATCAAGCCATTCGCCGGTTGCATCTAAAAAAGGGGTGGCAAAGAAATTATTCATTTGACGCCCACCGCTAAAAGGCTCACGACCCAGATCAGCATCTGCATACAACTGGGCAAATAATTGTTCCCCGGTTCCCATACCACTAGCCAGCACAAATGTTTGATCTCTATAGTAGCCACTCCTGAAATCGCCGGGTTTAAAAAATTTAGACATGGCCACCTGCGCTACTTCTTTCCCATCTCCAAAAATTCCAAATTTGGCTTTTCCACCCAAAACCTCTTTACGTCCTAATAAGCTAATCTCGCGGCTTAGGCAAACAAGCTTATAATCCCTTAATACATTGTTTTTAAACAGTTCAAAGGACAGTTTTTCCTGGCTGGGCGATTCCATACTGGCAAAATTAGGGAGATAAATGGGGCAATATTTAATTATATTTGTTACCAAATTTACCCGGTCATGAAAAA
>VGGU01000005.1 GCA_016868475.1 Bacteroidota bacterium
AGTGGCAGTTCTTTGGATGGACTTGACCTTGTTTTTGCTCATTTTCATGAGCATGGGGGGCAATGGTCATTTGAAATCGAAGCGGCTGCCTGCTACAAGTATTCCACCGAATGGGAAAATAGACTTAGAGGGGCAGCTCAATTAGAGGCAAGGGCCTATTGTCAACTGCATGTGGACTATGGCCATTATCTCGGGAAAGAAGTGAACCGTTTTATTAAAGAGCATCAATTAGATTATAAGGTTAGTTTAATAGGAAGTCATGGCCACACAGTTTTTCATTCGCCCTCTACCGGTTTGACCACACAAATAGGAGAAGGAGCGGCTTTGGCTGCCATAACCCAACTACCTGTAGTTACGGACCTGCGCACTATGGATCTGGCATGGGGCGGTCAGGGCGCGCCATTGGTTCCCATTGGAGAATTGCAATTATTTTCCGGCTACTCATTTTTCTTGAATTTAGGAGGCATTGCCAATATCACACATGCTGCTGACCCATTTGTGGCTTTTGATTGTTGTCCGGCTAATCGGGTACTCAATTTACTGGCCTCACAATTAGGTAAGCCCTATGATCAAGATGGTCTGATAGCTGCCAGCGGACAAATAAATACAGCTTTATTGACGCAGCTAAATGCCCACCCTTACTACAAGGAACCATTTCCAAAATCGTTGGCCAATGAATTAGGTACGGAACAGCATTTCCCTTTGCTGATGGCAAGTGGCTCTTCCATTCCAGATCTATTGGCTACCTATTCACAGCACATTATAGATCAGATTACGCAATCTGCTCAACTATTAAATGCTCAAGCAGTTGGAGCAGAAAATAAATGTTTGGTTACCGGTGGCGGAGCCTTTAATACGCATTTGATCAATGGTCTGGGAACTGCTTTTCGCAAACAGGGAATTTCGCTGGAACTGCCAAGCCCAGACCTGATAAATTATAAGGAAGCCTTGATCATGGCTTTTTTGGCCGTATTACGTTGGCGACAAGAGTACACGGTAATTCCATCAGTAACAGGGGCTCGCAAGGCCAGTATTGGTGGAGCGCTTTGGAATGGTCAAGAAGCCTGAGTGAACAAAGGCTGCGTGCGCAATTTCAACAACAAAATGGCTTCCTCTTTGCTGGAATACATTTGATCGATATTGACCAATCGATCTGCTAGCTTATCGTACCGTTTAGTCATTAACCAAATGAAAATATGCAGGTAGTGTATGCCTTCAAAAGTGAAAATTTTCTTTTTGGCTAAGTCACTTTTTACACGCAAAAACTCTGTTGGCAGATCGGTATAGTGCATGGCGGGGCGGTCATGATGAATGGCATGATATCCATCGTTCCAGCAAATATGGTTGTAGGGAGTGTTAATGCAATTGATGGTATTTTTTTCAAAATCCTGAGGGTCCACAAACGCATGCTGAGCCCAATTGCCGAGCATCATCACTATGCGGGCAAATAAAAATGGAATGATAAACACAAACAAGGCGGCTTTTGCGTTGAGATAATAAAGCACTATGCAGAGCAGATAAAAAGCTACTTCTCCTGCGGTCAAGCGTAGGTAGAAGCGTTTTCTATTTCTGGAAAAAAAATACATAAACGTATCACGAAAGCCCAAAAATAAAAAGCGAGATACATAGCAGATAAAACCCAAGAGCGAATCACGATGATATGGTAAAGTGCTGCTGGCATCGTTTTCCATATTATTTTCTACATGATGCATTCCCATATGATGCGCAAAATAAGTTTCGGGGGTATGGCCAAAAAAGGGACAAACCACCCAAATAACCCAGTGCTGCAAAAAAGCAACTTCCTTTTTGAATAAGCGGCGATGCACAATACAATGAAGCATCAGACCAAACCGACCTTTGAAATAAAGTTGAGAAATATAGAAGTAGGGAATGTAGGCCAACCACCAATAGACTCCGGATAAAAAAGGGGTGAAAAGTAAAATAGCTACGGGTATTACCAACAAATGAATGCCCGTCAACAAATGAATAAAGGGTAGATCTCTTCTATCATTAATATAAGACAGCCAGAATTTTTCGTAAGCGGTAAAACGTTTCGGTAATTGATAAACGGGGTCGTTGATGACTGTTAGTGTTCGCATAATAACAATCACTGAAGTTACACCCTTCTTTCTACATCTTTAATGCAGGCTTATCCGTGCGCACTCCTGTAGTGGCTCCTCCCTCCAGTGTAAGATTTACGGGTTGATTTTTTTTCCAATTACCTCTTGTAAAATCTGGGATGTCTATCGTGCGTGATCTTTTCTGCGTGGAAAGAATGCTTAAAGGAACAATACTGCTCCAAGAGGCAGCATCATAAACATCTTGGTCAAGGGGTAGACCGTTTCTTAGGCAATCGATCAATCTCCAATCCATAATAAAATCCATTCCTCCATGTCCGCCCACTTCTTTGGCAATAGCACCAATATGTTTAACAATAGGAAGCGTATATTTTTCTTCCAATGATTTCAGTTCTTCCGGCTTGATCCAGTTATGCCCAAAAGCAATTTTTGCAGGGCCAGGCCATTTTTGTGCCATTCCTTTGGTTCCGCTCACCAAATGAATGCGAGAATAGGGGCGGGGTGTTGATACATCGTGTTGAATCAAAATAGTTTTGCCTTTCACCGTGCGGATCATGGTGTTGTTCATATTTCCACGATAGTTTTTCCCAGCAAACGGTTGAAAGAATTGATCCTTAGCCGATAGTTCTGCAGCTAAGGGAGCCAAACTAAAGTCTCCGGTACTCATACTTACCAGATGCTCCATCAGGTCCCCACGATTGATATTCATGCATTGCGCAACTGGGCCCAATCCGTGCGTGGGGTAAAGACTCCCATTCTTCCCGATATTTTCTTTGAGACGCCACATATCGGCGTAAGCCTTTTTGTTAAAGAGCCATCCGGTAGAAAGATCATGTACGTAGGCGCCTTCTGCATGTACAATATCGCCAAACAAACCTTGCCGACTCATATTCAAAGTGAGCAATTCAAAAAAGTCATAACAACAGTTTTCGAGCATCATGCAATGACGCTTTGTTTTTTCTGAAGTATCAACCAGTTCCCAACACTGCTCAAGGGTCAATGCAGCAGGCACTTCAGTAGCTGCATGTTTACCATTTTTCATTGCATATACGGCTATGGGTGTATGCAAGGACCAAGGAGTAACAATATAGACCAGATCAATATCGTTGGATTCGCAAAGTGCTTTCCATCCTTCTTCTCCGCTATATTCTTTTGCTATTGGTCGATTGACAGCAGCCAAGGTTTTTTGCGCTCCCGCGATTCTATCTGCATATTTATCACAGAGCGCTATAATCTCAACTCCATCGATATACGCTAATCTTCCTACTGCATCAGATCCTCGCATGCCTAATCCCACGATTCCAATACGTACTACATCCAACTTTGGTGCAGCATAACCACACATATTAAAACTGGGCGTTTGTTCAAGCATCTGCGCGGAATGGGCCAATGCTTCTTCATTGGGAGCAGTAGCAAAAACAGGTAAGCCCGTGGCTAATGCAGAACCGCCAAGAGTTAGCTTTCGAATAAATTCTCTTCTGTGTGTTGGCATTTTGCTTAATCGTTCAATAGGTCAGGCCTTCTTTCTTTGGTTCTTTTCAACGCTTGCTCATAGCGCCAGTCTTCAATGTTTTTATGATTGCCGCTTAATAAAATATCAGGCACTCTCCATCCTCTGAATTCTTCTGGTCGGGTATAAACGGGTGGAGAAAGTAAATTATCCTGGAAAGAGTCTGTTAGTGCTGAGGTTTCGTCGTTCAAAACGCCGGGAATTAATCTGCCAATGGCATCTACCAAAATGGCGGCGGGCAACTCGCCTCCGCTCAGTACATAATCTCCGATGGAGATTTCGCGGGTAACATATTGCGTTCTGATTCGTTCGTCAATCCCTTTGTAGTGACCACAGATCAATAAAAGATTTTGTTGTAAAGAAAGCTGGTTCACGCGCGGTTGCGTTAATCTTTCGCCATCGGGGGTTAAATAGATGATCTCGTTGTATTTCCTGTTGGCTGTCAATGCATCAATGGCATTAGCCAATGGTTGACACATCATTACCATGCCGGCCCCTCCGCCATATTGATAATCATCTACCTGGCCATAATCATTCACGGCCCATTGTCTGAGTGAATGCACTTCAATGGAAAGCAAACCTTTTTCTTGTGCCCGTTTCATCATACTGTGTTGAAAGGGACTTTCCAGCAGTTCGGGCAATACGGTTATGATATCAATGTGCATCATACAAATATAACCTACTCTTTTTTTAACAAGGATCAGGAAAGCGCTGCAAAATATTGGTGGAAGTAGGGAATGGTTTCAATGCCTTTATAATAATTCTCAATATTATACTTCTCATTGGGGCTATGTAAATTATCGTTATCTAATCCAAAACCCATGAAAACTATTTTAATACCCAATTCTTTTTCCAAAATGGAACAAATAGGAATACTGCCTCCTCCCCGAACGGGAATGGGTGTTTTTCCAAAGGTGGTTTGAATTGCTTTTGCTGCGGCCTGGTATCCTTTACTATCAATAGGAGTCATGTAAGGCTCACCGCCATGATGGAGCGATGCTTTTACTTGTACGCTTGCCGGAGCAATGGATTGAAAATACTCGATTAATTTTTGTGTAATGGTTGTTGCGGATTGATTAGGGACCAATCGTGCAGAGATTTTTGCATAGGCTTTTGAAGGCAATACGGTTTTTGCTCCTTCTCCTGTATATCCACCCCAGATTCCATTTACTTCAATGGTGGGGCGGATGCCGGTGCGTTCATAGGTCGAAAAATCTTTTTCGCCCCATAATTCCTGAATACCTAATTCTTCTTTGTACGCCTTTTCATCAAATGGCGCTTTATTGATCAACTCACGTTCGGCATCACTGGCTACTACTACATCATCATAAAAACCGGGTATGGTGATGTGATTGTTTTGGTCGTGACAACTGGCAATCATTTTGGCCAATATGGTTATGGGATTAGCAACAGCTCCTCCATAAGTGCCGCTATGTAAATCCCGATTAGCACCGGTAACTTCTATTTCAATATAACTTAGCCCTCGTACACCGGTATCCAGAGAAGGGGTATCAAAACTTAGCATGGCAGAGTCGCTGATCAAGATCACATCTGCTTTTAGCAATGCTTTGTTTTTTGCTACAAAATTGCCCAGATTGGGCGATCCCACTTCTTCTTCGCCCTCAATTAAAAATTTGATATTGGTGCAAAGTGTTTGCGTTTGATTCATCATTTCTAATGCCTTCACATGCATATAGAACTGGCCTTTGTCATCTGCAGAACCACGGGCAAATACTTTTCCGTCTTTGATCACTGGTTCAAAGGGCCCACTATGCCATAATTCCAATGGATCCGCAGGTTGAACATCGTAGTGGCCATATACTAAAACAGTAGGCGCTTTTGGGTCGATTATTTTTTCTCCATAAACAACGGGATAGCCTTCGGTTGGCATCACGGCTGCATGATCACAACCGGCCTCCAGCAAACTTTTTTTAACAGCCTCTGCGCAATGCAACATGTCTGCTTTGTGTGCTGATTTTGCACTGATCGATGGTATTTTCAAGAGGTCGATCATCTCTTGCAAAAAGCGTTCTTGATTTTTTTCCTGATAGGTTTTCCAAGCAGCAGACATAAGGGTGGTTTGTTATTATTTGAAATGCAAAAGTACTATTTGTTTGGAGCCTTACCGCCGGCTACTTTGCCTTCCTGAGGGGGTAAGTTGCCAGCCTTTGTAAGGGTGCTTTTTCCAAATCGAGTATTCAATTGATCAACAGTTTGATAGAGTTGAAGCTTTTCTGCAGTCTGGTCAAACAAACTCATCTGTATCGAGAGCGGAACCAATTGGCTGCACCTCACCCCAAGTAATCTTACTTTTCTTCCTTTTTGATAAAGCTCCATGAATAATTGTTTTGCTTTTTCAGCAAAAACATCATCCAGCGCAGTATAGTCAAATGTTCCCTGTTTAGCGTTTACCTCAAAGTCCTGATATTTTATTTTTACTGTTATACAGCCAGACATTTTTTCTTCTGCCCGCACTGCAGCCGCAGTTTCTTCCACCAGTTGAAGCAATTGTTGTGTCAAGAAATTAAGGTCCTGACTATCTTCCTCAAATGTTCTTTCGTGACTCACACTTTTTTGCTCCCAATCTGTGCTTATGGTAGTGCTTCCAATGCCCTGCGCTTTTTCCCATAATGATTCTCCCCACTTTCCAAGGTAAGAAACCAACAATTCTACGGGTGTTTTTGCGAGGTCTTCTATATAGTATAAGCCTTTGCTTCTTAGCAACACCGCAGTTTGTTGGCCCACTCCGTTTATTTTATCAATGGGTAAGGGCCACAAAAATTCTTTTTCTTTTCCGGGGGGCACTACTAAAAATCCATTTGGTTTGGCTTCGTTGGTGGCCATCTTAGCAATGTATCGTGCAGTTGCCAACCCACAGGAAATGGGAAGCCCTGTTGTTTCTGTAATATGTTGTCTTAAGGATTGGGCAAATGCAGTTACCCCAAAAAATCGATCCATGCCGGTGAGGTCTATATAAAACTCATCTATGCTGGCTTTTTCAAACAAAGGAACTTTTGCTGCAATTAAATCGGTAACCCATCTTGAGTAATGGCTGTATTGTTTTCGGCTGGCATTGGTGATGATGGCTTGCGGGCAAAGTTTCAATGCTTGTTTGGTGGGCATGGCCGAATGAATGCCAAACTTTCTGGCTTCATAGCTACAAGCAGCCACCACACCCCGATCGCCTCCGCCAACTATCACTGGCTTTCCTTTTAGTGCAGGGTTATGAATAATTTCAACAGAAACAAAAAAAGAATCCAGGTCTAAATGTGCTATATGTCTAATGGGAGCTGACATGATAAGGTCAGGACAGGTATATGTCTAAGAGACCATCTGGTAACTGTACAAAAACCTTTTTAGCAGTATGATCAATAGAAAGCAAACTGTCTTCGTGTAAGGGAATAAGCACTTCCTGTTCCTGAATAAATACCTTGCAAAGGAGTTGTTGAGGCTGTTCAATTACTTCGCTAATGATGCCAATTTCTTTTTCATGTTCTACAATTTGATAGCCTAGTAAATTGGCGGGTGCATTTTTGCTGGACAATTGGTGGTAGAGTTCTTCTGGTATCCAAACTGCCCGAGACACCAATTGCTGTGCGCTCTCCCGGGTATTAATTCCTTCCAAGGTAATAAATACAGCATTTGCTGTTTTTTTTCTGGTGGTTGCAACAAAATAGGGGAGCAAAGCTTTCTTGTAGTCCTCAATAAAAAGCACTTCCACCTTTTTAAGCGATGTTGCTTTGCCCAGCGTGTGCTCAAGTAGCAGCTCGCCTGTTAGCCCGTGTGCACTGATGATTTTACCCAATTTTAAATATGCGCCCATCAGTTGCAAAGCAAATCAATAAAATGGAGCAAAAAAAATCCCGATGTGAGTTACATCGGGATCAATATTAAATCTATAAAGAATTTATGCTTCTTCTCCACCAGCTTCTTCAGCGGCAGGAGCTTCTTCTTGAGCAGGTGCAGCCTTAGCAGCTTTCATAGCTGCAGCTTCAGCAAGAACTGCCTGGCGTTTTTCGCGGCGCTTGCGTAGATTATCCTGGTCTTTGTTTATGAGCTGCTGATCATGTTGTGCAGTCCACTCGGTGAATTTCTGCATTGCGGCAGCCTCATCAAATATCCCCATACTTACTCCGCGGAGCAAATGTTTGAGATAGAGTACTCCTTTGAAACTGAGAATACGACGTACCGTATCAGTTGGAGTAGCACCTTTGTTAAGCCATTCCAATGCTTTTTGACGATCTATCTGAATGGTAGCTGGAATTGTAAGTGGGTTATAAGTGCCCAACTTTTGAATGAACTTACCATCACGGGGAGAACGGGAATCGGCTACTACGATAAAGTAGAATGGTCTTTTTTTAGACCCTTGTCTTTGAAGACGAATTTTGGCTGACATAAATAAAAATTTAACAGCGTTAAACAATACCCGGTAAAAACCGGGTTGCAAATATAGGATAAAAATCTTGTTTTTCCCGTATTTATCGCCGCATTCCGGGCATCATCTTCCCAAAAGCTCCCAACTTGTTCATATTCTTCATCATATCACGCATTTGAGCAAATTGTTTTAGGAAATTATTAACCTCCTGAATGTCTTTCCCACTCCCCTTGGCTATCCTTTTTTTACGACTTATATCAAGCAGATCGGGGTCTGCTCTTTCGGCCGGGGTCATAGAATTGATCATGGCTTCTATCCCCTTGAATGAATTTTCATCCACATCAAGGTCCTTGACTTTGCTACCCATGCCAGGGATCATGGAAAGCATATCCTTCATGTTCCCCATTTTTTTCAACTGTTCAAGCTGAAGCTTAAAATCTGCAAAGTCAAATTTGTTTTTACGGAGCTTGGCTTCTAATTTCTTTGTTTCTTCCTCATTGAATTGCTCCTGAGCTTTCTCCACCAGCGTGGTGATATCTCCCATGCCCAAAATCCGTTGAGCCATTCTTTCCGGATAAAAAATATCCAGCGTTTCTAGTTTCTCGCCACTACTTATAAACTTGATGGGCTTGTTCACAGTGTAGGTAACAGATAGGGCAGCACCGCCGCGGGTGTCTCCATCCAATTTGGTGAGAACCACTCCGGTAAAGTCTAACCGATCATTAAAGGCCTTAGCTGTATTGACCGCATCTTGGCCGGTCATGCTGTCTACAACAAAAAGAATTTCCTGAGGTTGAACTGCAGTACGAATAGCGGCCACCTCACGCATCATCTCTTCATCAACGGCCAAACGACCCGCCGTGTCGATGATCACTACATTTTTATTTTTACTCCTGGCACTGGCCACAGCCTGAGTAACTATTTGTACGGGATCTTTTTGGGCTGCGTCTATATGTACATCTACTCCAATTTGCTGACCAAGGATGCTAAGTTGCTCCATTGCTGCAGGACGGTAAACGTCTGCCGCTACTAAGAGGGGAGATAGCCCTTTTTTATTTTTTAAATAGTTAGCCAGCTTGGCACTAAAGGTGGTTTTACCGCTACCTTGTAATCCGGCAATTAATATAACAGCCGGATTTCCTTTGGCATTAAGAGAGGCTTCCTGCCCACCCATCAAGGCGGTTAATTGATCCTTGACAATCTTAACCATCAATTGTCCTGGAGAAACTGCTTGAATTACTTTTTCTCCAATTGCCTTTTCTTTTACGCGGTCCGTAAATTCTTTGGCAATTTTAAAATTGACGTCGGCCTCCACCAAGGCTTTCCGAATTTCTTTAACCGTAGTAGCTACGTTTATTTCGGTGATACGTCCCTGACCTTTGAGGTGTTTAAAGGCGGATTCTAATTTTTCTTGTAATCTGCTAAACATAGAAGGGCGCAAAGATAAGAAGCCTATTCCTTATGCCCTCCCAGATAGGAACGCAACTGCTGCGTTCGATGACCATGTTGAAGTCGTGCAATTGCCTTTTCTTTTATTTGACGAACCCGTTCCCGACTTATTCCCAATAATTTTCCGATCTCCTCCAGGCTTTTACCTTGTGGCTGCGCTATGCCAAAATAGGAAGTAAGCACAAACTGCTGACGCTGAGATAGTGTAGAAAATGATCTTTTAATTTCTATTTGAAGTGAGGTTACTTCCTCCAGATATTGGTCCGCTCTTCTGGTATTATGATCTGGTAGTGTATCTGAAAGATGAAGGTTCTCTTCCTCCGCTAGCGGCGCCTCTAATCGGTAATGTTTCACATTAATATACAAACTGGTTTTAACCTCTTCTTTGGAAAATCCAGTGGTGGTTGCCAGCTCCTCATAAGTAGCATCCCGCTCCAGTTGCTGCTCTAACAAGGATTGTGCTTTATAAACCTGCTGTGTAATTCCCACTTTGCTTAATGGAATACGAACAACCCTCCCATGATCGGCCAGTGCTTGTAAAATGGATTGTCTAATCCACCAAACTGCATAAGAAATAAATTTAAAGCCTTTGGTGCCATCGAATCTGCTTGCAGCTTTCAATAGCCCGCAGTTGCCTTCATTAATTAAGTCGCTTAGTGGAAGGCCCTGATGTTGATACTGTTTGCAAACTGAAATAACAAACCTAAGATTGGCCAACACCAACTGGTGCAGAGATAATTGGCATCCCATTTTGATTTTTTCAGAGAGCAAAAGTTCTTCCTCCGCAGTTATTCTTTTAATCCTGGATATTTCCATAAGATATCTTTCCATACTTGCGGTGTCTCTGAACGTGATGGAAGTCCCAATTTTTATTTGCCTCATTCGCATGTTCTTGGTTTTGGATTAAATTACTTTCTTCACGTGGGGCTAAACAAGTGGATTAAACAAATCCGGGGTGTAAAAACCCCTTTTTTGGGGATGATGTTATTTTCTCTATTATTGCAATTGTTATAATTAATCTAAAGAATGGCAAAGCAGCTTTACACATTGGAATTTCCTGTACGATGTTCTCCCTCTATACTTTTTGACTTTCTGGCAACCCCCACTGGGTTAAGTGAGTGGTTTGCAGATAAGGTGGACGAAAGAGACGGCACTTTTTATTTTGCCTGGGATGGCAATGTGGAGCAGGCCCAAGTGGTAGAAATGGTGGAGGATAAATTTATTCGCTATCGTTGGCAAGGGGCTCCCGCAACCGAGTATTTTGAATTTTCCATTGAAAAATCAGAAATCACCAATCAAACTATCCTTGTAATCAAGGATTTTGCTGAAAAGAAGGATATCAAGGATCAAACGCTTCTTTGGGATCATCAGGTGAAAGACTTGTTTCATAGGTTGGGTAATTAGGCTCTCCCTGTTGGAATAACTTACTTTTGCAGGACTTTATTTACCGTGTTTAAAAAACTAGATAAGCTGGTGGTGAGGGCCTTTTTGGGTCCTTTTATGGCTACGTTCTTTGTTACGTTGTTGGTGCTTGTTATTCAGTTTTTCTGGCTTTATATTGATGATTTTGTAGGCAAAGGATTAGGCCCCGGCGTAATTCTGGAGTTTATTACCTATCAAAGTGCCGTACTAGTGCCATTGGCGCTTCCCCTGGCTGTGCTACTATCTTCCCTGATGACATTTGGAAGTTTGGGAGAAAGTTTTGAATTAGTTGCCATCAAATCGGCCGGTATTTCACTGCTTCGGTTTATGCGCCCTCTTTTTTTTATCAGCCTAGTAGTTGCTTTTGTGGCTTTTTTGTTTTCTAATTACGTGATCCCTGTTGCCAATCTAAAGTCGCGCACTTTACTGGCAGATATTGTTTATGCAAAACCTGCTTTTGATATTAAAGAAGGGGTCTTTTACGACCGCATCAATGGATATGCCATAAAAATTGGCAGCAAAGAGCCCAACGATAGTATCATACGCGATGTGATTATCTATGAGCAAGGCAATTTATTGCAAGACAATTTTATCATGGCAAAATCCGGGGTAATGCGCGTTACTTCGGATAAACGCATCCTTGAATTTTATCTACAAGATGGCTGGCGGTATCAGGAGCGAGGCAACCCTTATGAGAGAACAGGAAGTGAATATATACGAGTAGGCTTTAAAACCTACAACAAACAATTTGACCTAGGAAGTCTAGGATTTTCCAATAGAACTGCAGACAGTGTGAACAAGAACAATGAACGCATGTTTAGCATTCGTCAACTCAACAAAGCCTTGGATTCACTGGAAAAAGAAACTGCTGCAGTTCAGAGCAGAATGTCTACGGATATGGCTTACTTATTTCCATTTTCGACCGTGTTGAAAATGCCTTGGAAAACGGATCGACTTACCGCAACTGAAATAATGAAAATCAAAGCTGTAAAGCATTTTAAACAATTGCTTCCCGACACGGCAATTATCAATGTTGGTTCTGCTGCAAAAAGTACGGCTACGGCTGTTCGGATGAACGCAGAATCGCTCCGCTCTGTGCTGGAAGAAAAGAGCAGGACCATCAACAAACATGCTATAGAATGGCATCGAAAAATTACACTATCGTTGGCGTGTATTATTCTTTTTTTAATTGGCGCGCCGCTGGGTGCCATCATAAGAAAGGGAGGGCTGGGTACTCCATTGATCTTTGCCATTGTCTTTTTTATGCTCTTTTATTTTTCAAGCACTATTGGTGAAAAATTTGCAAAGGAAAATAAGATGGCTCCTTGGCTGGGGATGTGGATGGCCACGTTGGTGCTTTTACCCGTGGGGCTATTCTTAACTTATAAGGCCATGAGAGATTCCAAGTTGTTGAACAAAGAAACCTACACGTCGGTGCTTAAATTGTTTTCAAGAATTACTTTGTTGAAAAAAAATTCAATCGCCTCTGCATGAGTAGCAATGTTTCGCAAGCCAAGCCGCAGCAAAATTTACGCGTTCAACAATGGGTGGCTGTAATTTCTGTGTTTTTGTTATTGGTAAAAATCATTGCCTATTATCTGACCAATTCTGTGGCCATTCTTACCGATGCCCTGGAGAGTATTGTTAATGTAGCGGCCGGATTTATTGGACTTTATAGTCTTTATATTGCTGCCAAACCTGCCGATCAGGATCATCCCTATGGTCATGGCAAAGCCGAATTTATTTCTGCCGCCATTGAAGGCACCTTGATTGTAACGGCTGGAGCCCTGATCATTTACAAAGCGGTCAAAGCTTTTTTTTATCCAGAGGTTTTGTCTAGTGTAGATACCGGAATTCTATTGGTTGCATTGACTGCTGTAATAAATTTTATTATTGGTCAGTACTGCATCCGTGTGGGTGAACGCAATCAATCTTTGGCATTGGTGGCCAGTGGCCGGCATTTACAAACGGATACGCTTTCTACCTTAGGAATCATAGCAGGACTTGTGGTAGTATACTTCACAAATTGGATTTGGTTAGACAGTGCCGTTGCACTTTTTTTTGGAATCCTGATCCTTTATACCGGTTACACTATTTTGATGAAATCTGTGGCGGGTATCATGGACAAAGCCGATCTATTATTGCTTAACAGAATGGTGGAGTTGCTAAACATCAACCGGCGTCCAAACTGGATAGACCTGCATAACCTTCGCATCATTAAATACGGATCAATCTTACACTTGGATTGTCATTTAACCTTACCCTGGTATTTGAATGTGCACGAAGCTCATGTAGAGATTGACCAATTAGCTTCATTGGTTCGCACTGAATTTGGCGAATCGCTAGAGCTGTTTGTACATAGCGATGGGTGCTTGCCTTTTTCTTGTCAGATTTGTACAAAAGAAGATTGTCAGGAACGTAAGAAGGTCTTTGAGAAAAAAGTAACCTGGACCTTGGATAATATCCTGACCGACCAAAAACATAAGATAACATGAAAACAATTACTACCTGGAAAGGTGATCTTGTTTTTGAATCCATGCAAGAAGAGGCGGGTTCAGTTGTAATGGATGGAAATTTAAAAAATGGGGTTAGCCCTAAGGCTTTATTGTTAGCAGGTCTGTCCGGTTGCTCTGCTGTGGATGTGGTTGAGATCCTTCATAAAATGCGTATAAACTTTACTGCATTGCAAGTGGTTAGCGAAGCGGATCAAACGGATCAGCATCCACGCGTTTTCAAAGACATCACACTCACTTTTATACTAAAGGCAGATCAGGCCGATCTGGAAAAAATTCAAAAAGCAGTGGATCTTTCGATGGAAAAATATTGCGGGGTAGCCGCTATGCTTCGTAAAAACAGCAGCATTCATGCAAAAGTGCAGCTTACCTGAAACGAGGTGATGTTTGCCGCGAATATTTTCTTAATTGCAAAAGAGTAACTTGTAATTCTTTGGGGAGCTCGGCTTGAATCTTTATTGTTTCTCCTGTTAAATCGGGAAAACTTAATTCCATGGCATGTAGAGCCAGTCTGTTTAATAATGGTTTCTCTTCTTCCTGGTGTTTGCTGATCTTATAACCTGGTTTTAATCTGGACAGATACAAAGGTTGCGCGTCTCCATACAAATGATCACAGACCAGCGGAAATCCAATGGACTGCATGTGCACACGAATTTGGTGTGTTCGTCCGGTGATAGGTTCAAATAATACCCAGCTATACGGTGCAAACTGTTCTGCAACCATATAGTTTGTTTGAGAAGGTTTCCCGTTACGATGAGTAGTCATTTTGCCCACAATGGCATGGTGTTCCTTGATAGGACTGGTAATACTGCCCTCCAAGGGGAGTGGTTTGCCAATAACAAGCCCGCCGTATCTTTTCTGAACATTGCGTTGTTCAAACTGCATAGAGAGATAACGATGTGCCTCTTCATTTTTTGCAAAGAGAATCACACCACTGGTGTCACGATCCAAGCGGTGAACCGGCCAGATCTTTCCATATTGTTTTTGAAGTAGAGATTTTAGCGACTCTTCTTTGCCTTCTCTGTCAGGGACGGAAAGTAAACCAGCGGGTTTGTTCAGTGCAACCCAATGATCAGTTTCTGCTAGGAGGGGCAACCCTTTTTTCATCTTTCTTATTATTTCCAAAATGCTTGAGCAGGCGAACTTCTTTTTCTGTTAAAAAGCGCCATTTACCACGATCTACATTTTTTTTAGTGAGACCCGCAAACAATACCCGATCCAAATTTTTTACATCATAACCTACATGTTCAAATAGTCTTCTTACAATACGGTTGCGCCCGCTGTGAATCTCCACTCCTAACTGTCTTTTATCTTTTGGGTCTGAATAAGCTATGGCATCTATGGTTACTGGTCCGTCCTCTAACACCACGCCATTTGCCAATTGAGTAAAATGATTTTTTTCCAGCGGTTTATCCAATGTTACCTGATAAATTTTACGAACCTGGTGGCTGGGGTGTGTCAATTGCTGAGCCAGATCTCCATCATTTGTCAAGAGTAAAACACCTGTTGTATTTCTGTCTAATCGGCCTACAGGATATATTCTTTCCTTGGTGGCTTTGCCCAACAAATCAATTACTGTTTTTCTTTTTTGAGGATCATCGGTGGTGGTGATGTAATCCTTGGGTTTGTTCATTAAAATGTATACCAAGGAACGTTGTGGTTGCACTTTTTTACCATTCACGGTAACTAGGTCGGCCGGAGAAACCTTGTAGCCGGGTTCGTTCACCACAGCGCCATTAACTTTTACCAATCCACTTTTAACCAGCTCGGCGGCTTCTCTTCTTGCAGCAATACCACCATGCGCAATAAATTTATTTAAAGGCATTTTTTCTGTGAACGGTTTTACGTTAGTAGGGGCTGCAGGCTGTTGCTGTGGATTGCGAAGCGCGGCTTTTTTCTTTTCAAAGTATTCCTCTCGCTCCTTCTTAGCTTTTTTCTTTTCTTGACGAAACTGCTCTTTAATGGCAGCGTTGGATTTGCGCGGGGCAAATTTGGCAAAGGGGTTGCCGGTAGATTTTTTCATATTGAGTGTGCTGTTTTACAACAGGATTTTACAAAGATACTATAAAAGAAATAAGCACTAAAAAGCTATCCTTTATTGGCCAGCTGACCGCAAGCGGCATCTATATCCTTACCCCGACTTCTGCGTAACCGCGCATTGACCCTGTTTTTACTCAAGTGATTCATAAATTGATCTACCTTGATGGCATCGGGTTTTTCAAATTTGGCCTTATCAATTGGATTGTATTCGATAATATTTACCAGATCAGCAGGAACCTGTCTGTATAATTTCACCAACTCGTCAGCATCACGAAGTCCATCATTAAAATCTTTGAATAAGATATATTCAAAGGTGATTTCGTTTCCGGTTTCCTGATAAAAATAGTTTAGCGCATCCACCAATGACTTAATATTATTGGAATCATTGATTGGCATGATCTGATTTCTTTTTTCATCATTGGCGGCATGCAAAGAAAGCGCCAATTTGAATCGTACCCGATCGTCTGCCAACTGTCGAATGCCTTTGGCTACACCCGCAGTAGAAACAGTGATCCTACGAGGACTCATCCCCATAGCATCGGGCGAACTAATGGTTTGTATTGCGCGTAAAACTTGTTTATAGTTCAACAAGGGTTCGCCCATGCCCATAAAAACAATATTGGTTATTTTTTTATCCAACATTCGCTCCGCTTGCCGGTTTAATAAAACAACCTGATCTACGATTTCGTCGAACTGTAGATTTCTTTTACGTTCCATGTACCCTGTAGCGCAAAATTTACAAGTAAGCGAACATCCTACCTGCGAAGACACACAAGCCGTGATCCTTTTATCGGTGGGAATTAGCACGCCTTCAATGGCATGGCCATCCCAGGTCTTGAAGCGAGATTTGATGGTGCCGTCTGAGGAGTATTGAGTGGTTTCCACTTGTAAGGCAGGCAGACTGAATTGCTCTCCTAGTTGTTGGCGCAGTAATTTGCTGAGGTTGGTCATATCAGCAAAACTCATGGCTTGTTTTTTCCATAGCCATTCATAAATCTGTTGGGCCCTGAATTTCTTTTCGCCGGATTGTTCTACAAATTGCTCAAGTTCACCTAAGCTTAACTCACGGATGTTGCGGGGTTGTTTAATCACGGTGCAAAGATAAAGGCCCATGAACCGATTTGAGGAATTAACGGATATTTGTACAAAGCATGTTATGAAACCAGTTTATGTAATTGATGCGGTGCGAACACCAATTGGCAGATATGGTGGAGTATTAAGCGGTGTTCGTCCTGATGATTTATTGGCCACTGTGCTTCGTGCCTTGTTAAATCGAAATGAATCAATTGATCCATCTGCAATAGGAGATGTTATTGCAGGTGCAGCTAATCAAGCAGGTGAAGACAACAGAAATGTAGCCAGAATGGCCGCATTATTAGCCGGTCTTCCTGTAACTGTACCTGGCACTACCGTAAATCGGCTTTGTGCATCGGGCTTGCAGGCAATCATGGATGGAAGTAGACAAATTGCCTGTGGTGATGCCGCGCTTATTTTAGCTGGAGGTGCTGAAAGTATGACGCGGGCACCTTTTGTGATGGCCAAATCAAGTAGTGCTTTTGATCGTACGGCTACTGTATTTGATACGACTATGGGTTGGCGATTTATCAATCCTTTACTGGCGCAGCAATACCCTCCGTTTACCATGGGTGAAACAGCAGAAAATGTGGCAACACAATGGAACATTAGTCGGGAACAACAAGATGTTTTTGCATTGCATTCGCAAACCAAATATGCTGCCGCTAAATCTGCAGGAAAATGGGAGGATCAAACCGTAGCCGTTGAAATAAATAATAAAGGACTATTGAGTTGGGTGGTAGATGACGAACATCCACGTCAAACCTCATTGGAAAAATTGGCTGCATTACAACCGGCTTTTAAAAAAGGCGGAACGGTTACTGCTGGAAATTCTTCAGGTATCAATGATGGGGCAGCTGCTTTGTTATTGGCCAATGAGGAAAGTGTCAAGTTGTTCTCCTTGCAACCTATGGCGCGTGTGGTAGCAATGGCGGTTACCGGTGTTGATCCATCAATTATGGGAATTGGTCCGGTTACTGCAACAAAATTGGTGTTGGAACGCGCCGGCTTAACACTAAAGGACATTGGTCTATTTGAGTTGAATGAGGCTTTTGCTTCTCAATCGCTGGCTTGTATAAAAGAATTAGGATTAGATCCCGAACGGGTCAATGTAAATGGGGGCGCCATTGCAATTGGGCATCCTTTAGGTTGTAGTGGAGCCAGGATTTCTACCACACTGTTTTACGAAATGAAACGTCAAAACGTTAAATACGGAATAGCTACCATGTGCGTAGGAGTGGGTCAGGGAGCCGCAGTATTATATGAATTAGCTTAACAAGTGCTTACTTAGATCTGCCCAGGCAACTGTTTCCTGTTTTCCTGTTTGTAAGTTTTTAACGGTTGCAGTTTGCGAGGCAATTTCATTTTGCCCCATGATAATTACCGTGATTATTTTTTTTCTTTCGGCATATTTAAACTGCTTATCGAACTTGACCGCCTCAGGATAAAGTTCGCAGGATATTCCGGATTGTCTTAACTGTTGCATTTGTTGAAAGGCCAGTTTTGCTTCTTCTTCGCCCAAATTAAAAAACAGTACTTGCGTACTTGTTTGTGTGGTGGCCGGAAAAAGATTTAATTCCTCCAAAACATCATAGATCCGATCCACACCAAAAGAAATACCTACCCCGGGCATGTTGGGTACTCCAAAAAGTCCGGTTAGATCATCGTATCTGCCACCTCCTCCAATGCTACCGATCTTAACCGTATTGGGTGCCTGCAATTCAAAAATCACACCGGTATAATAATTTAATCCGCGAGCCAAGGTGGGGTCGATTTGTACAGTAACTCCCTGCGCTTGCAAGGAAATAAACAAATTGGTTAGATCTTTAAAACCATCTTGTGCAGCTTTTTCATTGCCAAGTAACCTGTTTAATTCTTGCAGCAATTCAAGTCCATCTCCCTTTGTTAGCAGATATTTTTCAACGATAGCTATTGAGGATGCGTCAAGTCCTTTTAACCGAAGTTCGTCTTTGACCTTATCCATTCCAATCTTATCGAGTTTGTCAATGGCTACGGTAATGGGCAACAGCCAATCGGCTCCTCCACAGTTTTCCGCCAAGGCCACCAACAATTTTCGGTGATTGATTCGCAATGTGTATCCGGGTAATCCAAGCTTGGTAAATATTTGGTGAGAAATGCAACCCAATTCAATTTCATTGAATAGCGAACTACTGCCTACAACATCCACATCGCATTGATAGAATTCTCTGTAACGTCCTTTTTGTGGTCTGTCTGCGCGCCATACCGGTTGAATCTGAAATCGCTTAAAGGGCATGGGAAGCTGCTGGTGCCAAGTGGCTACATAACGTGCAAAGGGAATGGTTAGGTCATAGCGCAAGGCTCGTTCTGTGATTTGCTTACTTGATTTTCCGGTAAGCACTTTTTCCCATTCTTCTCGAATACTTTTTTCTTTTTCCGGATTATCCAACCCGTTATTGAGAATTTTAAATATCAATTTGTCTCCTTCCTCGCCATATTTTCCCAGCAAGGTGTCTAGATTTTCCATTGCCGGTGTTTCGAGTGGTTCAAATCCATAGCACTCAAAAACGGAACGAATGGTATCCAATATATAGCGTCTTTTCCGGACAGTGTCCGCACTAAAATCTCTGGTTCCTGATGGAAGGCTGGGTTTTGACATGTTATTTTAAGACGCTATTGATGTTTGATACTTTAAAATTAACTGATCGCATACTTCATCCAATAAATTATAAACTTCATGAAAATCTGGTTCTCCCCCGTAATAGGGGTCCGGCACATCCAGGTTTTTGCCTGGATATTGTTCATTCATCAGCAAATCTACCTTTGAATGGTCATATTTATTACCCGTAATCCTCTGGATATCATTCAGCACATCTTTGGCAAGGGCATATATTTTGTCAAACTGATTCAAATCCTCTGTGGTAAACCTTCTGGCACGTTGGTGTGTGATGTCGACCCCATTTTCCAAGGCAACCTTTTGCGAGAGGGGATGAGGGGGGTCTCCGGTATGGTAATGATTAGTGCCGGCGCTGTCCACCACCCAGTTAAGGCCGGCTTTTTTTACCTTCTTTTGAAGAATACCCTCTGCTAGTGGGCTTCGGCAAATATTTCCCAAACAAACCATTAAAATTCTCATTGATGCAAATATAGCTAGCTGTATTTACCAATTGATGACTCTTCTGGAATCAAAAATTACTAAATTGCCATCATGCAGACTGATTATCGAAAAGAATTAAATAAACAACAAAAGCAATTGCTAATGCTTAGAGACGTGGGCATGGGCATTGTAGTGATTGGCGCAGGTTTTTTCTTTCTGCTTCGCTCCTGGTTTGAGTTGGATTTTAATCAACGATATCCACCAGACCAGTTGGATAAATTATTTGGAATTGTTTGTTTACTATATGGCGGATGGCGTGGGTATCGGGGCTATTTACACACCCGCCCGTCCTCAACCCCTAAGCATGAAAAATAACATCATAATTGCCGTTTTCCTTTTATTAGTCTTTGGCGTTGGGTGTACTACCTATGAGCAGCAACGAGATCAATTGCCAGACACGCCGGATAGAGGTCAGATTAGGATATCGGTAGATGAATCATTTAAGCCCCTTATGGACGAACTGATACAGGTGTATGAGTCCAATCATCCGCAAACAAAAATTAAAGTGGAGTACAAGACCGAAGCCGATTGTTTACGAGATGCACTCACCGACAGTATACGCCTGCTTTTTGTAACACGTCGGCTATCTATGGAGGAAAAAACGCTGTTGTCGGACTCGCTCCGACTTAACGCAAAAAGTTTGGTTGTGGCCCGAGATGCGATTGCAGTTATTGTTCATCCTAATTCCCCAGACACTATTTTTTCCATGAAAGAGATCAGGGCGATTCTCACAGGGAATTACAAGAAAAAGTTAATTCCAGTTTTTGATGGGGTAAAGGCAACCAGTACGGTCCGATTTATTGTAGATTCAATCTTGAATGGAAACTCTCCAACTCCTGATGCTCTGGCTGCCAGAAATAGTGAGGGGGTGGTTGATTATGTAGCTTCACATCAGGAAGTGGTTGGATTTGTTGGAGTGGGATGGGTAGGTAATCCGGAAGATTCCCTGCAAATGAGTTTTCTTAAAAAAGTTAAAGTGGCGCACCTGGAGAGTGCGGATAAAAAGGGATCTTATGTTAAGGCATACCAGGCCAATATTTATGCAAAACGCTATCCTATGGTTAGGGATCTGGTGTACATCCTCAAAGAAAAGCATCGGGGGCTGGCCACGGGATTTGCTCATTTTGTCAGTGGGGAATTGGGGCAGCTTATCATTAGAAGAGCCTACCTGGCACCTGCCCAAAATAGGCTGGGGATACGCCCGGTTAAACTCAACGAGTAATTGCCCTATATTTACAACCTTTTTAATGTAAATGATTATGACTAATCGTGTCCTTGTTTTGGTTTTGTGTGTTGCGTTGAACAATTTTTTTGCGAGTGCTCAATCTATTCAGGAAGGTAAAACACATTTTTCTGCACAGCGGTTTCAATTGGCCAATACAGTTTTTCAGCAATTATTAAAGAACAATCCGGCTGATGCCGAAGCTCTATACTGGGGTGGTCAAACGGCCATCAGTCTTGAATTGGATTCCGCCAGCAAACCAGCAGTGGCAAGGGCTTGGTATGACAAAGCTTTGCAAATTGCGGCTGCTTCTCCACTTGTGCAAGTGGGGGCCGGGCAGGCTGATCTCTATGAAAACAAGCTCAATGAAGCTCGCCAAAAGTTTGAGTCTGCTTTAACGCAAACTCGGACCCGCAAAGGAGATAATGCAGAAATTTTAATTGCCATTGCTCGGGCTAATATTGATGCGCCGTTTCATGAATTGGAAGCTATCATAGCAAAAATCAATATGCAGCTGGAAAAGGGCGAAAAAAATGCAGAGCTGTATTTGATGCAAGGAAATGCCATACGAAAGGCCAGACCGGGTGAAGGCGGAGGAGAAGCTTTCAGAAATTATCAGGAAGCCCTTAAACTAAACCCTGGGTATGCATTGGCCAGTTACCGATTAGCTCGTTTGTTTGATTCTCAGAAAAACTGGGAAATGGTGTTTCAATATTTAAGTGATTGCGTGCAAAAAGATTCCAGCTTTACGCCTGTTTATTACGAACTATTCTATTACTACTTCTCTCGCCGGGATTTTTCCAAAGCAGAAGAACAACTCAAAAAATTCATAGATACCAAACAGCCAGAAAAAGATTTTCAGGACGAATTTCTTTATGCTCAATTGTGCTGGGCTCGTGGTGATTTTGATTGTGCCATTACAAAAGCCGAGTCCGTGCTGACTGCGATGGGCAACAATAGTAAGCCGGGTGTTTATCGGTTATTATCCGATGCTAATTTTCAGGTAGGGGATACCTTACAAAAACAAGCCAATACCGAGGGTGCTAGCTTATCATTTGCAAATGCAAAAAAGTATAGTGATCGCTTGTTTGAAAAAATTGGAGAGAATAGCGACGCCTTGGTTCTTTATGATTTTCAGCTAAGGGCAAATATTTTGGATAGAACAGGAGGCACCCCAGAAGAAATTTTGGCGCCCTATTTACGGGCTTTGCAGTTAGATACATTATATAACCTCAAGGTTGATCTTCTAAAGAGAGGAGCAGAGAGATTCAAAGCAAAAGGGGATAGCCTTAGTCGAATAATGGAAGGAATACTTCTTACGGAGGTGATAAAAGTTAAGCCAACGCCCAGCAATCGCGATTACTTTGATGCTGGTTTTGCCTTCTACCAAGGAAAAGATTTCCTACACGCCGACAGTATATTCTCAATTTATGTTACCAAGTACCCCGACGAACCGTTTGGGTACATGATGCAGTATAATATTCAACGGGCAATAGACACTGCAATGGAAAAGGGGTCTGCTGTGCCTTGGGCTATCAAATACTTGGAAATTCTGGAACGGGATACCGTGAAAAACAGAAGAACCATTATTGGGGTGGCCGGCTACCTGGCAGCATACAGCGCTAACATACTCAAGGATAAAGAAAAAGCCCTTGAATATTTACGTAGAATGCTAGCCTTAGATCCAACCAATGCGGCCATTCAACAGAATATTACGGTACTAGAAAAGGCAGTAGCCAACAAGCCCGAAGCCGCAAGGGATACGGTTCCTGCCAACCAAGCAGCAAAGCCTGCTGGAAATATGCCCTAACTACTGAAAACATAAGGTTTTTTCCTGCCCTCACCCTAACTTTGCGGCCAATAAAAAAGGGCTATGTTTTATTTGCTTCAAGCTGGTGCAACTTCGTCGAGTGCAACCACTTATTTGCCCCTTGCCTTACAAGTGCTGATTGCTGCAGGATTAGTTATTTTTTTAACGGTGGTGACCCATCTTTTGGGGCCTAGACGTAAAACTTCCGATAAGCTTCAAAACTTTACAAGTGGTATCGAATCGCATGGAGATGCCCGACAGCCCATCGCTATCAAATATTTTTTAACTGCCATCCTCTTTGTATTGTTAGATGTAGAGGTGATTTTCTTTTACCCCTACGCAGTAAACATTCAAGGTTTGGGATGGTCAGGTTTCTGGGCAGTTTTATTATTTGTTGGTTTTTTCCTTTGTGGTTTTATATATATCGTCAAGAAGGGTGCGTTGAATTGGGAAGATTAACAGAGTTGTTATCAACTGATTGCATTCTGGCTTGTTAAAATAAAAAGTGTTGAATATGAGTCGTCCGGTTTCATACAATTTATTTCAAAAACCGCTCGAAAAGGATATCAGTGTAGCGCCATTACCTGATGGGCATCAGGGTGAGGGATTTTTTGCAACCTCATTAGATAGTGTAATTGGACTTGCCCGAAAAAACTCTATTTGGCCGCTTCCCTTTGCCACTTCTTGTTGTGGAATTGAGTTTATGGCCACCATGGGCTCTCATTATGATTTAGCGCGTTTTGGTTCAGAACGGGTAGGATTTTCGCCCCGTCAATGTGATTTGTTGATGGTCATGGGAACTGTTGCTAAAAAAATGGGACCGGTTGTCAGACAAGTTTATTTACAAATGGCAGAACCACGTTGGGTTATAGCAGTGGGCGCCTGTGCCAGCAGCGGGGGAATATTTGATACCTATAGCGTTTTACAAGGAATTGACCAGGTAATACCTGTGGACGTATATGTACCAGGATGTCCTCCCCGGCCGGAAGCGATTATCGATGGCGTATTACGTATTCAGGACTTGGTAGGGAAAGAAAGTCTGCGCAGAAGAAATAGTGAACAGTATCAGGCACTTCTTAACAGTTACGGAATTCAATAAATGATTTTCATCATATGGCTTTAACAAATCCAATTATTCAACAACAGCTTCAGGAAAAATTTGGAGAATCTGTGTCTGCTATGGTGGATAGTTATGGCCTTCTGGAAATTACGGCACCTCGAGAGTTGAACCTGAAAGTACTCAACTTCCTCTATGACAATCCTACTCTTCAGTTTCAGTTCTTAACAGATTTAACCGGAGTGCACTATCCCTCTAAAAAAGGAAATGAGTTAGCTGTTGTATATCATTTGCACAGCCTAAAAGAAAATCTAAGAGTTCGCTTTAAAGTATTTGCACCTCTTGAACAACCTGAAGTGTATACAGCAACCGGATTATTCTCTGCTGCCAATTGGATGGAGCGTGAAACCTATGATTTTTTTGGCATTCTGTTTTTAGGGCATCCTAACCTGAAACGAATTCTCAACGTAGAGCAGATGGATTATTTCCCATTACGTAAAGAATTTCCGCTGGAGGATCAAACCCGAATAGACAAAGACGACGAAATGTTTGGTAGAGGGGGAACATTAAAACAAATTGATTGACGCGATTGTATATGAGTGAACAGCACATCAAATTACCCGAGGGCTCCATTGAGAAAGTCACCAGTACACTCAATCTAGGTCCAACACACCCGGCCACGCACGGAGTAATGCAAAATATTTTGGAATTGACCGGTGAACGAATTGTATCGGCTGATCAAACCATCGGGTATATCCATCGGGCTTTTGAAAAAATAGCGGAAAGACGTCCGCTTGCTCAAATCACTACGCTTACGGATCGATTAAATTATTGTTCTTCGCCGCTCAATAACATGGGTTGGCATATGACCTGCGAAAAGTTATTGGGCGTGCAAACACCCAAGCGGGTGGACTATTTGCGTGTGATCATGATGGAGCTGGCTCGAATTGCTGACCACTTGATCTGTAATTCAATCATGGGTGTGGATGCAGGTGCCTATACAGGGTTCTTGTATGTGATGCAGTTTCGGGAATTGATCTATGAGATCTATGAAGAAGTTTGCGGAGCTCGTTTAACTACTAATATGGGTAGAATTGGTGGGTTTGAAAGAAACTTTACCGATCAAGCTTTTCAAAAGTTGGAGAAGTTTTTAGCAGAGTATCCTCGCGCGCTGAAGGAGTTTGAAAATATGTTCCAGAGGAATCGAATTTTTATGGATCGCACCATGGGTGTTGGAGGTATTTCAGCGGAGCGCGCATTAAACTATGGATTTACTGGGCCCAACCTACGTGCGGCCGGCGTTGACTATGATGTACGTGTGCATAGTCCTTATGCCAGTTACCAGGATTTTAATTTTACCATTCCCGTTGGTACTACCGGAGATTGTTATGATCGCTGGTTAGTTCGTGAGCAAGAGATGTGGCAGAGCTTATCGATCCTTGAGCAGGCCTATCAAAAAATACAATCTTTCAAAGGCACTGAAGCAGAAATCTATCACGCTGATATTCCTGCTTACTATCTGCCCGAGAAAAAAGAAGTGTATACCAAAATGGAAGCGCTGATCTTTCATTTTAAAATCATCATGGGCGAAACTGATATTCCTGTTGGAGAAGTTTATCACTCAGTTGAAGCAGGCAATGGCGAATTGGGATTTTATTTGGTCAGTGATGGGGGCCGTTCGCCATACCGATTACATTTCCGCCGACCTTGTTTTATTTATTATCAGTCATTTGAGGAGCTGGTCAAAGGATCTATGTTAAGTGATGCGATTATGACAATGAGTAGTTTGAATTTGATTGCAGGCGAAATGGACGCTTAAAGTATAAAGATGAAACCAAGTTTTACAAACGAGCAATTACAGGAGGTACAACGGCTGGTGAGCCGATATCCTCAGGGGCGTGAGAAAAGCGCTCTTATTCCTGTTTTGCATCTGGCCCAAAATACATTTGGAGGTTGGTTAAGCACAGAAACAATGGACTATGTAGCCACGTTGTTGCAGATAAAGCCAATTGAAGTGTATGAAGTGGCTTCTTTTTACTCTATGTTCAATCTTAATCCTGTTGGAAAACATGTACTGGAGGTTTGTCAAACAGGTCCTTGTATGCTAAATGGCAGCGATTCTATTGTTGACTATATCTATGAGCGATTGGGTATCAGGCCGGGCGAAACAACTCCGGATGGCCAGTTTACGTTGAAAACAGTAGAGTGTCTTGGCGCCTGTGGTTATGCACCTATGCTGCAATTGGGCGAACATTATAAAGAACATTTGACCAAAGAAAAAATTGATGCGCTGATTGAATCTTGTATTGCTAAATCAGCTGCACTAAATTGAACTAAGGAATGGGAAGAAAACTATTACTTGAGAAGGCACACATTGAGAACATTCGCTCTTACGAGGTGTATCGAAAAGAGGGAGGGTACCGTAGTGTGGAAAAAGCGCTTAAAACATTAACTCCTGATCAGGTAACTGACGAAGTGAAAAAAAGCGGGCTGCGAGGTCGTGGTGGAGCGGGATTTCCTACCGGGATGAAATGGAGTTTTTTGACAAAGCCGGAGGGAGTGCCACGTTATTTGGTAGTGAATGCAGACGAATCTGAACCTGGAACTTTTAAGGATCGCTATTTGATGGAGTTCATCCCCCATTTACTGATTGAGGGAATGGTTACTTCTTCTTATGCGCTGGGATCAAACCGATCTTATATCTATATCCGTGGCGAATACGCTTGGATTGCACATATTCTTGAACAAGCAATTGAAGAAGCGCATCAGCACGGGTGGTTAGGAAAAAATATTTTAGGCAGTGGGTTTGACTGCAACATTTATGTACAGCGTGGAGCTGGTGCCTATATCTGCGGAGAAGAAACTGCCTTGTTGGAATCATTGGAAGGTAAGCGTGGCAATCCGCGCATCAAGCCTCCTTTTCCGGCTGTAAAGGGATTGTGGGGTTGTCCTACTGCGGTTAACAATGTAGAAACCATTGCTGCATTGGTGCCAATCATCAATGAAGGTGGTGAGGAGTATGCAAAAATTGGCATGGGAAAATCCACGGGCACAAAACTTATTTCTGCCTGCGGCAATATCAATAAGCCAGGGGTCTATGAAATAGATATGACCATTTCGGTGGAAGAGTTCATTTATAGTGATGAGTATTGTGGAGGTATTCCGCAGGGGAAAAAGCTAAAAGCGTGTATTCCGGGCGGTTCCTCAGTTCCCATTCTTCCGGCCAACTTACTATTGAAAACAGCCAAAGGCGAAGCGCGTATGATGAATTATGAGAGTTTGGCCGACGGAGGTTTTGCTACCGGATCCATGATGGGTTCCGGTGGTTTTATTGTTATGGATGATACGCAATGTGTGGTTAAACACACTTATACTCTTGCAAGATTTTACAGACATGAAAGTTGTGGACAGTGTTCGCCTTGTCGTGAGGGTACTGGTTGGATGGAAAAAATTCTTTGGAATCTTGAAACCGGTAAAGGGCGCTCCGGTGATATTGATCTACTCTGGGATATTCAGCGCAAGATAGAAGGAAACACTATTTGTCCATTAGGTGATGCGGCGGCATGGCCAGTTGCAGCTGCAATCCGACATTTCAGAGATGAGTTTGAATGGCATGTTACACATCCGGAAGAAGCGCAAAAGCGTAATTACGGATTGGCTCACTATGCAGATCCTTTGTCAGTATCTGTAGCTTGATGGTTGAAAAAAAGAAATTGATTATGGCAGACGAAATAAAAAAAGCACCCGCCCCGCTGAAGGTAACTATCGACAATATCACTGTTGAGGTTCCTGCAGGCACAACCATTTTAAAAGCGGCTCGTCAGATCGGCGGAGAGGTTACCCCACCGGCCATGTGTTACTACAGTAAGCTGGAGGGTAGTGGCGGTAAATGCAGAACTTGTTTGGTTGAAGTGGCAGCAGGATCTACGGCAGATCCACGTCCCATGCCAAAATTGGTAGCCAGTTGTCGGACAAACGTGATGGATGGGATGGTTGTAAAAAATATTACCAGCGAACGCGTACAAGAAGCGCGCGCCGGTGTTGTTGAATTTTTATTGCTGAATCATCCATTGGATTGTCCGGTCTGTGATCAGGCAGGAGAGTGTCACTTGCAAGACCTAGGTTACCAACATGGCAAAGAGGGAACTCGATATCAATTTGAACGTAGAACTTTTGAAAAAGAAGATATTGGCCCTAAGATACAATTGCATATGAATCGTTGCATTCTATGTTACCGTTGTACTTATGTGGCTGATCAATTAACAGATTGTCGGGTACATGGTGTATTGGATCGGGGCGATCACGCTAATATTTCTACGCATATTTCCAAAGCCATCGATAGCAATTTTAGCGGCAACATGATTGATGTTTGTCCGGTAGGGGCTTTAACAGATAAAACATTCCGCTTCAAAAACCGTGTTTGGTTTACCAAGCCGGTGGATGCGCATCGTGATTGTCCTGAATGCTGCGGAAAGGTTACGCTATGGCAACGTGGAGATGAAGTGTTACGTGTTACTGCTCGTAAAGATGAGTGGGGCGAAATACAATCCTATGACGGCAAGCCAGGTTGGATATGCAATACCTGCCGTTTTGAAAAGAAGGCTGCTGCTGATTGGGTAATTGAAGGACCTACAGTTGTTAACCGTCATTCTGTAATTTCTCAAGGACATTATCAGGGGATGCAAATGCCCAAAGAAACCATTCAGGATGTGATGAGTGGACTTAATCCTCGCTTACTCATGGATATTCATGATATCAGTGAAGTGAATAAAATAGAATTGAGTCAATTGCCCGGTGCTGCCACCAGCGCTAATTATAAAAACGAATCAACTAAATCAGAATAATGGTGATAGGTGCAGTTACATTATGGTTTATACTGGAGAAGGTCATTTTGATTGCTTCAATTATTGGCTTGTCCTTTTTTATTGCCATGTACACCACGTTGGCGGAAAGAAAAGTTGCGGGATGGATGCAGGATCGTCATGGTCCTAATCGTGCTGGTCCCTTTGGAATTTTTCAGCCACTTGCCGATGGAGGTAAATTATTTTTTAAGGAAGAGATTACACCTATTGCCTCTAATTGGTTTTTGTTTTTACTCGGGCCTGCACTTGCCATGATCGTTGCCCTGGTTACCAGCACCGTTATTCCTTGGGGAGCGCCAGTAATTACTGCTACAGGAACTATTCCTTTACAGGTGGCTGATGTAGATATGGGAATCTTGATTGTATTCAGCGTGGTTAGCATAGGAGTTTATGGTATTATGATCGGAGGCTGGGCTTCAAACAACAAATTTTCGCTGCTTGCGGCTATCCGCGCTGCTTCGCAGATGGTTTCGTATGAACTACCCATGAGCTTGGCATTGATTGCCGTGCTGTTCATGACAGGCTCATTAAAGATGAGTGAAATTGTATCTTATCAAATGGCCAATGGATGGAACATTGTTTTTCAGCCGCTTGGTTTTTTAATATTTTTTATCTGTGCATTAGCAGAATGTAACCGAACACCCTTTGATCTGCCAGAAGCAGAAAATGAACTGAACTTTGGATATCACCAGGAGTATTCTTCGATGAAGTTGGGATTTTACCTCTTTGCCGAGTATATTAATATGTTTGTGAGCAGTGCCGTTATGGCTACTTTATTTTTAGGAGGCTATGACATCCCATTTGTCAACGAAGCAAGTTGGGGGTTGGCACCTTGGTTGTATTCCTTGATCAGCTTTGGTGTATTGATGGCAAAGGTTAGCTTTTTGCTATTTGTATTTATTTGGATTCGTTGGACCATTCCTCGTTTCCGCTATGATCAATTAATGAACCTGGGCTGGCGTAAACTAATTCCGCTGGCACTTTTTAACATGATATTGAGTGCGGCCATTTTATTATGGCTTAAATCGTAAACTGAAATGTGTAATTGACTATGCAACTCACACCAAGAGCAAAACCGGTAGATCGCAGTCCCATGACTTTCCTGGAAAGTTTGTATCTGTGGAATATCATCAAGGGAATGGGTATTACCATCAAGCATATGTTTCTTAAGAAAGCTACTATTCAATACCCAGAGGAAAAGCGTCCTTTTTCGCCGGTGTTCCGTGGCTTGCATGTGTTGAATAGAGATGCAGAGGGACGCGAAAATTGCACGGCTTGTGGACTTTGTGCTGTTGCCTGCCCTGCAGAGGCCATTACCATGGAGGCCGCAGAAAGACTACCTGGTGAAGAAAAGTTATACCGAGAAGAAAAGTATGCAGCCAAATACGAGATCAACATGCTCCGCTGTATTTTTTGCGGATTTTGTGAGGAAGCTTGCCCTAAGGATGCAGTTTATCTATCCCAAACCTTTGCGCCAGCCAATTATGCTCGTAATGGATTTATCTATGGAAAGCATGAATTATTAATTCCTCATCCCATTGAGCAACCGGAAGCTTACCAAAAAGCACTGGGAGATCGTCAACCATCTTCTCAAAACGTAAATCAACCAATAGCATGAGTATATCCGCCATTTTGTTTTGGGTGCTGTCGATAGCTGCACTTTTTAGTGCACTCATGGTGGTGACCAGCCGTAACCCCATTTACAGTGTTATCTGGCTGATAGTTACCTTTTTTACGATCTCTGGTCACTACATCCTTTTAAATGCTCAATTTTTAGCAGTGGTGAATATCATTGTTTATGCCGGGGCAATTATGGTGCTGTTTTTATTTGTTATCATGTTGATGAATTTAAATAAGGAGAGTGAGCCTGCGCGCCATCGTTGGTTGCAATTGGCTGGCACAGCTAGCGGAGGCGCATTAATGTTGGTGCTCGTGGCTGCGCTCAAGGACACTGAGTTAAAATCACAACAATCCCTATTGTTGGAAGGACATATCGGCTTGATCAAAACGTTGGGGCAGGAATTATTTTCCACCTATGTAGTTCCATTTGAGTTGAGTAGCGTTTTGTTTTTAAGTGCTATGATAGGGGCCGTATTAATTGGTAAAAAAGATTAATTAGCAAACATGCCAATCAATTATTATTTATTCTTAGCCATTGCCCTGTTTTCCATCGGAGTGGTTGGGGTGTTAACAAGAAGAAATGCCATCATCATATTCATGTGCATTGAGTTAATGTTGAACGCAGTTAATCTGTTGCTGGTGGCTTTTTCAAAAATGCACTACCACCAGGCTGCAGCAGCGGCTATTCCTGTTGCCAATCCGGGTATTGATGGGCAGCTTTTTGTTTTTTTTATAATGGTGGTAGCGGCTGCTGAGGTAAGTGTGGGCTTGGCCATTATTGTTATGTTGTACAGAAATATTCACTCGGTGGATATTAATTTTTTAAACCGATTGAAACATTGATCAAACTGAACGCTTTTATGCAATCTTCTTTTCAACTTGCTTTTTTAATTCCCCTACTGCCACTGATTGGATTCTTGATCAATGGGCTGGGGCGTAATTGGCACTCTAAGCAATGGTCAGGGCTGATTGGTTCCGGCGCTGTTTTGGGCTCTTTTGTAATTAGCTTATTAGTGTTCCAATCCGTTGAAGCGGGTCAGGATGCAGTGATCGCTTATTTTGATTTTATTCATGTAGAAGGATTGCATATTCCATTTGCCTTTCAATTGGATGCATTGTCCTCATTGTTTCTTCTTATTATAACCGGCATCGGGTTGCTGATCCATATTTATTCTATTGCGTACATGCGTGAGGAATCTTCTTCCTCGTTTGCGCGTTATTTTTCTTATTTGAACTTATTTGTGTTTTCCATGTTGTTGCTGGTCTTGGGCAGCAACTATGTGGTCATGTTCATTGGTTGGGAGGGAGTAGGTCTTTGTTCGTATTTGCTTATTGGGTTTTGGTTTAAAAACCAAGAATATACAAAGGCAGCTAACAAAGCCTTTATTATGAACCGCATTGGTGATCTGGCTTTTCTGTTGGCTATTTTTTGGCTGGTTATTAAAACGGGGTCCGCTTCATTTTCAGAAGTTTTTGATTTTATATTAGCTAATGAGGGAACTGCCAAATTCACCGCAACCGACCTCACGGTGGTTACTCTTTTATTGTTTATTGGCGCAACCGGTAAGAGTGCGCAGCTTCCGCTTTATACCTGGCTACCCGATGCCATGGCCGGACCAACACCGGTTTCTGCATTGATCCACGCCGCAACCATGGTTACGGCAGGTATTTATATGATTGCCCGTAGCCATGTTATATATTCAATGGCCCCCTTTACTATGTCGTTGATTAGTTGGATAGGACTGGCAACTGCTTTTCTGGCCGCTACCATTGCATTGCAACAATTTGATATTAAAAAAGTGTTGGCCTATTCGACCGTAAGTCAATTAGGATTTATGTTTTTGGCATTGGGAAGTGGCGCTTATATAGCTGCAGTATTTCATGTATTCACCCATGCATTCTTCAAAGCTCTACTTTTCTTAGGCAGTGGTAGTGTAATTCATGCTATGGGGGGCGAACAAGACATTCGTAAGATGGGTGGACTCTCAGGTAAATTAAAGATCACTTACCTCACCTTTATGATTGGCTGTTTAGCAATAGCCGGGCTTCCTCCATTAAGCGGGTTCTTTTCCAAGGATGCCATTTTGCTAAACGCGTTTCTGCACCATCCTTTGCAATATGGCCTTGCTTTATTCACCGCTTTCTTGACCGCTTTCTATATGTTTCGCTTATTGTTCCTGACCTTTCATGGCTCGTTTCGCGGTACAGCTGCACAACAAGCTCACTTGCATGAGAGCCCTGCATTGATGACGGTGCCACTTATTTTGTTGGCCTTATTTTCTATAGTGAGCGGATGGATTGGTATTCCATCCGTGCTGGCTCATGACGCAGACTGGTTAAGCAATTTTCTTTCTCCTGTTGTTGGTTCCGTGGTGCACGAGGTTTCTCATTCCACCGAATGGATATTAATGGCTCTTTCTGTGGGAGGGGTGTTACTGACCATTGGGTTTGCTTGGTATAAGTTTAGAAATTATTCCGCAACCGAATCAAAAGGGGTCTTTAGATTTTTTGAACAAAAGTGGTATGTGGATCAATTATACGATAAGGTGGTGGTTAAACCAATTGCTTACCTGGGTAAGCTGTTTAATGAATGGGTTGAGCCACATCTTATTGACGCCTTTGTCAATAGAACGGGTAAAACGGTGCAGTTGGCCGGAAAACAAATTCGATTTTTACAAAGTGGAAAAATTGGAACTTATGTTTTGTTCATGGTGTTGGCCATGGTAACTGTCCTGCTGATTCAATTTTTTATCAGAAAGTAAAAAGCGTAAGACGCAAAAAATATGGTTGTATTATTATTACTCTTGATTCCACTGATTGGTGTCTGCTTTCTTTTTTTGTATAAGGGAGATCATAAGTTTGCATCAGCTGCCAGCCTCAAGCTTTCTTTTGCATCATTGCTGGTCATGTGTTTCCGATTATGTTATTGGAATACACCAGAACAGCTTTCTTTCACGGCCCCCTGGCTTACCTCGCTGGGTAGTTCATTTTCCATAAGGATGGATGGGCTGGGCACTATACTCAGTCTATTAACTACGGCTGCATATTTTCTGCTTTTCTGGTATATGAAAAGCAGAACAATCGAAAGACCTGCCGCTTTTTTTGCTTGGTTGTTATTAGCTCAAGCAGGTATGTTAGGCGTTTTTTTAGCAATGGACTCCTTGTTGTTTTATTTCTTTTGGGAGTTGGCGTTGATCCCCATGTATTTTTTGGCCTCGCAGTGGGGTGGAGCAAGAAGAATTCCGGTAACCTTTAAGTTTTTCATTTATACATTCTTGGGGTCAGTGTTTATGTTGATCGGGATCCTATACTTACAATCCAAAACAGCCGATCATTCATTTGCATTAGAAAGCATTAAGAAAATAAAATTGACCAGCGATCAGCAGTCCTGGTTATTCTGGCTCTTTTTTATTGCCTTTGCTATCAAACTTCCTGTTTTTCCTTTTCATACATGGCAACCGGATACCTATGAAGAATCTCCCACACCTGTAACCGCAATTTTAAGTGCAATCATGGTAAAAATGGGAATCCTGGGTTTATTACGTTGGGTGTTGCCACTATTCCCTATCGCTTCGTATATGTGGGGTGATGTTGTAATGTCAATGGCTGTAGCTGGTATTGTATATGCCTCATTTTTAGCTATGCAGCAAGTTGACATAAAGCGGTTAATTGCTTATTCCTCTATTGCGCATATTGGTTTAATGACGGCGGGTGCATTTGCACTAAATCAACTAGCCTATCAAGGGTTATTAATTCAATTGTTTACGCACGGTATCAATATCCTTGGCATGTGGATACTTGTCGATATCATCGAGCGTAAAACAGGAACACGTTCAATCGATTCCTTAGGTGGAATTGCACAACACTCACCCACCTTGACCATATTCTTTGTGATCATTGCTTTGGCCAACATAGCATTACCCCTTACCAATGCTTTTGTAGGGGAGTTTCTTCTTTTCATTGGCATATTAGCCACTCCTTCCACTTACTACTGGGTATTTGCTGTTGTAGGCGGACTGGGCATTATTCTTTCGGCCGTTTACACGCTTCGAATGATTCGAGCTGTGTTTTATGGCCAACCCAACGCAACCTCCTCAATGCCTATTACTTTATCTTGGCATGAGATTGGAGCGCTGGTTTTGATTGTTGGACTGATACTTTTCTTTGGTATCTATCCGCAGCCCCTACTAGATATGACAGCTGATTTTTCTAAAGATCTATTTGGTCAAACCGATATAACTTCCTTATTCCGCAAATCCTAAGCATCCTTTATGAACGTCTTATTTGTATCTGCAATCCTGGGAGTTTTGTTAATGCTCAGCAGTCTTTTTATTAAGCATAGAGCTTACATACACAGCTTGGCATTGATTGGTTTAGCCGTATTGTTTGCAATCAATTTGGCCGAATTCAATGGATGGTTGCTTTTTGAAATGGACCTGTCGGGAATGCTTCGTTTTGATCGGTATGCATTAGTCATGAATGCTATTGTATTGGCTTCCTTTTTCTTTTACTTACTGCTCAGCGGAAGTGCAATGGAAAAAGTGGGCCCACATTATGCAGATTATCTTGCTTTATTGTTTTTTATCTGCTCCGGACTATTTATGGTTACCGGGTTCGAGTCCTTACTGATCCTATTCTTGGGTATTGAAATAATTTCAATTCCCCTGTATATTCTTACGGGTAGCGACAAGCGAAACTTAAAAAGCAACGAAGCGGCTTTGAAATATTTCTTATTGGGATCATTTTCAACCGGTTTATTATTACTGGGCATTGCCTTCTTTTATGGAGCAAGAGGAAACTTTATAGCCACCGCTTCGGTTGACCCCACTGTTATGAGTTCTTCACTACAACTTGCAGCTGTTTTGTTACTATTATTTGCGATGTCATTCAAAGTCTCTGTAGCTCCTTTTCATTTTTGGACGCCGGATGTTTATGACGGAGCACCAACTGTATTTACTTCTTTCATGGCCACCATTGTTAAAGGGGCATTATTTGCAGCTTTTGTTCGACTTTTTGAAGACACATTCAGCCCTCAATTTTCATTGTGGCAACCCTGGGTGGCTGGTTTTATAGTCCTAACCTTACTCATAGGAAACTTAACGGCTGTTTTTCAACAAAGCGTAAAACGTATGCTTGCTTATTCAAGCATTGCACAGGCAGGATTTATGCTATTGGCTGTTTATGCAATCAATGGAGATAGTAAAGAAGGCTTATTGTTATACGCTGCATCTTATTCACTGGCTACAATTGGCATATTTGCCGTACTTGTTTATTTGCAGGATCACACCTTTGAAGGATTCAATGGACTTGCAAAAAAACAACCCATTGTGGCTGCTTCATTGGCCATTTTTTTCCTATCACTTGCAGGTATACCGCTTACCGGAGGCTTTTTGGCTAAACTTTTTATGATAAAAGCCGCTTTAGCGTATCAACCCTGGTTGGCAATTGTGTCGGTGGTCATGGCAGTGGTGTCCGTTTCTTATTATTTCCGGGTAATACAAGCCATGTACTTTCGCACAGACGCCCAATCCAGTTCAATTGAGTTTCCAAAGTCCCTGTCAATAGGATTATTTATTACGGCATTGATTGTTGTTTTGCTGGGCATTTTTCCTGAGACCATCTTAGGGCTTCTTTATTTTTGATAGCGCCCACAAGCCGTTCATCAAGCTTTTGCGGATATGGAGTTTTTCGGCGGTACCTTTAATTTCTCATGATGCAGTTTGCTGATATTTTTTCATTGGCATTTAGAACCATTCGGGGTAATAAACTTCGAACAGGCCTTACGGTGTGCATCATTGCTTTTGGAATAATGGCCTTGATTGGAATTATCACCGCCATCGAAGCCATGAATCAAAAATTGACGGAAAGCTTCTCTACTATGGGGGCCAATGGTTTTACTATTCGTTACAAACAACGTAATATTCGATTTGGACAGGGTGGAGGCAACAACTCCGAGGTAAAGCTTTCCCAAAAAGGACAACGTAAGGAACGCAGTTCCAACCTCGATAAAAAAATTACTATTAAGCAAGCGGAATTGTTTGTAGACAGTTTTCAATTTCCTGCCACCATTGGAATTGGCATTAGCGGTGGAAAAAATAGTGTTATCTCTTACGAAACTCGAAAAACAAGCCCCAATATCTTTTTGCTCGGTGGGGATGAAAATTATTTGACGTTGAATGGTTTTGCCGTAGAGCTGGGGCGAAATTTCAATCGATTGGATATTCAGTCGGCCCGAAATGTGTGCGTATTAGGTTACGATGTGGCCAATAAATTATTCAAACAAAATATTCAGGGTGCTGTCAATAAAATAGTTCGTATTAACTCTATACCTTATCGTGTACTTGGTGTGCTGGAGAGTAGAGGTTCTACATTTGGGTTTAGTCGAGATAATGTGGTGCTAACTAGTTACACAAACATGGAACGAAATTTTAATTCCGGAGGGTCTTACAGCATAGCTATTCAAACAACAGCAATTGATCAAGTGCCTGCTGTAATGGGAGAAGCAGAAGGATTGTTCCGGTCCATACGCAGATTGAGCACTACGGAGCAAAGTAACTTTGTATTGGATCGGGCAGATAGTATAGCAGAAAAAGCAATGAACAGTCTTGGATTTTTAACCATATCTGCAACAGTAATAGGACTGATTACCTTGATAGGAGCAGCAATTGGCTTAATGAATATTATGCTGGTCTCAGTTTCTGAGCGTACCCGGGAAGTAGGATTGATTAAAGCAATTGGTGGGAAACGTAAATCTGTAAGTCAGCAATTTTTATTAGAAGCCATTATTATTAGCATACTAGGCGCCTTTTTTGGCATTATTCTGGGTATTGCCGTTGGTAATCTTTTTTCCTTTGTGCTTAAAACAGGTTTTGTGCTTCCTTGGAACTGGGTTTTTTACGGGATTGCAATTTGCACCGGGGTGGGGCTAACCGCTGGTATCTATCCAGCCAGAAAGGCCGGAAAGCTAAACCCGATTGAAGCCTTGAGATACGAGTAGTTTCCCCACATTTTACCTACTTTTTCTGCCCTGCGTATCAGGCAGTTATGATTTTCTTCTTTAAAGATTTATTACTCATAAAAAAATCCTTAACTTGACCCCCCTTCTGATAGAAAGGGTAATAAAAAATTTTATTTAAACACCTATAACTCAACAAAAAAACAACGACAATGGCAGAGACTAAACCAACTGCAACAGCCGCTTCAAAGGCAAGTTCCGTTCAGGCAAAACATGACAATAATATTATTTCATGGCTTGCACCATTAGTTTGTACACTAGCTGGTTATGCAATATGGCGCTTTATGATGGGGAGCGCAAGTGGGTTTGCTGAACCCGATTCAAGTGGTGGATTTTGGCCATCACACAGAGGACCAAAAGATGCATTTCATCGTATCTACGAAGGAGGTATCATTGTTCCTTTATTGATTGGTATGTTTTTGATGGTGGTCGTTTTCTCTATTGAGCGTTATCTGACCATTCGTCGTGCATTAGGAAATGGAGCTATTGCTGAGTTTATCCGCAAAGTGCAATTTCATTTGGCAAGCCGTAATGTAGATGCTGCAATCGCTGAATGCGATAAGCAACATGGTTCAGTAGGTAATGTAATGAAGGCTGGTCTTCGTCGTTACAAGGATATGATTGCTGAAGGCAATATGTCTATTGATCAAAAAGTAATGGCTATTCAAAAAGAAGTGGAAGAAGCAACAGCATTGGAATTACCTATGATGCAAAAGAACCTGGTGTTCCTATCTACAATTACATCTGTAGGTACCTTGATTGCCCTTTTGGGAACTGTATTAGGTATGATCCGTTCATTTGCTGCCCTAGGTGAAGAAGGGGGCGGAGGCGCTGCAGCTGATTTGGCTGTGGGTATCTCTGAGGCCCTTTATAACACCGCATTGGGTATTGGTACCTCTGCTATTGCATTGATTCTTTACAACGTATTTACTACTAAGATTGACTCAATCACGCACGGTATAGATGAATCTGGTTTCACCTTGACACAAAGTTTTGCTTCTTTGTATAAATAAGCATTACTGTAATTACATGTGTGCAACTGTTTCTTCACGAAAAAACTAATTCATCATGCCCAGTGCCAAGATACCCCGGAGAAGTACGGATACCGATATGACCCCATTTGTGGACATCGCGTTTCTGATCCTTTCCTTTTTCATCATGGCCACCAAATTCAAGCCACCAGAGCCTGTAGAAATTACTACTCCCGGTTCGGTGCTTTCTCAGAAACTTCCTGAGAATAATGCTGTGATGATCATTATAGACTCTGCTAACAAAGTTTACTTTTCCGTAATGTCTGATCGCGACCCTTCCAAGTACGATGCAATTATCCAAGGGATAAACTCCAGTCAAAACCTGGGATTGAGCCCTGCTGAAATGGCTAATTTCAGAAAGACATTTGTGGTTGGAGTAGACTTTGCTAACCTCAAACAACTACTCGCTACTGATTTTCACGATCAGCAAAAGATCAAGCAGCCTGGAATACCTGTTGCAGATACCTTAAACAACCAGCTTGTCTGGTGGATTAAGGAAGCTAAAACAGCTTTTGCCGGCGAAAAGCTGAATTATCTTATTAAAGGGGATGGACTTTCCAAGTATCCCACTTTTGCTGCAGTGGTGTATGCCCTGAAAAGGAATGAGGAGTTCAAGTACAATCTGGTTACTTCTCTCGACGATATTCCCCCCGGAACAGAACTGTATAAAGAGGAGCAAAACAAGAAATAAATTATAACCACTAACTACACTTAATTATGGCAAGTATAGATACCGGTGCGGAACAAGGTGGCAAAAAAGGTCCAGGGGTCAAGAAAGCTAAAAAACTTTCTACCCGTGTGGATATGACTCCCATGGTGGACCTTGGCTTTTTGTTGATCACCTTCTTCGTTTTCACCGCAACGATGAGCTCGCCCACAACCTTAGACTTGAACATGCCTAAGGATATTAAAAAGCAGGAAGATCAAACGGAGGTAAAAGAATCCTCTGTGTTGACCGTAATGCTGGGGAAGGCCGATCAGGTATATTATTACGAAGGAAAACTGGTAGTAGATGCCACAGGTAATAATTTTAAGCAAACCACGTTTAAAGGAATAAGAGACATCATTGTCAATAAAAAGAAAGAAGTGATGGATCGTTATTACCAGCGTCCGGACCGTGAATGCGAGGCTAAGGCCACCGCAGCCGGGAAACCAGTGAGCAATTGCGCGGACAAGGATTTTGTGGTCATTATTAAACCTAGCAATGATGCCACCTATCGAAATACAGTAGACATATTGGATGAGATGACAATTAATCAGGTTCGTACCTATGCAATGGTAAAAATTGCGGATGTAGAATACGAATTGATTAAGAAAACGGAAGAATCCAACGGCATCAAATAGTAAACGACAAAACAGCGAGCATGGAAGTCAACAAAATACTATCGGCAGATCTGTTGGACATCATATTCGAAGGAAGAAATAAAGAATATGGAGCCTACTATCTGCGTAAAACTTACAATCAACGAATCAAGCGTGCCTTGATTATTACTGCGTCAATTGCCGGAATGATCCTTTTGATTTCTTTCCTGAATCAAACACTGAGCAATAGGAACGACGCCAAAGTAAAGATCAATGAGATGACTTTACAGGATGTAAAGCAGGAGGAAAAAGAACCTCCGCCACCACCTCCGCCACCACCTCCAAAGCAGGAGCCGCCCAAAGTGGAAATGAAGCAGTTTACTCCTCCTGTAATTAAAAAGGATGAGGAAGTGGAGAAACCCCCACCACCACAAGAAGAATTAAAAGAGGCAAAGATCGATGTGGTTAACGTAGAGGGTATCAAAGACGAAGGATTATCTGCTCCGGTAGACATTGATCAAGGACGTCAAATAGTAGAAGAAAAAATTGACGATAACAAGATTTTTGATAAGGTAGAGATTGAAGCAAGCTTTCCTGGAGGCGACAGCAAATGGCGTCAGTATCTTGAACGCAATGCCAACGGACAAGTTGCTACCGATCATAATGCTCCTGAGGGCTCTTATACCGTAGTTGTACAGTTTGTGGTGGATAAAGAGGGAAATATCTCTGACGTTCGCACACTTACTAATCATGGCTATGGCATGGAGGAAGAAGCCCTGCGTGTAATACGTAAAGGACCAAAATGGAATCCTGCCGTACAAAACGGACGCCAGGTAAAAGCGTATCGCAAACAACCTATTACGTTCCGTGTTGAGTCTGATTAAAATAATAATGATTTATTTCAGTTGTCCCCTCCTGGTGAGGGGACATTTTTTTATACCCCCAATCCCTTTGTGTTAATTTTGTGACATGCATCAATTGTCGGGTTGGGATGATACTATTGTAGCCTTAGCTACTCCTCCGGGTGTGGGAGCTATTGGCGTAATACGGGTAAGTGGTAAACAAGCGCTATGCATGGTTGATCAGTTGTTCCCCGCCAAAGACTTGACAACACTGCCCACCCATACCGCACATGTTGGATTTTTACAAAAGGATAAAAAAGTATTGGACGAAGTTGTTTTAACGCTATTCAAGTCTCCACGCTCTTACACCGGAGAGGACGTAGTTGAAATAAGTTGTCATGGTTCGCCCTTTGTACAACGTGAGGTAATTGATGCTATAGTTCAATTAGGAGCTCGGTTAGCTCGCCCAGGTGAATTTACACAACGTGCTTTTTTGCAGGGGAAACTTGATTTAACACAAGCTGAAGCGGTTGCCGATCTTATTGCTTCCGGCACCGAAGCTGCACAACGTGCTGCGTTACAGGGTTTACGAGGTGGTTTTTCAGCTGAGTTGAAACAATTACGCGAGCAGCTTATTCAATTTTCATCCTTGTTGGAATTAGAGCTTGATTTTTCTCAGGAGGATGTAACGTTTGCAGATCGTACGCAATTAAACGAATTGTTGAATCGTCTAGCGGCTACCACCCAAACCTTGCTGCAATCTTTTAAGTTGGGTAATGTAATTAAGAACGGCGTAGGTGTGGCCATAGTTGGTAAGCCCAATGCAGGAAAAAGTACACTGCTGAATAGCTTGCTGAATGAGAATAGAGCCATAGTCAGTGAAATTGCCGGCACAACGCGAGACACCATTGAGGAGGTATTGAATATCGAAGGCGTATTGTTTAGACTAATAGACACGGCCGGACTGCGCAGCACCACTAATGACCAGATTGAACAAGTTGGTATTGAAAGAAGCTATGAAAAAATGCGAACAGCCGATTTAGTGATTTATTTATTTGATGTAGCTGATCCAGTTGAAGAGGTTAAACAATGGGCTGAAGAGGCAAGTGCACAAGGCTTGCATTTTCTGCTGGTTGGAAATAAAATAGATTTAGCCCCTGCGCAATCATTGGATGAAAAATTTTCTCAACTGTCTGTGGCTCCGCTCCTCATTGCTGCTAAAAACAAAACAAATTTAGCCGCATTAACATCAGCCATGTTAAAGGAAGTGTTGAGCGGACAGGTTTTGCATGAAAATATTATTGTTACCAACCAGCGTCATTACCAAGCATTACTTCAGGTAAATCTGGCGTTGGAGGATACGCAAAAAGGAATCAAGGAAGGATTGGCCAGTGATTTAGTGGCCTTGGAAATAAGAAGGTGTTTGCAATATCTCGGAGAAATTACCGGTGAGATCACCAATGAAGAGCAGCTAGATTATATTTTTAGTAAGTTTTGTATCGGGAAGTGAAGTTGTCAGAAACTTGTTTACTATAGCTTAGTTTTCAATAGGTTAGACATAAAATCTTCAGTTTACTTGTTCTCCCAACAATGCCATCGTTAGCTGCCCAATCTTTCTTGAATGTCGAATTTTTGCTTTATAATTGTTTACGTCTAAATGATGAAACGCAGTCAAGCTATTAGCTCTAAAACACCTTCTTTGGAGCTAGAAGGAATTGCTGATTTGGGCTAAATTACATGATGGTGCCTAAATTTGAGTTGAAGATTGAAGCAACAAGTTTAATAAAGTCGACCACACGAAATGAAAACTAACAATCCGTCACAAATCTTTGATAGTTCATAAACAAAATTTGTATTATCGACAATAATAAATAGAAGACTTGACTTCATTAAAAAACGGGGCGAAACCGAAAAGCCAGAAGAGTAGGGCAAACTTAAAATTTAAAAACATTAAAAATGGATGCACATAAAGTCGACATGTTTTTAATGGCAAACAGCAAATTCTTTGAGAGTCATCAAATGAACATGATTAGAGAAAGATTAGTTAACCTAGATGATTCAAAATGGGCAATGCTATCAATAATTCAGTTCAAAGACCCAACAACCAGTCTTATTGTTTCAATCTTGGCGGGAAGCTTAGGTATAGACAGGTTTATGATTGGGGACACCGGTTTAGGTGTTGGCAAACTTCTTACTTGTGGCGGTTTAGGAATTTGGGCAATTGTTGATTGGTTTCAAATTCAAAAAGCAACAAGAGAAAAGAATATGCAAAAAATTCAGCAATTTTTATATTGATGCTACTTGACAGGAACAAGCTGTATTCAATACTGCTAATAGCATGTTTAGCAGGGTATATTTGGCTATATTATAGCATTACATCAAATGTAACTGAAAATAATTCAGTAGAAGTATGCTTGATAAAGCACACCATAAACATACCCTGCCCCTCCTGTGGTTCAACACGTTCTATAATTTCATTGACTAAAGGTAATTTTTGGGAAGCCTTTGATTTAAACCCAATAGGATATATAATAGCAGTTATTATGCTAATTGCTCCTGTTTGGGTTTTTGTAGACATACGATTGAGAAATAACTCACTATTCGTGTGTTACCAAAAAATTGAAAGCCGCCTAAAAAAACCGAAGTATGCAATCCCGCTGGCTTTTTTAGTAATTATGAATTGGATTTGGAACATCACTAAAGGATTATGATAAATCTTAAACAATTTAGTTACGAACCGGGTGAACATGAAGCAGAGACGGCTTCAAATAGTTATTTGATGTCATTGATAGCTATTATAGTGGGGTTGCCGCTGCCAATAGTAAACTTAATAGCCACATTGATATTTTATTATGGAAATAGAAAGTCCACTTACTTTGTCCGCTGGCATTGCACCCAAGCTTTACTTTCACAATTATCTATGCTACTCATTAATAGCTTTGGATTTTGGTGGACAATATCAATAATATTCACAGACGAGACAATCACAAGTAAATACATTGCCTACCTATTTGCGGCACTTTTCTTTAATCTGACTGAATTTATTGCAACCATTTATACAACAATTCAGACAAGAAAAGGAATTCATGTAGAATGGTGGTTTTTTGGTTCATTGACTAACTTAATTTGCAAACCGAATTGATGAAGAAATCTATCTCACAAGGTCTAATAACCATACTCCTTTTTCTTGGAACTTGGTATGCGCTAGCGCAAGTGGACTGGATGAATATTTTTAAAGTCCAACAAGTCACAGACAAAACAGAGCAAAAACTAGGAGAACTTTTTTGGGAAGTTTTTAAAAATGCAGAAAGAGAAATAAAAAGCACACCTGTTGTGAATTCGATTGATAGCATGGTAACACATTTCTGTAAAGCAAATTTGATTGATAGAAGTAAGTTAAAGATTCATGTTCTTGACAAAGAAGACATTAACGCATTTGCTTTGCCTAATGGACACCTAATTGTTTATAGTGGTTTAATTCTAAATGCTAGCAATCAAGAAGAATTAGCAGGTGTAATTTGCCATGAAATTGCACACATAGAATTGAATCATGTAATGAAAAAATTAGTAAAGGAAATTGGACTTTCCGTTTTAATTTCTATGACAACTGGTAATAGTGGTGCCGAAGTGATCAAGGAAACTGCAAAAATGCTTTCTTCCACTGCATTTGACAGAAGTTTAGAAAAGGATGCGGATATCAAAGCCGTTGACTATTTGGTTAAAGCAAATCTAAATCCCAAACCTTTTGCTGACTTCCTATATAAACTTTCAGACACTGAACATGAAGCAACAAAATATTTAACATGGATCAGCACTCATCCTGACTCAAAAGCTAGAGCAGAATATATCATTGAATACAGCAAAGGTAAAGAGTCAGCATATAAGCCCATTTTAGCAAATGATACTTGGGAGAAGTTGAAAGCAGAATTGGAGAACTGAGATGAAAGCAGATAAACTTACCAAAAGCTCTCTCTGAATTCCAATTCCATAGATTACTAAACCAATTTAGGGCATATGCTTATGGGCTATGCAGGAATGTGTTAACACCAAAATGAGTTGTTTAATAAAGAACAGCCAATTTCTCCTAAGCCGAAAAATTCTTTTTGGTTTTTGACGCGATTCTCATATTTGCGGACTTTTATAAAGCAGTAAAAATCAATATTTTACGTAGGGCTGCGTTAATTAGCTGAATTGCCAAAAATTGAATACATTGCGACACCATTACTAATAAAAAATCTTTATGAAAAAACATCTATTAAGTTTTCTAGTTATGGCTCTGCCATTACTAGCGGTAGCGCAATCATCGCTATCAGGCAAAGTAGTTAGCAACTCAGGTGCAGTTGCTTCTGCAAGCGTTTCTGTAAGCCCAGGGGGCAAAAGCACAATTACCGACGAGAATGGTAAGTTTTCGTTCTCCTTAGAAAGCGGTTCTTACAAAGTAACTGTTTCTTCGGTAGGACTTACTACCAAAACCGTAAATGTAACTTTAGGCGCTAATCAGTCTAAAGATATAACGGTTGAACTAGCAGAAGGAGTAACCGATATCCAGGAAGTGGTTGTGGTGGGTACTCGTACGGCTCCAAGGTCTAGCACTAACTCTCCATTACCGGTAGATGTGTTCCAATCAAGCGACATCACCTCAACTGGACAAGTGAGTTTTGACAAAGCGCTTCAATACAGAGTGCCGTCTTTTAACACCGTACAAACTCCTGTTAACGATGCAACATCTTTGTTAGATCCTTATGAGATCCGTAACATGGGGCCAAGCAGAACTTTAATTCTTATCAATGGAAAAAGAAAGAATATGAGTTCATTGCTTTATGTACAAACTTCTCCAGGCCGTGGTGAAACAGGTGCCGATATTTCTGCAATCCCTACAGAAGCAATTAAAAGTGTTGAGATATTAAGAGATGGTGCATCCGCTCAATACGGTTCTGATGCTATTGCGGGTGTAATGAACATTGTGTTAAAGGACAAAGCAGAATACGGAACAGTTACTATCAATAGCGGTATTACGCATGAAGGAGATGGTGAGAGCTATGGCGTTTCATTAAATAATGGAAAGCAATTTGGAAAAAATGGCTTTTTAAATTATACCGTTTCTTTATCTCAGGTAGACCTGGCCAATCGTCCAGGAAAAGTTGATGCAAGAGCAGATGCGGATGATAACATTGGTTTCGGAGCTCCTTTGGCTACTGTTCAATCTTTCTTAAGTAAACATCCTGACGGAGGAAATATCAATGGTTCTCCAAAAACTACTGCTGCTAAATTTTTAGTAAATGGTTCCGTTCCTCTTGAAGGCGACGAGTCTTTTTACTTTAATGCAGCCTACGTTTATAAAAAAGTAAATAGTTATGCTAACTACAGAACTCCATACTGGAAAAGCAGAGCTTCAAACCCATTGTTAGTTCTATTAGGCCCTAATGTTGGATTGACAGAAGGTTATGTTCCCACTTTTGAGGGTACTATGAGCGACTACAATGCAACAGTTGGATTCAAATCTAAATTAGGCAGTTGGAATTCAGATGCCAGCTTTACAACTGGTGGTAACAGCATCGATTTTGATGTAAGAAATACCGTAAACTATGGTTTGGGTATGGCTTCACCAATTGAATTTAAACCTGGTGGTTTTGCATTTAATCATATAGTAGGAAACTTGGATATCAACAAGCAAGTGGCTAGTAATTTGAGCGTTGCATTTGGTACAGAGTTTAGAGCTGAAGAATTTACCATGCGCAGAGGAGACACTGCTTCTTATGTTAGAGGTGGTGCCAATTCCTTCCCTGGTTTTCAATTGGATAACAAAGATTTGAGAAGTACACGTTTTAACATTGGTTTTTACGGAGATCTTAGTTACGACCTATCTAAAGATTTCTTAGTTAATGCTACTTTAAGAAGTGAGAACTATAGTGATTTTGGTAAGGCCTTTGTATGGAAAGTAAGTTCAAGATATAAGTTAATGGACGATAAACTAACATTAAGAGCTTCTGCAAGTACTGGTTTTAGAGCACCATCCTTACATCAAACATCATTACAGTTATCGCAAGCCAGCTTCTTGCCTGGTGGTGCAATTGTTATAGAAGGTATCATTAACAATGGTAGCGCACAAGCAAAAGCTTTAGGTGTGGAAAAACTAAGAGCTGAAAAAAGCGATAACATAACATTTGGTTTTGGGTTGAAAGCAAACAAAGACCTAAGCGTTACAGTTGACTATTATAGCATTAAAGTAAAAGACCGTATCGTGTTGGGCTCAAAGCTTAACACCTCTGTAGGAAGAGTATCGTTCTTTACCAATGGTATTACCACACAGACCACTGGTTTTGACTTTGTACTTACGCAGAGAAATATTGCGTTAGGCAGAGGAAAATTATCTGCTAACCTAGCTGGTAATGTTACTTTATCTAACGAACTGGTAGGCGGTTTGACCGGTGGAGTAAAAAATCCAGCAGCTATAGCCGCTACAGGACAATCTATTTTTGATGCTACCCAAGAGGCCTTGTTGTTGAGTAGCCGTCCTGCAACTAAAGTAATTTTTGGATTGGATTACAAAGTTGGAAAAGTAAATTTCAACCTGAACAATACTTACTTTGGAAAAACTACTTTCCACCAAGATGGAATCAACCAAAATCTAAACACAGAATTTATTCCTAAGATTGTTACAGACCTGGGGGTAAATATCAATTTCAACAAAAAGGTAAATTTTGCATTTAACATTAATAATCTACTTAATGTTATGCCAGAATGGAAGTTTGTTGGATTGAATAGTGCTGGTACTACATACATTGCAAATGCCAACAATTTATGGGAACAAACCAATCTGTTAACCTTTAACGGACGTTACAGTAACGTAACCTATGATGGTTCTCATTTTAGCCAATTAGGTACCTTGTATCAAGCTACGTTAACATTTAAGTTTTATTAATAATAGAATTATTAATAGTAAAAGGGCTGCTTCAAAAAAGCAGCCCTTTTTTTATTCAGAAAAAATATTACATTGGACAAAGATTGGTAACCTGATCAACTTCAATCAAAACTAGCTTTCCATTGTCTCGTCTTCTGCAAAATCCTATTGAATACTTAAAAGGGGTGGGCCCATTAAGAGCCGACTTGTTAAAAAAAGAGTTGGGAGTTTTTACCTATGAAGATCTATTGAACCATTTCCCTTTCCGGCATATTGACAGAACAAGAGTTAGTACTATTTCCCAATTAACACATGAGGCTGACTTTGCACAGGTTGCCGGTGTGGTGTTGCAGGTAGATATAATTGGACAGCGCTCGGGTAAGCGATTAGTGGCGCAGTTCAAGGATAAGACGGGAGTCATGGAACTTACTTGGTTTAAAGGGATTAGTTGGGTACAGAAAACAATTATTCCCGGACAATCCTATTTGATTTTTGGCCGATTGGGATTTTTTAATGATCGCCCGCAGTTTGTTCATCCTGAAGTGGAAAGAATAGAAGTCGCTCAGCCCTTAGAAAAGAATTACCTGGAGCCGGTTTATTCCACTACAGAAAAGCTAAAGGCAAAGGGCTTGGGGGGTAGACAATTAGCTAAACTAACGCAAGTATTGTTGAGTCAGATAAGTTCTGCAGATATACCTGAATTTTTATCTCCAACTTTATTTAAGGAGCTGGGTTTGATGGAAAGAAGAGAGGCGTATCAACAAATTCACTTTCCAGCCAATGCAGCACTGGCTGCCAGCGCATTGAAGAGACTAAAGTTCGAAGAATTTTTTATTGCCCAACTCCGTATGCAGTTGATACGAGCGCAAAGACATAACCATTCAGTGGGGGTGGTTTTTGAAAAGGTGGGCAATGCCTTTAATGACTATTATTCCACTTGTTTGCCATTTGAATTAACCAATGCACAGAAACGGGTGTTGAAAGAAATTCGTAACGATACGGCAAAGGGCAGACAAATGAATCGTTTACTGCAGGGAGATGTGGGTAGTGGTAAAACCATTGTGGCCTTACTGGCTATGTTGTTGGCTGTAGATAATGGATACCAAGCTTGCCTGATGGCACCCACAGAGATATTGGCACAACAACATTTTGCTTCAATTCAAGGTTCGCTTTCTACCATCGGAATGACCATTGGGTTAATTACCGGCTCAACTAAAACAGCTGAACGTAAAAAGATATTGGCTGCCTTAGAAGAAGGATCGCTTCATCTGTTGGTGGGCACACATGCTCTCATTGAAGAAACAGTAAAATTTAGCAAATTAGGCTTGGTGGTTATTGACGAACAACACCGATTTGGAGTGGCACAGCGGGCTCGCTTATGGAAAAAAGCAGTAGTTCCCCCTCACATTTTAGTAATGACGGCTACCCCTATTCCTCGAACCTTGGCTATGACCGCCTATGGCGATCTTGATTATAGTGCAATCGATGAATTGCCTCCTGGTCGTAAACCTATTCAAACAGCACATCGTTACGAAAAAGATCGAAGTCGGGTAATGGAATTTATTAAAACTGAAATCTCCAAGGGAAGGCAATGTTATATTATTTATCCGCTGATTGAAGAAAGCGCCAAATTGGATTATGAGAATCTAATGAAAGGTTATGAGGAAGTAAAAGCCTTTTTTCCGGAACCGGCGTATTGGATAAGCATGGTGCATGGTCGGCAGCCTGCTGCACAAAAAGAAATTAATATGCAACGCTTTGTTAGCGGTGACACACAAATCATGGTGGCCACTACCGTAATTGAAGTGGGGGTGAATGTGCCAAATGCCACCGTGATGCTTATTGAAAGTGCAGAAAAATTTGGATTATCTCAGTTACATCAGCTTAGAGGAAGAGTGGGTCGGGGGGCTGAAAAAAGTTATTGTATACTACTTACCCCGCCAAGTATTGGTAAGGAGGCTAGTGAGCGCATGAAGATTATGGCAAAAACGGCAAGTGGTTTTGAAATAGCTGAAAAGGATCTCTTATTAAGGGGGCCTGGAGAAATTGAAGGAACCAGACAGAGCGGGGCACTAAATTTCAAATTAGCCAATGTGCTTCAGGATCGGCCTTTATTGGAATGGGCAAGGGAGCAGGCAGCTCGGGTACTTGATGCAGATCCCTCGCTTGGGAAGCCTGAAAATCAACCGTTGAGGATTTATTTGCAACAACATAGGGGAGCTGTTAACTGGAGTAAAATATCTTAGCGTTTCATTCGTTTTTTAAACAGTTCCGACTTTGAAAAGTCAAAAGCAGAGGAAGTATTCTTTCTTAACGTTTCTTTCTCATGCCTTGATTTGTTTATTCGGTAATTTAAAGTAAACACACCTGTTGAAACGCTTATTTTTCATACTCTGCATTGAATTGTACTGCTCTTTTTTATATGCGCAGGAAGCCATTCAATTTGTGGAGAACAAAGGACAATGGAATGCCGCAGTTCGCTATAGAGGAGAAGTGTCCAATGGTGTTTTTTTCATTCAGGAAAATGGACACACTATTTTGCAACACCACCCCGTTGACATGGAGCGGTTGCAAGCGGCAAAACATCAAGGCAATGACACCTTTTTAATTCGCTCTCATGCTTGGGCAGTCAACTTCCTGACCAATGATGGCAAAAAGAAAAAAGCCAGCTCCACGCTTGTTCCGGAAAAGAAAGTGCCCACTTACAATAATTATTTTATTGGAAATGACTCCGCCCATTGGGCAAATACTTGTTCCATTTATCAGGTTGTTACACATCAGGAAGTATATCCCAATATAGACGTGCGATACTATACGGACAGAGGCACACTGAAATACGATTTTCTGGTAAAACCTGGCGGACGTGTCCAAGATATTTTAATACAGTATACAGGGGTGGATGGGTTAGCAATAAAAAACAAAGAGTTGGTGGTTCAAACCTCTTTAGGAAATTTTCGCGAATCGGCTCCATTTACCTATCAACCAACAGCTGCGGGAAGAGCGGTGGTTCCCTGTAGATATAGTTTAAAAGATCAGTTAGTTAGTTTTGAAGTGGGGGATTATGACAAGTCACAACCATTGGTGATTGATCCCTCTATAATTTTTTGTTCATTTTCTGGAAGCACTGCCGACAACTGGGGATTTACGGCTACCTATGGTCCCGATGGCAGCATGTTTGCAGGAGGAATAGTATTTAATGACACTGGCAGATTTCCTACTTCATTGGGGGCTATTCAATCTAACTTCCAGGGTGGCGAAACCGATATGTGCTTGATCAAATTGAGCCCGGATGGAAGAAACCGGTTATGGGCAACTTATCTGGGAGGATCTGGCAATGAACAGCCGCATAGTTTAGTGGTGGATGGGCAACAAAATTTGTATTTAACCGGACGAACTAATTCTCCTAATAGTGCAATAGGTTTTCCTGTGATTGGAAATGGGTTGTTGGCCGGAGACGGGTATGATATTGTTGTTGCTAAAATTAATGCAACAGGTACCGCATTGCTAGGGTCTCGTAAAATTGGTGGAAGTAGCGCAGACGGCGTAAACATTGCTACCACGCGTGCATTAAATTCACTGCAAAAAAATTATGGCGACGATGGGCGGGGCGAAATTATTTTAGATCAGGCCGGTAATGTTTGGGTGGCTTCTCATTCGCAATCAGGAGGAGTAGTGCCAGGGTCTATCAAATTCCCTGTTACAGCCGGGGCATTTCAAACAAATTTTGGAGGGGGCTTACAAGATGCTGTAATACTCAAGTTTTCAAATAATCTTTCCAATCTTTTTTGTGCTAGTTTCTTTGGCGGATCTGCCAATGATGCAGGATATGTATTATCAATAAACCCTGGCAATGGTAATGTGTACATGGCTGGAGGCACGGAGAGTCCTAATTTAATTCCAGCTTCGCAAACAGGCACTGTTATTGGTCCTTCATTAGGAGGAGCCGTTGATGGTTACTTGACTATAATTGCTCCTGATGGTTCGCAACGATTGCGCACCAGTTATATTGGCACATCGGCAATTGATCAGGTTTTTGGTGTGCAGTTTGACGTAAATGGATTTCCTTATGTAATGGGGCAAACCACAGGAGCGTGGCCTATTCAAAATGCAGTGTATAATAACCCTTCCGGAAAACAATTTATTGCTAAACTTCAACCAGATCTTTCTGCATATGTTTATTCTACAGCATTTGGTTCCGGTTCGGCGATTCCAAATATTTCGCCAGTTGCTTTTTTAGTGGATCGTTGCGAAAATGTATATATGTCAGGTTGGGGTGGCACAGGATTTGGAACTGGATTTACCAGTGCAGGTACGGCAGGATTGCCGATAACACCTGATGCATTTAAATCAAACACCGATGGCAAGGATTTTTACTTTTTTGTATTGAAGAAAGATGCAAGTGGTCAGCTCTTTGGTAGTTTTTTTGGAGAGGACAATTCAGTGAATGGCGGAAATGATCATGTAGATGGAGGAACCAGTCGATTTGATCGAAGTGGAGCTATATATCAAGCAATTTGTGGAAATTGTTCTATTGGTAATGGACCACGCCCAAATTATCCTGTTACGGCAGGGGCGTGGTCAACAACCAATAATTCAAGCGGAGCGGGTTGTAGTTTAACTATGGTAAAAATTGCTATGAATTTATCAGGTGTGCAAAGTGCAATTCGATCAAGTATTAACAATGTAACTGGCGACACCCTTGGTTGTGTACCCTTAACGGTTGCATTTCAGGATACAGTAGGTAATGCTCAGACTTACGAATGGGATTTTGGAGATGGTTCCCCTCGTGTTACAACCAATACGCCTAATAACACACACATATTTACAACCGTGGGAACCTTTCGAGTGATGTTGATTGCCTCTGATCCGGCTTCCTGCAATGGAAGAGACACTTCGTATGTACAAATACGAGTGGGAAATATTGAATCAAATTTGAACTTCAATCCGGTCAAATTAGCCCCCTGCACTTCATTCAGCTATCGGTTTGATAATTTATCCACTACATTGCCAGGATATCCATTTGGTGCTAACTCCTTTACTTGGAATTTTGGCGATGGCACAGCGCTGGTCACTGCAGGTTCGGGACCTGTTTTACACAGTTATGCTACACCAGGAAGCTACCCTGTTACACTTTACTTAGTAGACACTACTTATTGCAATGCTCCAGACTCTTTGCGGATCACAATAACGGTGGCAGAAAATGTAAAAGCAGCTTTTACTACTGGGTCAATTGCTTGTGCTCCTTATGCTGCAACATTCAACAACACATCTACCGCTGCACAAACCTATCAGTGGATATTTGGGGATGGTAATGTGTCAAACCTGGCAAATCCTACCAATACCTACACATCACCTGGCACGTATCAGGTTCTATTGATTGCTAACAATCCCAATACTTGTAATCTAACCGATACGGCTAGATTTACTATTCAAGTATTAGCTGCGCCACAAGCTAATTTTAGCTTTTCACCTTTAACACCCGTACCCAATACTCCTCATACTTTCACCAATCTATCTAGTGCTGATGCCATTCGGTTTAAATGGACTTTTGGCAATGGAGACAGCTTACTGACTACTTCAAGATTACCTTTTACCTATCAATACAAATCAGCTGGAACTTTTCAGGTTTGTTTGACTGCCTATAATCAATTGGATTGTCCAGGTGTTTTTTGCAGAACAGTAGATGCTGCTATCAATCCCTTGGTTGATGTGCCTAGTGCATTTACTCCTCAAAGTAATGATGTAAATAGTGTGATACAAGTAAAAGGTTTTGGTATGATAAAACTAAAGTGGGAGATCTGGAACCGATGGGGACAAAAAGTATTTGAAACCAGTGATCAGTCTATTGGATGGGATGGAAAATACAAAGGAGTATTGCAGCCGATGGATGTGTACATGTATACCTTATCTGTTGAATTCTTTGATGGAAAAATATTGAACAAAAAAGGAGATATAACCTTAATTCGATAAGCAGTGATCAAAAACCTGACTTGTGCAGTTTTTTTTGTGATGGCCTTGAAATCTCAGGGACAGGATCTTCATTTTTCTCAGTTTATGCAAACTCCCCTGTTGATCAATCCTGCTAACACCGGATTTATTCCGGATGGAGATTATCGAATGGGAATCAATTATAGAAATCAATGGACTTCTCTATCGGCATTTCCTTATAAAACGATGAGTGCTTATGGAGATTGGCAGTTGTTGCAAAACAGCCAAGAAACAGGTTGGTTGGGATTAGGCGGAGTGATATTGCGAGACGTAGCTGGAACTAGTGTATTGACTTCAACCAAAGTATATGGATCAGTGGCTTATCATCAAATGATCAACAATGGAAGTCTGGTGAGTGTAGGATTTAATGCAGGGTGGGCTAATAAAAGGATTAATACGGCTAACCTTACCTTTCCCTCGCAATGGAACGGTCAGTTCTTTGATGTACATCAAAGCGCACAAGCTCCATTGTTAGCGGCAAATCAAACCAATTATCTGGATTTGCAGGTGGGAATGAACTATGCTTATTTCCCTAATTTATCCGTGTACATCAATACAGGGTTTTCGGCCATGCATTTGAACAGACCCATTGAAAGTTTTTGGGCTAATGCAACCGGGATAGACAATCGGGTTGCCATTAGGTATAATGGATTTATTAATGCCAGTTTTAAGCTTAATGATCAACTAATTCTTAAGCCCAATCTGTATTATTCCCGTCAGGCAGGCGCCTGGGAGGGGGTGGGTGGGCTTGCTGCGATTTATAATGCTTCCGGCGACGGGGACTATACCCTTTCTGCAGGGGCCTATTATCGGATCAACGAATCATTGATTCCACAGCTTGGGTTAGGAATCCGTCAGCTTCAATTTACTTTTAGCTACGATGTAACGGCCTCCTCGCTTAAAAATTTTAATGACAGAAGAGGGGCCTTTGAGTTATCCATCACCAAGGAGGGTGTTGCAAACCCCTATCGAGGAAACAGACAACAGTCTCTTTGTCCAACCTTTCGTTGACTTTACATACTGGTTATTTATTCCGAAATTTGCCACCAATCTATTAGTATGCCCAATCAGGGAAAACTTACCAATCAACATGTAGACCAATTCTGCAAGATCCTGGGAACAGAATTTGTGCTATTGGACCAGGAAACACTGGAACATTTTTCACATGACCAAACGGAGGACCTCCGCTTTTTACCTGAAGTAGTTGTAAAGCCCAGAACTGCAGAAGAGATTAGTGCAATTTTGAAAATATGTAATCAGGACCTCATCCCCGTAACACCAAGAGGAGCAGGAACCGGTTTAAGCGGAGGAGCATTACCACATTTAGGAGGTGTTTTGATCAGCACTGAGCGCATGAATTGTATTCTTGAGATTGACGAACGCAATTTGCAAGTAATTACTGAACCTGGTGTAATAACAGAGGTTTTACAAAATGCCGTAAAGGCTAAAAAATTATTTTATCCGCCTGACCCCAGTAGTCGTGGCTCTTGTTTTATTGGGGGAAATGTGGCAGAGAATAGCGGAGGGCCCAAGGCAGTTAAATACGGCGTAGTTAAGGACTATGTATTAAATCTGGAAGTGGTTTTACCTACTGGTGAAATAATCTGGACCGGTTCTAATGTGATCAAAAATGTTACAGGCTATAATCTTACGCAATTATTGGTAGGCAGTGAAGGCACTTTAGGCATTGTAACAAAGATTGTTCTTAAGCTAATCCCACTTCCCACACATGATTTATTGATGTTAGTTCCCTTTAGAAATCTGGAGCAAGCTGGTGAAGCGGTTAGTGCTATTTTCAGGGCCGGATTTACCCCCAGCGCATTAGAGTTGATTGAAATAGATGCCTTACGCATAGTAAGTAAAATGATAGATGAAAACGCTGTGCCTATTACCGACGATACTGCAGCTCATCTTATCATAGAAGTGGATGGAAATGACCCGGACGTGCTTATGCGTGAAATGGAAGCCATTGGTGAATTATTAGCCCAATATGACATTGGTGAAATCTATTTTGCGGAAGATGTTAATCAAAAAGAACGTTTGTGGAAGCTAAGAAGAAGAGCAGCAGAGGCAGTGAAATTAGTAGGATACACCATTGAAGAAGATACGGTAGTACCAAGGGCTGAGTTACCTACGTTAATCCGTGAATTAAAAGCACTAGGACAAAAGCATGGGGTGGATGTGGTTTGTTATGGCCATGCCGGAGATGGCAATTTACATGTACGATTACGTAAAGAAGGTACGCCCAATAGTTACGGAGACCCTGAAATGAAAAAAATACTGACGGAGTTGTTTGAGATCGTTTATCGGCTAGGCGGCACCATCAGTGCAGAACATGGAATTGGGTTGATTCAAAAGGAGTTCATGCCTATAGTGTTCCAAGAGAAAAGCCTTGATTTAATGCGTGCAATCAAAACCGTTTTTGATCCAAATAATATCTTAAACGCGGGAAAGGTCATTTAATTTTCTCTATAAAAAGTAAGCCAATTCTTCCGGCTTTTGGAGAACGTGAAGTTTTTCCAATGAGGTTGGTGTTAGAAACCCTTCTGTTCTCATCATTTGCAATTGTTGAAGTAAAGGATCGTAAAACTGATTGATATTTAATAGAAAGATTTCCTTATCGTGAATGGTTAATTGATTCCAGGTAAGCACTTCGAATAACTCATCCAATGTGCCTACGCCACCAGGTAATACAAGCGCAGCATCCGCCTTGCTATAAATCTTGAGTTTTCGCTCATGCATATCATCGCAAATGATTAATTCAGAAATGGAGCGGTGCTCAACTTCCCAGGCCAACAGTAGTTTAGGGATAATACCAATTACCCATCCTCCATTGTTCATTACGGCATCTGCAATTACACCCATCAATCCTACACTGCCGCCGCCATAAATCATCTTGATTTTTCTTTGCGCCAACAATTGGCCTATTTCCTCGGCATGATCACTATAGCAGGGAGAATTTCCTTTTTTTGATCCGCAAAACACGGCGATGGATGCAATGGCCATTGTAAATGATTGATCGGGCAAAGAGAGTCTTTTTTTAGCTATCTTCAAAACTCAATCCAATCTACTTGTATGTCGCCAATTCTTCTTTTTTCTTTTGTCATTGGATACTTTCTTTTATTACTGGGCGTAGCTTGGTATACTTCACGCAATGCCAACAACGACTCCTTCTTTATAGGAAATAGAAACAGCAATTGGATGTTGGTGGCTTTTGGGATGGTAGGAACCTCTCTCTCCGGTGTTACATTTGTTAGTGTTCCTGGTAATGTGGGAACCATTCAATTCAACTATTTCCAGCTGGTTATTGGGTATGTACTTGGCTACGTGGTGGTGGCTTTTATTTTATTGCCTCTTTATTATAAAATGAATTTGACCAGTATCTATACCTACCTGGAAAAAAGGTTTGGGATGAATGCACACAAAGCAGGGGCCTTCTTTTTTATTCTATCTCGCACAGTGGGTGCCACCGCTAGACTTTATCTGGTAATAAATATTCTGCAACTGTTTATTCTTGACAAATTAGGCGTTCCCTTTATTGCAACTGCCTTGGTAATACTGCTCCTGATTCTACTCTATACATTTGAAGGAGGAGTGCGCACTATTATATTCACGGACACTTTACAGACCTCCGGCATGCTCATTGGATTAGTGGCTTGTTTGTTGGTTTTAATGAATACGCTTGGCACGGATTTAGCCGGAACTTGGCAATTGATCAGCGATAATAATTATAATCAAGTACTGAATTGGGATGCAAAAAGTCCTTTCAATTTTTGGAAACAATTGATCGGGGGTATGTTTATCACCATTACTATGACCGGGCTAGATCAGGAAATGATGCAAAAAAATATCAGCGTTCGCACGCTTAAGGATTCACAGAAAAATGTGATGACGCTGAGTTTTATTCTGGTGATAGTAAATGCCTTGTTTCTTCTATTAGGGGCTGTGCTTTATTTGTATGCTACTTCAACAGGATTGGCTGCCAGGGGAGACGACCTGTTCCCTACCATTGCGTTAAGTGACGCATTTTCCGGCACCATTGGCGTGATATTTATTATTGCACTGATTTCTGCCTTGTTTCCTAGTGTGGATGGGGCCATTACTTCATTGACTTCTAGTTTTTGTATTGACATTTTAGATTTTAACCGCAGTGCTGCTGATGAGAGTATAAAAAGACGTCGGCGATTGGCTGTGCATTTGAGTTTTGCTATCGTTTTTCTAATCATGGTTTTAGTTTTTAAAATAATAAATGATAAGACCATCATTCAATTTATTATCAAGTTTGCAGGAATTACATACGGTCCCTTACTTGGCCTTTTTTCATTTGGCATTTTAACAAAGCGTGTGTTGAAGGATTCTTTGGTATGGCTTATTTGCCTGACCGGACCACTCCTCACCTTGGTGTTGGACCTGCTTTGTAATCCACACTATTACGAGGGGTTGTTGCACATCCCCTTAGGAATGGATTCTATTTCCACACCGCTATTTAATGGATATAAAATTGGCCCGGAGTTGATCTTACTCAATGGAGTAATTACTTTTTTGGGCTTATGGTTGATTTCAAGACCGGCGCATAAGCCAAACAATTGAATCAACATCCAGTACCTTTGCTCCTAAACTTTTATTGTGGATATTCTTCACCCACTAGCCCAAGCTTACGCTGAAAAACATAGCACTCCGCAGGATAGTTTATTGCAGGAACTGGAGGTATATACACGGGCTCATCATCAGGCTCCGCATATGATCAGCGGATTTCTGCAAGGACAATTTCTTCAGTTATTCAGCACCTTGGTACAGCCACAAAGCATCTTAGAAATTGGAACTATGACTGGTTATAGCGCTTTGTGTTTGGCAACAGGTTTAACTTCCACAGGTCAATTACACACTATAGAGTTAAGAGAACAAGATGCCAGCGTTGCGCAATCCTTTTTTGATCGGAGTCCTTATGCAGCTAAGATTCACCTGCATTGTGGTGATGCGCATACTATTATTCCGGACTTACATCAGACCTGGGATTTGGTTTTCATAGATGCGGACAAGGTTTCTTATTTGGACTATTTTAACATGGTTTTGCCTTCTGTTAGAGTGGGCGGTTATATCTTAGCGGACAATATTTTTTTCCACGGGCAGGTATTTGAAGAACCGATGCATGGAAAAAATGCAAAAGCAATTGCGGCCTTCAATACGGCAATCGTAAAACGAGATGATGTAACAATTACGGTTATTCCACTTCGGGATGGATTAAGTGTGATTAAAAAAGTTAAGTAGTATGCGTTATTTTTTTTCACTGGTTCTCATTTTCATAGTAAATATCAGCTTGGCGCAGCCGGCAGCAACTATACACGACTATATTGACCAATATAAAGACCTTGCAATTAAGGAAATGAAGCGTACGGGTGTGCCTGCCTCTATTAAATTAGCGCAGGGAATTCATGAAACCATGGCAGGTCAAAGTCCATTGGTTTTAAAATCAAACAATCATTTTGGAATCAAATGTAAAACGGGATGGAATGGGCCCTCTGTTAGGCATACAGATGATGCACGTAATGAGTGTTTCCGAAAATATAACTCAGCAGCGGAGTCCTACAAGGATCATTCAAACTTTTTAAAAGGAAGTAATCGCTATGCTTCTCTTTTTGAATTAGATCCTACTGATTATGAAGCTTGGGCAAAAGGATTGAAATCTGCAGGATATGCTACCAACCCCATCTACGCTCAAACATTGATCCGTTTGATTGAAGACTACGACTTACAACAATATACCATGGTAGCGTTGGGTTATGGAGTGGAGGACAGCACAGAAGAAAGTGTAACGGTAACAGCAACCACCACTACTCCTGAAGTGCGTCAACCTTCAGTGGAAGTTGCCGCTGTGATCGTAGAAAAGTTTCCCCCTAAACAGGAAGAAAACTCAGCAGATACTTCGCTCAAGCAAATACCAGACAATCGTTATCCCAGCGGGGTGTTCAAGGAAAATGGCATCCGCGCTATTTATATAACAGCAGGAACTCCATTTTTAGTAATTGCACAGCAATATCATGTACCGCTGGCTCGACTTTTTGAATGGAACAATTTGGTTCCCACTACGGAGGCCAAATTTTCGCAGGTGCTACTGTTGGAGAAAAAAATTAAAAGCCCATTACGTTTACCAACCTTTGGCGCCAGATTGTAACTTAGCTGATAATTCTTTTATGAGAACAATTCAGGTACACGATAAGGAATTTAAAGAATGTCTCTCCGCTGTATTGATTCAACAACGGGTTGCGGAATTAGCGCAACAAATCAACACAGATTATGCCAACAAAAAGCCATTATTTCTAGCCATACTTAATGGTTCTTTTATGTTTGCTGCTGATCTGTACAGACAGATCAAATTGGATGCCGAAATTTCGTTCATAAAAATTGCTTCCTATCAAGGAATGCGTTCTTCTGGTCAAGTGATGACAGCTATAGGCATGGACCAAGATTTACATGGACGGGATGTAATCATTGTGGAAGACATTGTTGATACAGGAAAAACCTTACACCATTTTCTTCCTTCTCTTCATCAACTTGAGCCTGCATCCATTCGGATAGCAACCTTTTTACACAAGCCGGAGGCTACTACTTTTCCGGTTCCAATAGATTACGTAGGGTTTACTATCCCCAATCAATTTGTGGTTGGATACGGCCTCGATTATGATGGATTAGGGCGAAACTATGGAGCGTTGTTTCAGTTGATATAATGTTCTTCTAATAAGGGTTTCAATATTGTTGCCTATGAGGCCTGGAAGCATTTTACTACTCTGCTTATTTTTTTACACGGCTACGGGTGTGGCACAGGAGTACTTTGTGAGAGGGGTAATAAAGGACTCAACGGGGCAACCTTTGCAAAACGTACAGGTTCAGCAAGTTTCAACAGGGTTAATTTTTAAAACAGGGGCTTGGGGAAGTTTTGGATTTTCCTCCAATCGGTTTACAGATACCTTATTGATTTCAGGGAAAAGATTTCGTGCAAAAAAAATCACTACAGTTGGAAACACTCCGCTACAAATTGTTCTTGAACAGCTTCCTCCGGGGCAACGATTAACGGAAAACACAGGATTGGCTTCCCGCGCTATAAATATGGACAGGGATCAGCGTAAAGGTTGGTTTACGGGTGATGAGACCTATGCGGACTTGCTCGAAAATAAATGGATTAACACTGCTGCGTTTCCTACTACGGGCATTTCATTATCAGTTGATCAAGCCTCTTACTCTAATATTAGACGTTTTATTTCTCGAGGCACTTATGTACCGGCTGACGCAGTAAGAATTGAAGAGATTTTTAATTATTTCCCTCCTGCTTATGTGCCTCCCGTTGATTCGGCTGCATTTTCGGTGTCCTCGCAATTGGGTCCATGCCCCTGGAACTGGAATAATCATTTGTTACAAATAAATCTATCAGCACGTAAATTAAACTTAGACTCTCTGCCTCCGGCGAATCTGGTTTTTTTAATTGATATTTCTGCTTCAATGGATATGCCAAATCGATTGCCTCTGTTGCAGTCTGGATTTGGCCTGTTACTGTCTAATTTAAGAGAGAAGGATACTGTTTCCATAGTGGTCTATGGTGGTACAACCACTGTATTAGTCCATTCGCTTAGCGGCTGTGAAAGGGACAGCCTCAAAAAGGTGATAAATGAATTGGTTCCGGGAGGAGCAACACCAGGCGAATCAGGTATTCGATTGGCTTATCAGGTTGCCAAGCAGCACTATATTGAAGGAGGAAACAATCGTGTAATCCTGGCCACCGATGGTGATTTCAATGTTGGATTAAAAACGGAAAATGAATTAGAAGAATTAATCAATACTCAACGCCAGCAGGGTATTTATCTCACTTGTTTAGGAGTAGGCATGGGTAATTACAAGGATTCAAAAATTCAACTATTGGCAGAACGCGGTAACGGCAACTTTGCTTATCTGGATCGAGAAAAAGAAGCAGAGCGTGTATTAATGACAGAGTTTACAAAAACTCTATATACGGTTGCAGAGGATGTGCATATGAATATAACTTTTGATCCATCGTTGATAAAAAGTTATCGATTGATAGGATTTGATAATAAGGTAGGTGCTTTTTTGGATTCACTGTCGCAGGTAGAAGGGGCTGAAGTAGGATCAGGGCATACCTTGACCGTTTTAGTGGAAATTGAACCCACTACATTGTTTACATCAATTGCTCATAAAAAAAAGGACCTTGATTCTATAGCGCAAATACAATTTATGTATCGGTTGCCAAACGATACGGCGCAACGCATAGCGCAAGTGCGTATTCCACTTTATTATGTTTACCTCGAAAAAGAACTTAAACAAGCCATGTTCATGGCTGCATTGGCACAATTTGGAATGCTATTGAAGAGCTCTCCGCACTTGAATAGGTCCAGCTGGAATGATTTGGTGCAGTTGGGAGAACAGGTGATTGACAGTAATAATCCGGCACAAGTAGAGTGGTTGACATTGGTCAAACAAAGCCAAGGGCTTTATACTAAAAAGAAAAAAAGAAGTTGGAGACGAATGCGCCGGTAGTTATTGAAAAATATCCTTAATCCTTTCAAAAAAGTTTCGTTCCGATTTATCAGGATGCGGTTGCATATTTGAAGACCCGTTTAATTTCTCCAAGGTTGCTTTTTCTTCATCGCTCAATTGCTGTGGTGTCCATACGCTAACCTGAATTAACTGATCGCCCTTTTCGTAGGAGTTCATGGCAGGAAAACCTTTGCCCTTTAATCTAAAGATCTTGCCGCTCTGTGTGCCGGCAGGAATTTTAATTTTTGCCTTTCCATCAATAGTAGGCACTTCTACCTGAGTTCCAAAAACAACATCGGTAAAAGAGAGGTGTAATTCATAAGCCACATTAAGTCCATCTCTGTACAATTCCTTGTGTGCTTCCTCTTCGATTAGGATAATCAGATCTCCGGGAGAACCTCCTCTTTCACCTGCATTCCCTTTGCCGGTAACGTTAAGTTGCATTCCTTCTTGTACACCTGCAGGAATTTCAATGGTAACTGTTTCCTCCGCATAAGTTCTTCCTTCGCCTTTACAAGCGGTACATTTTGCTGTAATCGTAGAGCCATCTCCATTACAGGTTGGACAGGTGGTTACCGTTTGCATTTGCCCGAGAAAAGTATTTTGAACTCTTCTCACCTTACCACTTCCGTTACAGCCTGTACAGGTTTGCGTGCTGCCTTTGTCTTTTGCGCCGCTACCACTACAAGTAGTACAAGGAACGTATTTTTTTACTTTAATGTTTTTGCTGACTCCATTTGCGATCTCCTCGTAGTTCAGCTTGAGTTTGATTCTGAGATTACTTCCTCTAACACCTCGAGAACGAGAACGACCATTTCCACCGCGTTGACCTCCTCCAAAAAATCCTCCAAACAAATCATCTCCGAAAATATCTCCAAACTGGCTGAAAATATCCTCCATATTCATTCCGCCTCCATATCCTCTTCCCCCGGCGCCACCAACTCCCGCATGACCAAAACGATCGTATTGCGCGCGTTTGTCCGCATCGCTTAGTACTTCATAGGCTTCTGCAGCTTCTTTAAATTTTTCTTCCGCTGCTTTGTCTCCCGGATTTCTATCCGGGTGATATTGCATGGCTACTTTGCGGTAGGATTTTTTAATATCGTCGGCTGATGACGATTTGCTGACGCCTAATATTTCGTAATAATCTCTCTTGCTCATAGTTTATTTTCCTACTACCACCTTCGGGTGTCGGATTACTTTATCGTTGAGTAAATATCCTTTGACCACTTCATCAATGATTTTTCCTTTCATCTCTTCATGAGGTGCGGGAATTTCGGTTATTGCTTCGTGTAGGTCGGCATCGAATATCTGGTTTATGGTCTCCATTGCTTTTAATCCTCTGTTTTGCAATTTAGTTTTGAGTTTGTTAAAGACCAGTTTAACGCCCTCCCACTCAGCAGATTCTGCTGACCCGGCTTTTTCTATGGTTTGTTGCGCCCGTTCACAATCGTCCAACACATCCAGCAACTCCGTGATAATATCCTTGCCGGCAGTTTGCATAAGCTCTATTCTTTCTTTTGCATTACGACGTTTGAAGTTATCAAACTCAGCAATGGTCCGAATGTATTTGTCTTTATACGATTCCAATTCTGCATTTAACTTATCCAATTCGGACTCTTCTGTTGTATTTTCCACTTGCTCAGCGGAATTGGTCAACGCTTCTTCTTGGGTATGTTCTGCTTCTGTCAACTTGTTAACTTGTTCTTCCATAAATGGTTCTAAATTGGTTGCAAAGGTAAGTCCGACAATTTTACTACCAAGCGAAAACTACTTGACGCTTCTGTGGGTTTAAGGACAAAATGGCTTTAAATACAAGCTGTTACGCCTTTCTGTCTGTTTCTTTAAAGCTATCTTCGTTATCTATGAGTCAAGTTTTTCTGCGTCGAAATATTGCACCCCGCGTTCAAAACGGGCATCCTTGGATTTTTGCAAATGAAATTGATAGGATAGAGGGGTCCCCTGAACCGGCTGATATTGTGGAAGTGTATACACATGAGGGTAAGTGGATAGGAAGTGGTTATTATAATCCCAAGTCTCAAATTAGCATTAGAATACTTTCTCGTAAGAAAGGACAAGTGATTGATGCTGGTTTTTTTAAAGACCAAATACAACGGTGCTGGGAATATCGCCAGCAAATCGGGTATGCCGAAAATTGTAGATTGGTTTTTGGGGAAGCGGATGGGCTACCTCAGTTAATCATAGACAAATTCAATGACTATTTTGTTATTCAAACCTTGGCCTTGGGCATTGATCGTTGGAAACCTGCAATTGTAGATGCCTTATTGGAAATATTTCCGGTAAAAGGCATCTATGAAAGAAACGATGTGCCTGTTCGAGAATTGGAAGGATTGCCACAGCAAAAAGGATTTTTAAGTGCTCCGTTTGAAACCAAAATCATTATACGGGAGAATGGTTTGCAGTTTTATGTTGATCTGGCCAATGGTCAAAAAACGGGTTATTTTCTTGATCAGCAGGACAACAGAAGGGCCATAAGTGCAATTGTAAAGAATGCAACAGTCTTGGGAGCTTTTACTTACACCGGCACATTTGAAGTTCATGCTGCCCATTATGGGGCAAAAACAGTATTGGGCCTTGATATATCTGCTTCGGCTGTTGAGCAAGCCAATGAAAACGCCAGATTAAATGGGCTACAGGATCGTTGCAGATTTGAAGCGGCTAATGCCTTTGATCTGTTAAAGCAGTGGACAAAAGAAGACAAACAATACGATGTGGTAATGTTGGATCCTCCTGCGTTTACCAAGAGTCGTGCAACAATTCAAAAAGCCATAACCGGATACAAAGAAATAAATTTGAGAGGGATGAAATTGGTAAAGCCCGGAGGGTTTCTGGTTACTTCTTCCTGTACCAATCTTGTTCCGGCTTCGCTTTTTTTAGAGATCATAGCTATGGCTGCTAAAGATGCCAGGAGAAAAATCAGACAGGTTTGTTTCAATACACAATCAGCAGATCATCCAATTGTTTGGGAAATGGAAAACACGCAATACCTTAAATTTTTGATTGTTCAGGTATTGTAAACCTATTTGGTAACTTGAAATTTACCGGACTCCACAATCTTGCCTGAGCTTTCTACCAGGTGATAAACATATATACCACGGGTAAAATCGTTGAGGGAGAATGTAATTCTCTCAAGGGTAAGCTTAGTATCTATCATTTTTTTACCCAAAATCCCATTGTAAACCTGCAAGCTTAAATCTTTGCGTCCTGCATTTTTTAATTCAAATACAATGTAGCTAACAGCAGGGTTAGGGTATAGCTTCACCAATTTTTCAGTGGTTCCAGCTATTGGATTTTGCTGTGCCTTTAAGGATAAGGACAGCACCAAGAGCCCAATTGATAATAGAAGCTGCGTTCGCATTAACTCAAATATACTTTAAAAAATAAAAAATTGCATCACTCCAATAAAAAAGCCCTAGAAATATTGCTCTTGGGCTTTGATGATCAGTGCATTAAGCAATACTGTTTAACTCAGTGAGCTCAGGGTTTCATTTATTTTTTCAAAGTTTGGAACCTCTCCCGCGTTTTCCAACACCTCTGCATATTGAACAATACCATTTTTGTCAATTAAAAAGGCCGAACGTTTTGAAACGCCTTTCATATCCAGTATCCAATCCTGATAAATGGTATGATAAAGTTCAGATACTTTTTTATTGAAATCGCTAAGCAAAGGAAAATTCAACTGTTGTTCCTCTTTGAATTTAGCCAGTGTAAACACCGAGTCTACAGAAATCCCCAATACAGTAGCATTCATACCTTGGTAAAGGGCTATATTATCTCGAACCGAACAAAGCTCCTTTGTGCAAACTCCAGTGAATGATTGCGGAAAAAATAACAACAACACATGCTGTCCTTTCAAGCTGGAGAGCTGTATGGGGTTCTTACTTGAATCAAACAAAGTAAAATCAGGGGCCGATTGTCCAATTTGAATGCTCATAACAAATGGGTTTAGTTGAAAAAACTTCCCGCAAAGATGCTCAAAATGCACGTAATTTGAAATTCTATAACAGCGTTGTTATGAAAGTAAATGACATTATACATTTTTTAGACACGGTGGCGCCCCCTTCGCTACAGGAGTCTTATGACAATGTTGGATTACTAGTGGGGAATGCAGAAAACAATTGTGGCGGAGTGCTTTGTTGCTTAGATGTAACGGATGCAATTTTGGATGAGGCATTGGAGAAAGGTTGCAATTTAATTGTGGCGCATCATCCGTTGATCTTTGATAACCTCAAGCAGATTAATACCAATGAACAAACCGGTAGGTTGATCATTAAAGCCATTCAACATCATATTTCAATCTATGCTATTCATACCAACTTGGATAATGTTTTGGAAGGAGTGAATGGTAAAATGGCAACCTTGTTGGGGCTAAATCAGTGCAGCGTTTTATTGCCAAAACCGGGAGTCTTAAAAAAATTGATCACGTTTGTACCTCTGGCACAAGTGGAGCAGGTTCGCTCTGCGCTTTTTTTAGCAGGTGCAGGTCAAATTGGCCAATACGATGAGTGCAGCTTTTCTAGTATTGGAGAGGGCACATTCAAAGCCGGCGAAAACGCCACTCCTTTTGTTGGGGAAACTGGAGTCAGGCATACCGAAAAGGAAGTTAAGTTGGAATTGATCTACCCTTTTTATTTGGAGAGTAGCTTGCTGAATGCCCTTAAAAGTGCTCACCCCTACCAAGAGGTAGCTTACGACCTGATCCCCTTATTAAATGCCTATCAAAGCGTGGGTGCCGGTGTTGTGGGTGAGTTGTCCGTTCCGCAAAATGCAGCTCAATTTTTAAGGCATGTTGCTGAGGTTTTTAAAAGCCCTATAGTTAGGCATACCCACTTACTAGACAAGCCTATTCAAAAAGTGGCCCTATGTGGAGGGGCGGGTAGCTTTTTGATTGATGCAGCCTTGCGCGCTGGTGCTCAAGTATTTATAACTGCAGATTTGAAATATCATGATTTTTTTAAAGCGGCAGGAAAGCTGGTTCTTGCGGACATAGGGCACTTTGAAAGCGAGCAGTTTACGATTGACCTTTTACAGGAGCGTTTAGCCGAAAAATTCCCTACCTTTGCCGTCCTCAAAACAAGCGTTTCTACCAATCCGGTCAACTACCTATGGCACAAGTAAAAGATTACTCGATTCAGGAAAAGCTGGTCTCCCTGATGAATCTTCAGCAGATCGACAGCAAATTGGATGAGATTAAAATTCTGAAAGGGGAGCTTCCTATGGAGGTGGCTGATCTGGAGGACGAAATCACCGGTCTCATTGCCCGTAAAACTCGTATCGAGGAAGAAATCAATGGAGTTACTGAATTTATTGAGCAACGCAAACTCTCCATCAAGGAGGCTGAAGCGCAAATAAAGAAGTACGAAAAGCAAAGTGACAACGTAAAGAATAATCGTGAGTACGAAGCCATCAATAAGGAAATTGAAATGGCGCAGCTGGATATTAAACTGGCTGAAAAGCACATGAAGGATGCTACTGATGAGATCGCAGAAAAGGCGGTATTGTTGGATAAGGCCAAGAAAAATATTGCGGTTAAAGAAGGTGTGTTAACCAGTAAAAAAGAGGAGCTAGAAAAAATAATTATTGCTAACGAAAAGGAAGAAAAGCAGTTCAATAAAATGGCTGTTGAGGCAAAAGGAAAAGTTGATCCTCGCTTACTGGCCAGCTATGAAAAAATCCGCGGAAACTACCGCAATGGGTTGGCTGTTGTTTCCGTTGAGCGTGATGCTTGCGGAGGATGTTTCAACGCTATTCCTCCTCAAAAGCAAAGTGAGATCCGTCAGCATAAGAAAATCATGATCTGTGAAAACTGTGGACGAATCCTGATAGATGAGGAGCTGAAAAATTCTGTGCAGCTGTAATTAATACTACAAGTCATTGTATCCCGTTCAATTTCGAACGGGATTTTTTTTGGAATAAAAGCTCCAATCGCTGTTAGAACACTTTGAGACTCTGGTAAATCATGCTAATTTGTGCACATGCTGCTTGGTCTCTTTATACAGAATTATGCAATCATAGAGGAGATTGAAATCGAGTTTACGGCTGGCTTTGTTGCTATTACTGGCGAAACCGGTGCCGGCAAGTCAATTCTCATGGGTGCCTTAGGATTGATCTTGGGAGAGCGTGCAGACACAAGTCTATTGGTCAATAAAGACAAAAAATTAGTGGTAGAAGGCAGGTTTGACTGTACGCACAACAGTAGCGTTGCTTCTTTTTTGAAAGAGCAAGAACTTGAGGAAAATGAAATAGTAATTGTTAGACGCGAAATCAATCCCCAAGGTAAATCTCGTGCCTTCATCAATGATACACCCGTTAATCTTTCGCAATTGCAGGAATTGTCCGCGTTATTTGTAGACCTGCATCAGCAATTTGACACCGTTTCATTAGGGCAAAGCAGTTTTCAGCGAGAGGTCTTGGATGCCTTAGCTCAACAATTAGATAAGGTTGAATGGTATAAGTTGGCCTACCAAGAGTGGGTTCTTGCTAAAACAAATCTGGCTGATCTACTCACCAAGCAATCTCGGGTGGAAGCAGAAACTGCCTATAAGCAATTTCAATTTCAGGAATTGCAAGATGCTGGTTTTCGTGAAAATGAGCTAGAGGAATTGGAACAAGAAGTGAAGTTGCTATCCAATGCAGAAAGCGTGCAACAATTTTTAGGACGAACCACGGCTTCATTATCGGCAGGAGAGGAACCAATTGTTGGTAGATTGAAATCTTTGTTGAATGAATGGGGCTCTTTTACTTCTTTTCACTCCGATTTTCCTGGATTAGCTGAACGACTGCGTTCGGCCTACATTGAATTACAAGAATTGGCAAGGGATATTGAACGAGTGGCTGATACAGTTTTGTTGGATCCGCTTCGGCTCGAAAAAGTACATGAGCGTTTATCACTTGGGTACAAATTCTATAAAAAACATCAGGTCAATTCCACTGCGGGTTTATTGGCCATTCAATCCAATTTAGAAACAGAATTAACAGGGATTGAAAATTTAGGTCAACAAATTCAGCAACTGCAACAACAGCTGGAATTATTGGAACAAAAGGCCATGGCCTTGGCCCAGGGAATATCAATGGGAAGAAAAAAACAGGTTTCATCCTTGGAATCCAAAGTGCAACAACTACTCCAACGGGTTGGAATGCCTACTGCACAATTGAGAGTAACTATTGAAACTGGTTCAATGGGGCCCGAAGGGATGGATCAAATTGATTTTTTATTTGATGCCAATAAAAGCGGGCAATTTAACCCCTTACGCAAGGTGGCTAGTGGGGGTGAACTAAGCCGATTAATGCTTTGTATTAAATCATTGGTTGCAGAATCCATGCAACTTCCCACATTGATTTTTGATGAAATTGACACCGGTATTGCAGGGGAAGCAGCCAGACAGGTGGGGCTCTTGTTAAAAGAACTGGCCCAACATAGACAGGTGATCTGTATTACGCACCAACCACAAATAGCTGGTAAGGCCCGTACCCACTTTTTTGTATTCAAACAAGCCGGAACGTCCGGAACAGGCGCTATTCAAACCGGTTTAAAACTACTCAGCCAGGAAGAGCGCGTGCTGACCATTGCTCAAATGATCGGAGGAGAAGCCCCTACAGCAGCGGCTTTGGCCAATGCCCGAGAGCTTTTAAACTAATTGTGGATAACCTCAAATTTTACGTGCAGAAATCGTGAAGAAAGAAAAATTTTTTCCATTTTCTTTTTGGGGTTTATTTCGTTGTCCCAGTTTAGCTCAAATCGTTAAAATCAACTGCTATGGAACTAACTAATTTAAATAAGGACAGACAACGTAAACGTAAATCTGCAGTTGAGCTGGGCACCATGGTTTATGGTAAAGTTCCTCCACAAGCCAAGGAATTGGAAGAGGCTGTATTAGGGGCCATGATGTTAGAACGAGGTGCGTTTGACATTGTGATGGAAATACTAAAGCCAAATTGTTTTTATGTAGAAGCCCATCAACGCATTTTTGCATCCATGCAATCGCTGGCCAATAAAAGTCAGCCAATAGATCTGCTAACCGTAGCGGAAGAGCTGCGTACCAAAGAAGAATTAGATCTGGTAGGAGGACCTTATTATCTAACTCGTCTTACCAATGCTGTAGTTTCTGCGGCAAATATTGAGGCGCATGCCAGAATCATACTTCAAAAATTTATTCAGCGCGAGTTGATTCGTGTAAGCGGAGAAATTATCAATGATGCTTTTGAAGATGCCACAGATGTGTTTGATTTATTAGACGATGCAGAAACTAAGTTATTTGAGATCACCAATAATAACCTCCGTAAAAATTTTGAAACAATTGACTCGGTGTTGGTCAACACTATTAAGCGAATCGAAGATCTGCGGCACAAAAATGAAGACTTGACGGGTGTGGCCAGTGGATTTCCTTCGCTGGACCGAGTTACCTATGGATGGCAACGTACCGATTTAATTATTCTGGCTGCTCGCCCTGCTGTAGGTAAAACAGCTTTTGCGTTGAATCTTGCCCGAAATGCGGCCATGCAGGCAGGCAAACCCACTCCAGTGGCTTTTTTCTCATTGGAGATGAGCGCCAGTCAGTTGGTGCAACGTGTTCTTGCTGCAGAAAGTGAAATTTGGTTGGAAAAAATCAGCCGTGGAAAAATGGAGGAGCATGAAATGAAGCAGTTGTATGCGCGCGGTGTTCAACGCTTGGCACAGGCTCCATTGTTTATTGACGATACACCCGCACTCAATATTTTTGAATTACGTGCAAAGTGCAGGCGCTTAAAAAATAAGCATAATATAGGTTTAGTAATCGTTGATTACTTGCAATTAATGAGTGGAACCGGCGATGGTCGTAACAGTAATCGCGAACAAGAGATCAGTAATATTTCGAGAAACTTAAAAGCATTAGCTAAGGAACTAAGTATTCCCATTATTGCGCTTTCGCAATTAAGCCGTGCGGTTGAAACACGTGGTGCTGGTAAGGATGGTACTAAGATGCCTCAGTTGAGTGACTTGCGTGAGTCTGGAGCTATTGAACAAGATGCGGATATGGTCATGTTCCTTTACCGTCCGGAGTATTACGATATTACAGCCAATGAAATGGGTGAAAATAATCGGGGTGATACCTTTGTTAGAATTGCAAAGCACCGGAATGGATCGCTGGAAACTATCAAATTGAGAGCCTTACTCAATATTCAAAAATTTGTTGAAGACGGGGGTGGATTGGGTGTTACCGGTATCTCTGGTAATTGGAAGCCAGTACGTGACGAGGATGGTAGCGGCAGTGCACGTGTTTTTGTTCAAACCGGAAGCCGGATGAATGAATTGGATGCTGATGTTGATGATTTGCCAATTTAGTTATGAGCAATCCACTTTTTTATAGCCCCACATTGGGTTTGCCAGGCACGATGCTGGAATTGGACCAGGACAATAGCCGTCATGCCATACAAGTGCTACGATTAATTCAAGGAAGCGCTCTTTCTATTACTGATGGAAAAGGAAATTGGGCAGATGCTGTTGTAGCTATGGTAGATCGAAAAAAATGCAGTGTAACCTTGCAAGCAGTTCATCAGGTAGCTCGCCCCAAAAGATCAATTACACTGGCTATTTCGCTACTGAAAAACAGCAATCGCTTTGAATGGCTCTTGGAAAAAGTAACTGAACTAGGAGTTACCAGTATCATTCCTTTAAGGTGTCAGCGAACGGAAAAAGAAAACGTGCGTATGGATCGATTGAAGTCTATTTTAATAAGCGCGCTTTTACAAAGCCAACAAGCTTGGTTGCCCGAATTATTAGCTCCCCAATCATTTGCTGATCTGCCACAATGGAAATTAGCAAAGGGCGCCAATTTATTGGCGCATTGCGAGAATACCTTGCGTAGTTCGCTCTCGGAATTATCTTCTTCATTGCCAGATCAGACACTGATTGCAATAGGCCCCGAAGGAGATTTTACTACGCAAGAAATTTCGCAAGCCTTAGCTGCTAACTTTATTCCTGTACAATTAGGAAACACAAGATTAAGAACCGAAACAGCAGGTGTGGTTGCTGTTTCCTTATTGGCCTGTTAACTGGGTCTAAGGAGTGTTAACTGCTGAAATGTTTTTTGCAATTGCTGGACCTTCGTACACAAATCCTGTCCATACCTGAACCAATGAAGCACCTGCTTTGAGTTTTTCTGCTGCGTCTGAAGCAGTAAAGATCCCACCTGATGCAATTAATGGAATCTTTCCATTTGTTTTCTGGTGAATATATTGAAGCAGGGTGGTGTTTCTTTCTTTGAGTGGTGCGCCGCTAAGTCCTCCAGCCCCCATTCTGCTTACAGAATTGGGGGGAGTTTGTAAAGTATCACGCTGTATGGTAGTGTTACTGACCACTAAACCATCTAATCCGATGGCTAATACCAATTCAATGACTTCATCTACTTGTGACCAGGCTAAGTCAGGAGCAATTTTCAGAAAAATAGGTTTGGGGTTTATCGTTTCCTGATTTTTCCTTTGTAGTCCTGTTAATATTTTTTCTAAAAAGCTTCGATCTTGTAATGCCCGTAGGCCTGGTGTATTTGGAGAACTAACATTCACTACAAAATAATCCACCCATGGATGCAACCTCTCAAAGCAACATTGATAATCTTTCCAAGCTTCTTCATTTGAAGTGCTTTTATTCTTCCCGATATTACCACCTATTATCAATGGCTTTTCCAAATCAACATAAGGCTGCACCACTTCTCTCCAATGTTTTAATCGTTTGGCTATGGTTACTACTCCATCATTATTGAAGCCCATCCTATTGATCAACGCAAGATCTGCAGGCAATCGGAATAGACGTGGTTTTTCATTTCCGCGCTGAGGTTGTGGAGTAACGGTGCCTATCTCTACATGCCCAAAACCCAAACAGCTTAATTCGCGAAGATGTAATGCGTTTTTATCAAAACCGGCCGCCAATCCCACGCGATTTCTAAAATGAATACCGGCTACTACAATGGGAGAAACTTTTACAGGTTCAAAAAATTTGCGAAGCAGTTTCCGGGTGAAAGCGGTACTACAAAACAGTTGCAGGAAAAATAGCGAAAGATGATGGGCCTCTTCCGGAGGGAGTAGGAATAAAATTTTTCTAATTGCCTTATACATGCGACTGGCAAATATATTGCAAGAATGTGGCCCATGTTAAGTTTGGAAAAAGGCATTTCAGTTGTAAATTTGAAAAAGATGGTTGCATTAACAACTAAATAATATCACATGCAAGAAGCATATATCGTTGCGGGATTTAGAACCGCAGTGACCAAAGCCAAAAAAGGCGGTTTTCGTTTTACAAGACCCGATGATCTGGCTATTGAAGTAATCAAGGGGTTGATGAGCTCCATCCCCATGTTGAAACCTTCACAGGTAGATGATGTGATAGTGGGTAATGCAGTGCCGGAAGCAGAGCAAGGATTACAAGTAGGTCGTATCATTGCTGCTTGCGCACTTGGCATTGAAGTGCCAGGCATTACTATTAACCGCTATTGTGCTTCAGGATTAGAATCCATTGCCATGGCAACAGCTAAAATTCGGGCAGGTTTGGCCTCTTGCATTGTAGCTGGCGGTGTTGAAAGTATGAGTATGGTCCCTGTTGCCGGATGGAAAACAGCACCTGCTTATTCTATCTCAAGTGAGGAGCCCGACTATTATTTGAATATGGGATTGACAGCAGAAGCGGTTTCAAAAGAATATGGTGTAAGTCGGGAAGAGCAGGATCAATTTTCATTGGATTCCCATCTAAAAGCTACTACTGCTATTAAAGAAGGACACTTTAAAAACGGAATACTTCCCATTACGGTGGAAGAAATTTTTCTGGATCAAAAGAAAAAAAGACAAAAAAGGAGTTATGTAGTGGATACTGATGAGGGGCCGCGTGCCGACACTTCGCTAGAGGCTTTATCTAAATTGAAACCGGCATTTGCTACCAACGGGGTGGTAACAGCCGGAAATTCTTCACAAACATCAGACGGTGCTGCATTTGTAGTGGTCATGAGTGAGTCAATGGTAAAAGAACTGGGTCTTACACCCATTGGCCGATTGGTATCCTGCGCTGTAGCAGGAGTTCATCCCAGAATTATGGGCATTGGGCCTGTGGTGGCCATTCCAAAAGCATTGCAACAGGCCGGCTTACAATTATCTCAAATAGATCTGATTGAACTTAATGAAGCTTTTGCTGCACAGGCCCTGGCGGTTATTCGGGAAGCTAAACTAGATACAGCAAAAGTTAATATCAATGGTGGGGCTATTGCGTTGGGGCACCCCTTGGGTTGTACCGGATGTAAACTAACAATTCAAAATCTGCATGACCTTCAGCGACTTAATAAAAAATATGGCATGATTACCGCTTGTGTGGGAGGTGGACAGGGTATAGCAGGAATTATTGAGCGACTATAGATTTCTAGTAATTTTCTTTAATATTTTCCGGTTTTACACAGGGTATTTGATTTTTTTTTTTAACTTTTCAGTATGGACCGTCGTGGTTTTTTTACTGAATTGAAAGCTGAGGCTAAAAAAGCTACCCCAGAGTTTGTAACTGGGCGTACACAATCAGGCCTGAATCCTTATGCCGGTACCTGGAATGAGGAAGAAATCCTACACTTGTTGCGTCGTGTACAATTTGGGGCTAAGCGAAACGATGTGGCTTATTTCAAAAGCCGAACAATGGACCAAGCTGTGGATGAATTATTAACTCCCGCTACTTCAACTTTACTGCCTCCAATAAAAGAATATCCTACTCCAACCACTGTTGGTGTGGTTCCTGATCCTACGATTATACAAGGAACCACTTGGATCAACGATGTAAACAATGATGGCACAATCCAGAGCTTACGCAGGGCCTCATATAAAAAATGGCTAACAGGCAATATGATTAACCAGGATCGAAGCATGCTGGAAAAAATGGTTTTGTTCTGGACCAATCACTTTGGGAATGAGGCGGCGGATGTTGGTAATGCCAATCTGATGTATAAGCAACATACATTGATTCGCATGTATGCGTTGGGCAACTTCAAAAGTATGGTGAGGGATATTACTATTGATCCCGCTATGCTTCGTTATTTGAATGGCTATTTAAATATTGCCAGTGCCCCTGATGAGAACTATGCTCGTGAGTTGATGGAACTTTTCACATTGGGGAAAAGCCCCGACTCTAATTACACAGAAACAGATGTAAGAGAAGCCGCTAAAGTGTTGACGGGCTGGACTGTTAATTATAACACTTATCAGCCCAGTTTTGTTACCACAAGACATAGCACTGTCAATAAAAATTTCTCATCCTTTTTCAATAATACGGTAATCACCGGGCGCACGGGTACTACGGCCGGTCAGTTGGAAATAGATGATTTGCTGAATATGATTTTTGCACAGCCGGAAGTGGCCAAGTTTATAACACGCCAAATATACCGCTGGTTTGTTTATTATGAAATCGATGCTGATGCAGAGCGAAATGTAATTACACCACTCGCTGATATATTCCGTAGTTCGGGCTACGAGATCAAGCCAATGCTTTCTACTTTATTGAAGAGTGAGCATTTTTTTGATAAGATGAACCGGGGGTGTTATATCAAATCACCTGCCGATCATGTTATTGGTTCACTTCGAGAAATGAATGCAACATTTGCTCCAGCAACCGATTGGGATACCAACTATGGACTGTGGAATACCTTTTACTCTTGGATGGTAAATTTGGGACTTAATTTGCACGATCCTCCCAATGTAGCCGGGTTCCCTGCCTTTTATCAACCACCTGCTTACCACGAACTTTGGATTACTCACGATACTCTTCCTAAAAGAAACCAGTACACAGACATAATGATCAGTTCTGGTTATGTGCGAAATAATATTCGTGTACAGTTTAACTGTGTGCAGTGGGCGCAAAGTCTACGAAACCCGGGCAACCCCAATGATCTTTTAAATGAGGCATTGGCTTTTCTTTATCAAAATGCGTTGAGTCAAGTTTCAAAGGACCAAATCAAAACGCAGATTCTGTTAACTGGCCAACAATGGGATTACTATTGGACCAATGCCTGGATGGCCTATGAGTCAAATCCCACCACTGCCAACTTTAATATTGTCAATAGCCGCCTGAGATCACTTTTTCAATATTTGTTTAACCTATCCGAATACCAGCTGATCTGAGTATGCAACGTAGAGACTTTTTATCCGGAACCTTACCCATGGCTGCATTGCTGCCGGAGTTGATCAATGGTTACTCCGTTAAGGCTTTCAATATGAATTCGCCCTTGGTACAGGCCTTGCTCCGTGGTAATACACTCACCGATCACGTGCTGGTAATTGTGCAATTGTTCGGAGGCAACGATGGCTTGAACATGGTTATTCCTGTAGCAGATTACTCCAAATATTTTAATGCACGTAGCAATGTTGCCATACCTGAAAACGCAGTGTTACCCATTACAGGCGTAACGGGTACGGGGCTGCACCCTACAATGACGGGCTTGCAAAACCTGTTTGCAGAAGGTAAAGCCAAAGTGGTACAAGCTGTGGGATATCCGCAACCAAACTTCTCTCACTTCCGGGCTACGGATATTTGGATGAGTGCTTCTAATAGTCGTCAGGAGGTCAACAGTGGATGGGCTGGACGTTACTTGGATTATGAGTATCCTAATTTTCCGATCGGCTATCCCAACACCGATATGCCAGATCCACTAGCTATTCAAATTGGTGGGTTAACTTCTTTGACCTTGCAAGGGCCCACAAGAAATATGGGAATGAGCATTACCAATCCCACTTCATTTTACAATATGATTTCGGGCACCAATGACTATGCTCCTAATACGCGTGCCGGTAAAGAGCTGACCTATGTTCGAAGCGTAAATCGTCAAACACAAGGTTATGCTACTGTTATTCGTGCTGCTGCCAATGCCGTAACCGTTCAAGCTCCATATCCCACAGGGAATTCATTGGCTGATCAGTTAAAAATTGTAGCTCGCTTGATCAAAGGTGGTTTGAAGACGCGTGTTTATGTGGTAAGTTTTGGCGGATTTGATACGCACTCTAATCAGGTAAATGCAGATAAAGTGAGTGGAGCACACGCAACCTTATTGGGTAGGGTTTCTGGAGCTATCAAGGCCTTTCAAGATGATATTCAATTCCTGGGAGTAGAGAATCGGGTACTAGGCATGACCTTTAGTGAATTTGGGCGTCGTGTAAAATCTAATTCAAGTATTGGTACCGACCATGGTGCTGCAGCACCACTGTTTTTATTTGGGAATCAAGTAGAGGCAGGTATGCTGGGTGTAAATCCAACCATCCCTGACAATGCCACGGTGAACGATAACGTACCCATGCAGTACGACTTTAGAAGTATTTATGCCACCATTTTAGAAAAATGGTTTTGTTTGGATAAATCAGTGGTTCAATCCTTATTTCCTCCTGATATCAATACACAGCTTCAGGTTCTTCCTTTAATTAAATCAGGAGCTTGCGCCGGCATTACTCCTCCTCCTATTCCCAATACTAATTTGTTGGTCACTAACTTTCCTAATCCATTCACTTCTCGAACCACTGTTCAGTTCACCACTGCAGGCGGACACACTTTACTTCAAATTTTTGATACGCTGGGCCGCTTAATAAAGGTGTTGACTAATCAAGAATATACCGCAGGCACTTATCGGATTGACTTTGATAGTGAGGGATTGCCTGTGGGATTGTACTACGCGCGCTTCCAAAATGGAATTACCCAGCAGGTGCGAGCTATGATGAAAGTTCGTTGAGTAGATTCACTAATCAGTGAGCCGGTGTCCGGCATTTACCCAATCCGTAATTTTTTGCTTATCAATTGTGGTCAGTTGTCCATTCTGTGGCATGAAGGTGGGCACCCCGTTCACACAACGTAAGCGTATGCGATCCCAGTTAGCCACAATGCTGGAGTCTGTATCCAGGTTCTTACCGCCACTGGATCCACCGTTTAGATGACAGGGCCCGCAATAGCCTATCATTAACTGACGAACTGCAGCATATTTGGGCCCATAGGCAGCAATCACCACATGAAGGGTATCTGAACACCCTTTTTGATTGATAACTTTTACAATATTATTTCCTGCAGCCAATCCGGTTAGGTTCGGGCTTTGTTGTGGCGTGCCATTGTTAATAGCATACTTCAAAGTGTCTCCTCGGGGATAAAGAACAGTAATACTGCCATTATTTACTCCTCCTATTGCAGGGGTTTTTACTATTTGTATATCATAAGAAGTGCCCGCACAAGGGTCTGGGCTCTTGTCTTTATTACAACTATAGGCAATGAGAACGAATGCTAACAAAGTCACTGCCCAATAACTTGACTTGGATATAGGGTGTTGGCTAAGCATATTCAAATATAAAATAATTTTTTTGTAACAATGTTGCATTTTATATTTGCAATATTGTTGCAAAATCTCTTTTTATTAAGCCGGAGGTTTTTAATGAGGCGTACCCACTTTTTTTTATTACTTATCATACTATTGCTACACAGCTGGGTCTTTACAGCAGCTGCCCAG
>VGGU01000006.1 GCA_016868475.1 Bacteroidota bacterium
TCCTTTCGCTATTAGCCTGCTTACTGATTCTGAGTTGCAGAAAAACAGATTCTGTAAGCATAATTGATAATGTCTCTAAAAAAAGACCAGCTGTTGATACGCTACGTTTAATTATTCAGCAATCGCTCGTTAATAAAGGAAATTTTGAATGGGCATCTGTATCTTCTGCTCTACTTTGGTCAGCTATACAACGCAGCAGTGGAATTGTGTCGGTGGGTTATCAGCTTGCAGCAAAATCATTTCATGAAAATCAATTAGCTGTCATCGATATCCAGGAAAGTGAGTGGGTAAATACCAAACAGATTTTATTAGAAAAACTTTTACTTTTTGAGCAGCAGCTTAATCCTTCCTTGGAATTGACAGATATTATGCCTTGGGAAGAACATGTGCTTCCGGTATTCAACATCGTGCTAAAGAATCCCCGATCATTATCCTATTTGATTCAGTCTCCATTGGTGCGTTATGTGGAGCCTATGGAATATGACCAGCTTTTATTTCCATCAGAAGATCAGAGATTCAGTGGGTGCGCCAGCAATCTTCCTACTCGCGGCTTAGTGCCAGGTGTGCATTATGGTGTTGTAACACCAAACGGAAAAGCATCATGGAATTATCCAGCACATGGAATATTAGATGCTTGGCGCTATGTATCAGGAAAGGGTATTAAAGTTTTTTTGATTGACACTGGAATTGGCTATGATCAAGATTGCTTGAATGCCAACTTTAATCAGGGGTTTTCTGGTGCCAGAACTCTGGAGAGATTGGTAACATTACCTCGTAAGCGATTCTTAGGTTTTATCAACCTGGGTCCAGTAGAAACTCCGGAAGACAAATGCGGTCATGGAACGGCAATGGCTGGGGTGCTGGCGGCACCAAGGGGAATCAGCGGTAACATGGTGGGAATTGCCTACAATGCTAACTTGGTTATCTGCAGAGCGGCTTCAGATGTATTTATTGATGAAGCCCGAGAAGTAAAAGGGGTTAGTGATGCATTTACTACAGCGGCGCTACGTGCAGATGTAAAAGTGATTAGCATGAGCATGGGTAGAATAACGGTTAGCTCCCAAATAAGAGATGCCATCCAATATGCGCATGCCAAAGGGAAATTGATTTTTTGTGCAGCCGGCACTTCTTTTTCATTTACTGCAAACTGGGCGGGTGTGGTTTTCCCAGCAACGCTTCCAGAAGTACAAGCTGTTACCGGAGTAAAACAATTCACCAATTTTGAAGCCTGTACACTTTGTCATTCAGGCCCTGAAGTGGATTTTGTAGTAGAAATGGAACGAGCCGGAGATGCAACTCATCCTCTAACAGTTGCGGATCGTGGAAATGAACCCTCTACCATTGGAGGATCATCAGTAGCAACTGCATCAATGGCAGCAATGACAGCATTAGTATGGAGCCGATTTCCCTACTACACTCGGGATCAGATTTTAACTCTGCTTGAACGCCATAGTACTTACTATCCGCAACGGGATTCAAGGTGGGGTTGGGGCAAATTTCAGCCGGTACTGGCTGTTGACTGAAAGAGGTGTACCACTCTTTCAAATAAAAAAAGCTGTCCGATTGGACAGCTTTAATATTGTATCAAGGGGATGTTTATGGAAATATTCCTAGCTCAGCATAGATTGTTGCCACCTTGTTAATGGCTACCACATAGGCTGCAGTACGCATATCAGGTATGGCAGGATTTTCTTTCCACACTTTCATAATCTCATGTGTTGCGTTGATCATGGTTTCTTCCAGTCCACTATAAACAAGGGCAACTTCATCAGGGCCGTGCATGATTAATTCCCTGGCTTGAGCATTTGATTTTTTTCCAGTCAGTTCTTCAATTTGGTTCAGGATACTGCTATTTACATTTTCAGTAAAACGCTTCTCCATTCTACCGTATCTAACATGACTCAAATTTTTAAGCCATTCAAAATAGGATACGGTTACACCTCCTGCATTCAAATACATATCAGGGATTACAATGGTTCCGTTTTTAGCAAAGTAGTCATCTGCTTCAGGGGTTAATGGACCATTGGCCCCTTCTCCTATGATCTTGGCTTTAATGCGAGGAGCATTTTCTCCATTGATTACATTCTCCAAAGCAGCGGGGATAAGAATGTCGCATTCAAGCTCAAGCGCTTCATTAGAGTTTTTGATGTCTTTGGCTCCAGGGAAATTTAATATGGAACCGGTTTTTTTGCGGTGTTGAAATACAGCTTCAATGTCTAATCCATATTCATCAAATATGGCTCCTTCGTACTCGGCCAAGGCAATTACTTTTGCCCCTGCATGTTGAAAAAAATGAGCGGCCCAATACCCCACATTTCCCAAACCCTGAACAATGACTCTTTTATTTTCAATGCCTATTGATAAGCCCAATTTGCTCATGATGTCAGGGATATTACAAACCTCTCTGGTTCCATAGAATACACCAAGGCCTGTGGCTTCTCTTCTGCCCCTAACACCTCCCTGCGTGATTGGTTTACCGGTTACGCAGCCTGCTGCATCCACTTCCCCAGGTCTCATAGAAACATAGGTGTCCAGTACCCAGGACATCTCACGTTCTCCAGTTCCGTAGTCGGGCGCTGGTACATCAATCCCAGGGCCAATGAAATTCTTTTTGATCAGCTCTGAGGTATAACGTCGAGTAATGCGCTCTAATTCGCCAACCGAATATTTTTTTGGATCTATTTTGATTCCACCTTTTCCTCCGCCAAAAGGAACATTTACAATGGTGCATTTATAGGTCATCAACGCAGCCAGGGCCATCACTTCATCCTGGTTAACCTCGGCAGCAAATCGAATTCCTCCTTTACAAGGGGTCTTATGGTGAGAATGCTGAACACGATAAGCCTCAATTACTTCAATTTCTCCATTGTCTCTTTTGATCGGGAATCGAAGTTGAAGAACGGAATTACATTGTCTGATTTGATTAAGCAATCCTGAATCCCATTTTGTGAATTTGGCAGCTTTATCGAAGCTTCTTTCTACGGCTCCGAAAAAACTGTAATTTTTGTCCGACATAAATTGTTTTTTTTGTTTGAGCAATCGTTTTTTTATTGGCTTATTTTAGGTTCTCCATTTTAGCAATCTTTCTATCAAGTCGAATCAGGTAGAGAATTAACCCGGCGAGAATCGCTAACATAACGGCAATCACAACATAAATACGGCCATCGCTACGCATCAGTTGGGCCATTTCATATTTAGGGGCTTGACTTAATAGTGGTTGAGTAAAAAGGAGAAATATGGCAGCAAGAGGGAATAATTTTTTCATAATCCAAGTTTTTTATCAACAAGCACCTGTAATCGAATTTTTAACTGAGTGATCCAAACTCCTAAAAGTGTCCACCCTAATACGGCAGGATAAAATACCATTCGCATATCAGCGCTTATGTCATTTTTAACATCCAATGCAGGATTGCCATCATTCCCAGGATGTAAACTAGGAAGCACGCGAGGTAAAATCCATATGGCCGGAAATAACAATACAAAAGCAAATATGTTGTAAACAGCGCTTATCCTAGCTCTTTTGTCTATATCGTTTATGGAATCTCTAAGTATCATATATGCAGCATAGACTAATAAGGCAACTGCTGCTCCAATTAATTTAGGATCCCTTGCGATGGTGCTAAAAGAATCAAGTATAGGGATGTTGGGATCTGCCCAAGTAAATGAAGCCCAGATAGCGCCAGTTCCATACCCTAATAAACCAAAAAGAATTCCCGTTCCTGCGTATAATCGAGCTGCGCGATCAAGCTCAGGCTTAAGAGTGTTGAGGTATCGAATAGAATGGACTACAGAGACCATGAAAAGTATCATCATGGCAAACCACATACAAACGTGAAAATAAAGATTGCGAATAGTTTCTTGTAGTAAAGGAAGTCGGGGTACTGGTCCCAACAAGCCCGCTATAAACGTGTAGACGAGCAATAAGACGGTCAATATCTTCCACCAATGCTTCTTCATGAATTTCCTCTGCAAAATTAAGGAGATAGGATCAAAAGGAAATATTAAACACTTAGTCTTTCCATAAAAACGGAAATAGGATCACCGCTAACAAAATTACCAGTGCGTCCAGCGCCAGCAGCAACAAAATGGTTGAAACGGGTACGTTTACTAATGGAGAAAACGCAGTTGAGGATAGTCTCATTAATAACACCACTTGCGGAATTATTACAGGAAATCCCAGAATGGCCATCACCGCGGCATTTTGTTGAGCTCGAGCTGCAATAGCCGCCAAAAAGCCAAAAACTAAACTAAGGCTAAAACCTCCTAGAAAAACCATTCCAATAAAAGCCCCCATTTTATCTATTGGATTTCCCATCAATACTAAAAAAAACAAGAGACTGATGGCGCTCATCACCAACATCAAAATACCATTGTAAAATAATTTGGCAAGGATAAAATGGGTAGGGTGGTTAAGTGTGAAGTAATAAAGCATTCTGCCTCTGCTCTCTTGTAAGAAAGCTTTTGCCACGGCGTTTATACAGATAAAAAGTTGTGTTATCCAAAACAACCCATTCCATACATGGGCTTCCGGCGATTCAATAGCCATGAAAAGAAGGAAAAGAGTAGCAGCGCCATAAAGCAATAAGCCATAGAAGCTATATTGTTGCCTTAGCTCCAAGAGAAGATCTTTTTTTATGAGAGAAAAAATGTGGCTCATACTTTAGGGTTGCTGATAACAATTGCGGCAACGCGGCTCATAGGAGTCGGTTGCCCCCAACATAACTTGTTCTTCGTTGGCTACTTTTCTATAGGAGTAATTGGCAATGCCGCCACATTGTTGACAGATTGCATGCAGTTTTGTTACATAATCTGCTTTTGCCAAGATTTGTGGCATTGGGCCAAATGGTTTTCCTAAATAATCCATATCTAATCCTGCTACTATAACGCGAATTCCCCGAAAAGCCAACAAGTCACAACAGTCTGCAATTTCCGGGTCAAAAAACTGTGCTTCATCAATCCCCACAACATCCACATTCTCGACCATATTCAGCATCTCTTTTGAGTTTCGAATGGGAATGGAGTCAAAAAAGTTTGTATCATGGGAAACGATCTTTTCCTCCGCATATCGATTGTCAATAAATGGTTTAAAAACAGCAATGCGCTGGTTGGCAATCCGAACACGTTTTAGACGTCTAATCAGTTCCTCTGTTTTTCCACTAAACATTGATCCGCATATTACTTCTATGCTTCCTTTTTTTACACCACTATTATTAGGTTCTATAAACATCTATTACTGAATTATTTTGAAAGGTACATTGACTTTAATTGAATGACCATCTTTTTCTGATAAAATCCATAATTGCTTCTGTAGCTCCTTTTTTTGAGTGAACATATTGGTAAGCGGCATTACCCATTTTAGTAAGTTGTAAAGGATCAGTAAACAATGATTCCAAGTAAAACCCAAGCTTAGCACCAGGGTCCTCGTCAGTTTGCAGCGCTATGGCGCCTTTGATGGCAATCAATTCAACAGCTTCCAGAGATCGTTGATGGTGTGGCCCAAAAAAAACGGGTATTCCATAAACTGCCGCTTCGAGAGTATTATGAATGCCAGGTAATTTAAAGCCTCCGCCTACAAAGGCAAAAGTAGCGTAACTATAAAGTGAAGATAGTATTCCAATCGAATCAACAATTAATACAGTAGTAGTCGGGTTAGGAGTGAGTTGATAGCTTGAAAATAATTGAGCTGTTGGGAAAAGTAACTGCAGTTCTTCCAAATGGTTGTCATTTACTTCATGGGGGGCAATGATGAGCTTAAGACCGGATAAGGCAGGATTTTCTAACGCGCGTGCAATGACCTTTTCGTCACCGGGCCAGGTGCTGCCGGCCACGAGTACTTGACTATCGCCTTTAAATATTTCTATAGCATTAAAGGTTGCATGGTTTTTAGCAATTTCAATTACCCGATCAAATCGAGTATCGCCAGCAATGGAACTGATCGGCCCCAATCCTATTTTATTCAACAAGTCCAGCGATTGCTTGTCTTGTACAAACAGATGATCAAATCGAGCTGCCATTTTTCTGGAGATTGCTCCATACCATCTAAAAAAAGACATGTCTTTTCTGAATAATGCAGCAATCAGCAAGAGAGGAATTTTTCTATAGCTTATTTTCTTTAAGTAGTAAAACCAGAACTCGTATTTGACAAAAAGAACCAGTTCGGGGTGTGCGATATCCAAGAATCGTTTAGCGGTATTTGGCCCATCCATGGGCAAATAAAACACCCAATCAGCTCCCTGATAATTTTTTTGTACCTCATAGCCGGAGGGCGAAAAAAAAGTGAGTAATATCTTATGTGAGGGGTATGTGATTCTTAGTTGTTCAAGCAGCGGTCTTCCTTGTTCAAATTCGCCTAGTGATGCTACATGCATCCATATTACTCGATCTTGAGGGTTAATTTGGGATCGCATTTTTTTTAAAACCCCTTTTCGTCCCGCAACCCATGACTTTGCCTTGCCATTGAAGGGCGCAGCAATCCAAAGACTTATTTTAAAAACCAACAAGAAGATATGGTAAAACACCAGATACAAGGCTATTCGTTTAAAGTGTTGCAAAGTTAGTTGCATTAGATTGAACTGTGTTCATTTCGTTACTTTTGCCAATCATTGATTTATCTATGCGCCCTATACAAATGGTGGATACTAAAACACAGTATCTCAGAATTAAACAAGAAGTAGATGATGCCATACAACAGGTAATGGAGAGCAGCGCCTTTATCAACGGGCCTGCTGTGGCTGCTTTTGCTCAATCTTTGTCAACTTATTTGAATGTTAAGCATGTAATTCCTTGCGCCAATGGAACGGATGCATTGCAAATTGCTATGATGGCATTGGATTTACAACCCGGCGATGAAGTGATTACCCCTTCGTTTACTTATATCGCAACCACCGAGGTGATTGGATTATTGAGATTGAAACCGGTTTTTGTGGAAGTGGATCAGCATACTTTTTGTATGGATCCTGCTTCGTTGAGGAAAGCTATTACTCCGCGAACCAAAGCTATTGTACCAGTTCATTTATATGGGCAGTCTGCGCCGATGGAAGAAATTCTACAAATAGCAAAGGAACATAATCTGTTTGTTATTGAGGACAATGCGCAGGCAATTGGAGGCCAATATCAGTTTAGTGATGGGGTAAAAAAGATGACGGGCACAATGGGGCATATTGGTTGCACATCCTTTTATCCTTCAAAAAATTTAGGAGCCTTTGGCGATGGAGGGGCAATATTCACTAATGACGATGCATTGGCAAATCGCATCACTATGATTGCTAATCATGGACAAAGTAAACGTTATTACCATGATGTGGTAGGCTGCAATAGCCGCTTGGATGCTATACAAGCTGCTTTATTATCAGTAAAGTTGAAATACCTTGACTCATACAACCTTGCACGAAAAACAGCTGCTGATTTTTATGACCAGGCTTTTGCCTCTTGTGCATCATTGACTACTCCTTATAGGGCCCCTTATGCCAAACATGTTTTTCATCAATACACTTTGCTGCTTGAAGGAGTAGATCGTGATCAATTAGCTGCCTTTCTCAGCGAAAGGAAAATTCCTTCCATGATCTATTATCCTGTGCCTGGACATCGTCAAAAAATGTTTGGTCTCTCAGGAACTTCGCTTCCAGACTTACCCGTAACAGATTGGTTAACGGAGCGTGTTTTTTCTCTTCCTATTCATACAGAATTAGACCAAGAACAATTAGCTACTATTTCCGGTGCTGTTTTGGAATTTATTGGATAATTAGTTTTATGCCTGATCAATCGCTAAACCGATTTCTCGATAGGGTTAACTCGATAGCAGTTATTGGTTTAGGCTATACAGGTTTACCCCTTGCGCTTAAATTAGCAGAGAAATTTAGTGTCATTGGATATGATTGCAATCCAATCCGTATCCAGCAGTTGCAAGAGGGGTATGATTCAAATCAAGAACTTGAGTTAAATCTGGTCCCTGAACTTTTACCCACTTTTACCAGCAACCAATTGCAATTGACCCATGCATCTGTTTATATCATTGCGGTTCCAACACCAGTTGATGATAGCCATTTACCTGATTTACGTTTTTTAAAAGAAGCTGTTGAACAAATTGGCAAGTTTTTAAAAAAAGGAGATTGTGTAGTGGTTGAGTCCACTGTGTATCCGGGTTGTACAGAAGAATTTTGTGTTCCCTTATTGGAAAAGATCTCTGGTCTTCAACTTGGCAAGGATTTTTCAATAGGCTACTCTCCTGAGAGAATTAACCCCGGGGATTCCGTTCATCATATAGGTGCGGTTATAAAATTAGTAGCTGCATCTGATCCTGCCACTTTACGCTTGATGACTCAATTATATCAACAAGTTACTATGGCGGGTGTTTATGCCTGTGCGTCCATCAAGATTGCTGAGGCTGCCAAACTAACTGAGAACATTCAACGAGATGTAAATATTGCTTTGTTGAATGAACTGTCTGCTGTATATGAAAAATTAGGGATAGATCCTGGGGCTGTTTGGGCAGCAGCTGCTACAAAATGGAATTTCTTGCCTTTTCGTCCAGGTCTTGCCGGAGGACATTGTATAAGCGTGGATCCATATTATTTGATCAATGCAATTCAAGAACAAGGGGGAAATGCTTCGCTTGTTGAAGAATCAAGACGCATTAACGAAGAAATGGTTTCGCGCATAGCGGCTCAAGTGCTTAGTCATATTCAAACTACAATTCCTGGAGAAGATAAAAAGCGGGTATTGATTATGGGGGCCAGTTTCAAGCCAGATGTAAGGGATGTTCGAAATTCAAAGCCCGTGGAACTGGCCAAATTATTGATGAGTAGCAACATTGAGGTTGAACTAATTGATCCCTTGGTTGATGCTCAACACCTTGAAAAGGAATCTGGCTTAGGATTGATTAGTCAGCCAACAGGTTATTATCAGGTAGTGATTATAGCGGTTAATCATACTCTCTTTAAAGAACTGGAAGAAAGCTATTTTTGTAACTGCACCAGTGATACTTCCTTGGTTATAGATTTAACTGGAATGTATCGGCGTGTTATCTCTAATCGAAAATATTGGACCATTTAATATGTCATTTACTACAACTCAATTTCCTGGTTTGCTGATCTATGAACCTCTAGTCCATACGGATAGCCGTGGATATTTTTTTGAGTCTTACAGCCAGCATACTTTCAGGGAGCAGGGGCTTGAATTTGATTGGGTGCAAGACAATCAATCTTCTTCTAGTTATGGAGTGATTCGTGGATTGCATTTTCAAACCCCACCTCATGCCCAAACAAAATTAATTCGAGTGCTACGGGGAAGTATTTTAGATGTGGTCGTTGATATCAGAAAAGGGTCCCCAACCTATGGACAAGTGTTAGCCATTGAACTAAGCGGTGAGAATAAAAAGCAGCTATTAGTACCTCAAGGCTTTGCGCATGGGTTTTCTGTACTCAGTGAACAAACAGAGGTTTTATACAAGTGTGACGCATTGTATAACAAAACCAGTGAGCAAGGAATCCTTTATGCTGACCCTAGTCTTAGTATTGATTGGAAAATACAGCCAGGAAAAGAGATTGTATCGGATAAAGATCAAGCGCTCCCTGTTCTCAGTAATTTTGATTCACCCTTTTACTTTTAAGACGTGAATGCCGTTAATGATAATAGGTCATTGGTATTAGTTACTGGAGCCAATGGGCAATTGGGTAAGGAACTGCAACGGCTTGAAAAAAAATGGCCCTCGTTCAAGTTTTTATTCTTGTCTCGTGAGGATTTGCCTATTCATCATTTTGAACTTGTTCGTAATTATTTCAAAGGATGCAATCCTGCAGTACTGATAAATTGTGCAGCTTACACCGCTGTCGACAAAGCTGAGCAAGAACCCTTGGTAGCGCATCAGGTTAATGCCGAAGCTGTTGGTGTACTCGCCGCAATTTGTGCAGCCAACCACTGCAGATTCATTCACGTATCAACTGATTATGTTTTTGACGGTACTGCAACAATAGCTTATACGGAAAGCGATTTAGCTTCTCCTCAAAGTGTATATGGAAAAACAAAACATGAGGGGGAGAAGCAAGCACTGTTGGCTAATCCTGATTCTTTAATTATTCGTACTTCGTGGGTTTATTCTTCCTTTGGGAAGAACTTTGTAAAAACCATGATCCGATTGCTCGGGGAGAAACCTGAGGTGAGTGTTGTAATGGATCAATATGGATCTCCTACGTTTGCTGCCGATCTGGCTGATGCAATACTTCAGATTTCATCCTCAAACAATTGGATTTCAGGAATATATAATTATTCTAATGAAGGGGTAATTAACTGGTTTCAATTTGCTTCTGCTATTAAAGAAATGATTGGATCTCCCACACCAATTAAGGGCATTTCTACCGCTGAATATCTAACTCCTGCTAAACGACCGGCTTGGTCAGTGCTGAACACTTCAAAGATTGTAGCTACTTACGGAATTACTATCAAAAATTGGCGAGAGAGCTTGGCCCAGTGCTTGAGCGAAATGGGGTATTAGGCAGGTGTTATACAAGCTTTGCACGCCTCTCAAATAAAAAACCCTGACAAAATTGTCAGGGTTTACTGTTGACCCATAAGGATTACTTCGCTCCTGCGGAGCTCAGTGATCGGCTAATGTACTCAAGTTGTTGACCCATAAGGATTCGAACCTTAACAGACAGAACCAAAATCTGTAGTGCTACCGTTACACCATGGGTCAATCCAAATCCGTAAACGGGAGTGCAAAAATAGGGCAGTTAGACTTTTGCCCCAAATGGAATTTGAAAATTAAATGGCTTTTACGGTAATCAGGAAGTAATTCTTTTTCCCTTTTTGAATAAGGATATACCGGTTGTGAAGTAGAAAGGATTCATTTACGATAAAGTCTACAGCCTCTACCTTTTTTCGGTTAACACTTATTCCACCCCCTTGAGTTGTTTTTCTGGCTTCTCCTTTGCTGGAGAAAATGCCAGTGGTGGCTAATAATGTTACAATATCAACTCCCTCTCTTAGGGTGTTGCGCTCAATTTCCACTTTTACTATGCCCTGTATTTGTTCCAGGTCAGTTTCGGTTAATGACTCAATTGGGGCTTGCTGATTGGAAAATAATTTTTCAGTGGTTTCAATCGCTTTGTTCAACTCTTCCTGACCATGTACAAAGCTGGTAATTTCAGCAGCTAATATTCGTTGGAGCGTTCGTGCAGCAGGATTTTGTTCATGCAATTCAGTGATCTTTTCAATATCTTCCTGCGTCATGAATGTAAATTGCTTTATCCAACGTGTTGCATCAACGTCACTTGCATTGAGCCAAAATTGATAGAACTGGTAAGGAGAAGTTTTGGCAGGGTCAAGCCAAATATTCCCAGCCTCCGTTTTCCCAAACTTTCCACCATCTGATTTTGTAATTAACGGATTAGTGAATACAAATGCTTCACCTCCGCATTTTCTTCGGATTAGTTCTGTGCCGGTAGTCATGTTGCCCCATTGATCACTTCCGCCCATTTGGAGCTTACATTGTTTATGTTGATACAGCCAATAGAAATCGTAGGCTTGCATGAGTTGATAAGCAAACTCAGTATAGCTAATTCCCGCGTCGCCTTCGATCCTTTTTTTAACACTATCCTTGGCCATCATATAATTGACCGTAATATGCTTTCCTGAATCTCTGAGAAAATCAATAAATGAGATTGACTTGAACCAATCGTAATTGTTTACTAATTCAGCAGCATTGGGCAGTGAGGGAGAAAAGTTTAAGAACTTGGCAAGTTGTGCTTTTACTCCAATGATATTTCGTTGCAGGGTTTCTTCATTCAATAAATTTCTTTCTTCACTTTTTCCGCTGGGATCACCAACCATTCCGGTGGCTCCGCCAATAAGGGCGATGGGCTTATGACCGGCTTTTTGAAAATGAACCAGCAGCAGTATGGGCACAAGACTACCAATATGCAAGCTATCCGCTGTAGGATCAAAGCCAATGTAACCGGTTGTCATTTCTTTTTCTAATTGTTCCCGGGTACCTGGCATGATATCCTGAATCATACCTCTCCAACTCAGTTCGTCCAACAAATTCATTAATGATTAGTTTTCGCAAATGTAATATACCCCTTTTACAATATGTCAATTTTTGCTTCACTAAAGAAAGTGGCTATTTACTCCGCTATACCGTTTAACCTTTACTGCTTTATAAGCGTTACTTTTGCCTCCTGTTTTTAGTTAGTCTATGCCTAAAATTGGAATTAACATTGCAACGGGTAGTCTGCAGCAAGCGGAAATGATCGTGGGGATTGATTTGGGAACTACCAACAGCTTGGTTGCACTTGTTCATCCTGATACCAAAACACCAATTGTTTTAAAAGACCAAAGTGGACTTGCATTAGTCCCTTCCATTTTACATATTGGAAAACAGGGGAACATTACGGTAGGCGAAGCGGCCCGTCCATTTTTACAAACTGAACCTGCGCAAACTATCTTTTCAGTCAAGCGGTTGATGGGAAAATCTTATCAGGATCTAGCCAAAAGCCAAGACCTTTTTACTTATAAATTTAGTGAAGAGAACAGAGAGGGTTTAGTCAAAATCCAGGTTGAGCAACAGTGTTTTTCCCCTATAGAACTTTCTTCTTTTATTCTGAGCGAATTGAAGAGTAGGGCAGAGCATATGCTTAAAACGCCAATATCAAAGGCGGTAATCACGGTGCCCGCTTATTTTAATGATGCACAGCGCCAGGCTACTCGAGACGCAGGTAAACTAGCCGGGCTAGACGTTTTACGAATCATTAATGAACCAACAGCTGCGAGCCTTGCCTACGGGCTTGGCGTGTCGGCAGCGGAAAACAAAACCATTGCTGTATATGATCTGGGAGGAGGAACATTTGATGTATCAATACTTCAAATTAATAATGGAATTTTTGAAGTGCTCTCTACTCATGGGGATTCTTATTTAGGGGGCGACGACATTGATCGGGCCATTGTTGAATTTTGGATACAACAAATTCCGGAAGAACAGCGTCCTCAAAAAGAACATAGCACTGCGCTACAGGCTTATCGTCTTGCGGCTATTAAGGTCAAGCATCAATTAACAACCGATTCCATTGCTGAAGAGGTCGTGGAAGGAAAAACATTTTCACTTGATCAAGCACAACTGGAACAAATTGTAATGCCCTTGGTAGAACAAACATTATTTTGTTGTCAGCAGGCATTGATCGATGCAAAGCTAACTGTTCAACAAATTGACGAAGTGGTTCTGGTGGGTGGTTCAACTCGAATGCCTGCTGTTAAAAAAAAGGTGGCTGCATTTTTTGAAAAACCTGTTCATGATGCGTTGGATCCAGATCAGGTGGTTGCCTTGGGTGCCGCAATTCAAGCTGAAATTTTAGCTGGCAATAACAAAGACTTTTTATTGCTGGATATCACCCCTCTTTCATTGGGTATTGAAACAATGGGCGGTCTGATGGATGTATTAATTCCGCGCAACGCTAAGATTCCTTCGCGCGTTGCCAGACAATATACCACGCAACAAGATGGGCAAGGAAGCATGCGAATAACGGTTTACCAGGGAGAGCGGGATATGGTTCAAGATAATAGAAGGCTGGGAGAGTTCAATCTAACCGGAATACCAGGAATGCCTGCTGGGTTGCCTAAAGTAGAAGTTGCTTTTATGATTAATGCCGACGGAATTCTCACCGTTCGTGCAAAAGAACTTCGTAGTGGCGTTGAACAACAAATTGCTATTAAACCCCAATATGGCTTAACGGATCAAGAAGTGGAGCGATTATTGTTGGAAAGCATTACACATGCAAAAGATGATGTAAGCAAAAGGGCACTGGTTGAGGCGCGCACTGAGGGCGAGCAACTAATGAAAACAACGGAGAGGTTCGTTACTAAACATGCTGCGTTATTGTCAAAAGAAGAACTATCTGCAACCGCGGCAGCTATGCAAGCCTTGCAGTTAGCGCTGACCATGCAAGATAAAAGTCTGATAAACCAGCAAATGGAGGCCTTGAATGAAATCAGCCGCCCTTATGCAGAAAGGGTAATGGACCAGGCTGTTTCTGCCGCCCTAAGAGGACAAAAAATTGAGTAGTTTTTTTTATTTCCAAATTCCCCTAACTTTGCACCTCCATTAAAGGAGGTATTATTTATGTTAATTATCGATTCTAAAGATTGCGAAAACATTGACAAGGCGCTGAAGAAGTACAAAAAGAAGTTTGAGAAGTCTAAAACACTTATTCAACTCCGTGAACGTCAAAGTTTTACCAAACCTTCCGTTAAGCGTCGTGGGGAAGTGTTAAAAGCAATTTATCGCCAGCAATTGGCTTCTGGTAAGATTGAAGGTTAATTTTATTTCCAACTAGAAATACTAACTCGCGGTTCTGCTGCGGGTTTTTTTATTATTGGCCTCATAAGTTTTGTAGTTTTAATTATGCAAAAGGGGGAAGCCATTGAGGTGTTGATTAATCAGTTTATCGACCATATAAAGTTTGAACGAAGGCTTTCTGCACATACACAAATAGCTTATCGCAAGGATCTGTTTGATTGGTCACAGTTTTTAGCCCAGGAAATGAATGTGGATCAGCTCTCACAAGTTAGTCCCTCTTTTATAAGGAGCTGGTTGGCATCACTACGTGAAGCGGGAGTCACTCCAAGAAGTATTATTAGGAAGATCTCGGCGCTAAAGTCTTTTTATAAACTACTGATTCGAAACGGGGTGCTGGCCATAAGCCCCATGTCTCAAATTACACCCCCAAAAATGGGGAAATCTCTTCCCGTTTTTATTAAGGAAGATGAAGCGGTGGCGCTTGGAGAATTGATAGCTGTGTCCAGTGAAGATTGGAAGGGAATGAACACACGCCTGTTGGTTACTTTATTTTATTACACGGGAATGCGCTTGAACGAACTTATAAATTTAAAAGATCAACAAGTGGAACTGGACCGGGGGCAACTAAAAGTGCTAGGTAAGGGGAATAAAGAACGCATACTTCCTCTTCATGCATCAATAATTGAGGTAATTAAAGATTATATAGTAAAGAGGGATGAATTATTTCCGGAGAAAGACGCTTATTTATTACTTACCGAAAAGGGCAAAAGAATGTATCCTCGTTATGCCTGGCAATTAGTCAACCAAGTATTAACTGCTGCAACCACAGTTCAAAAGAAAAGCCCACACGTGCTTAGGCACAGTTTTGCAACACACTTGCTTAATAATGGGGCCGATCTGAACGCTGTTAAAGAACTGTTGGGCCATAGCAGTTTGGCTGCCACCCAGGTATACACTCACAATACAATTGAAAAGCTGAAGGAGGTCCACAAAAAGGCTCATCCCCGCCGTTAATGGCCTGTTAATATAGGTGCTGTTTTTTGCAATTGTTTGAAAAAAAATGTAAATTAATAGTAACTAAATTTTTCAGCCATGAACACAAAAATCCAAACCGTACATTTTGTACCTGCCACTAATTTGATTGAGTTAGTGAAAAGAAAAATAGAGAAATTATCCAATTTTGAAAGTCGTATCACGGATGTTTGTGTTTTTCTCAAGCTGGATAATATTGCTCACCATATCAAAGACAAAGTAGTGGAAGTCCGGGTGCATATACCCCGGTATGATTTTTTTGTAAAAACTACCAGCAAAAACTTTGAACATTCTGTGGAGGATGCTTTTGCTTCCATAACCAACCATATGAAGCGGAAAAAAGATCGAGAATTGGCCACTAATTAGGCTTATGGGTCTTATTGATTTTTTTATGCCGGAAACGTGTAAAAAATCGACTTAAAATTTTTCCAGTTTCCAAATTCCCTTACCTTTGCCTTCCCAAATTTTTGGGGTAGCTCTTTATTGCCCGAATCAGGTGAATTTGATCTCGTGCGATTTGGTTTGGCCAATTCACCAGCAATTGGCAAAGAAAACAGGCCACCTTAGCTCAGCTGGTAGAGCAACTGATTTGTAATCAGTAGGTCGCCAGTTCGATTCTGGCAGGTGGCTCAGGGCGGGCAAGTAGCCAAGTGGCCAACGGCAACAGACTGTAAATCTGTCCTCTTCGGAGTTCGGTGGTTCGAATCCATCCTTGCCCACAACAATTTCAACGTTACAAGAACAACGAAATTGTTAAGATAAAATTGAAATCACGACGGTTCCGAAAGGGGTCCAAAAGCGGGAGTAGCTCATTTGGTAGAGCGGTAGCCTTCCAAGCTTCAGGTGGCCGGTTCGAGCCCGGTCTCCCGCTCAAGTTGAGAATAGTCGGAAGTAGGCTCTCGGGCTATATCAGCCGTTGTAGCTCAGGGGTAGAGCACTTCCTTGGTAAGGAAGAGGTCGTGAGTTCAATTCTCATCAACGGCTCAAGAAGTAATAAGAATTTTTAAATATAAATTGTCAACACAACCTAAAAACCGATAAAAATGTCAAAAGAGACCTTTAAGCGGGACAAACCCCACATTAACGTAGGAACCATTGGGCACATCGACCATGGTAAAACTACCCTGACTGCTGCCATCACTACAATTTTGGCTGCAAGAGGTATGGCGCAGGCCAAGAAGTACGATGAAATCGATGCCGCTCCTGAAGAGAAGGAGCGTGGTATTACCATTAACACAGCTCACGTTGAGTATCAAACTAAGAACCGTCACTATGCACACGTGGATTGCCCTGGTCACGCTGACTATGTAAAAAATATGATTACAGGTGCCGCCCAAATGGACGGTGCAATTCTTGTTGTGGCTGCTACGGATGGTCCAATGCCACAAACTAAAGAGCACATCCTTCTTGCTCGTCAGGTAGGTGTACCTAAGATCGTTGTGTTCATGAACAAGGTTGACCTTGTAGATGATCCAGAATTGCTTGATTTGGTTGAAATGGAAATTCGCGACCTATTGACTTTCTACGGTTTTGATGGCGCTAACACTCCTATCATCAAAGGTTCTGCTATCAAAGCCCTTGAGGGTGATGCTGATGCAGTGAAGCAAGTAGATGAGTTAATGGCTGCGGTGGATACTTATATTCCACTTCCTCCACGTCCAGTTGACCAACCGTTTCTGATGTCTGTAGAGGATGTATTCTCTATCACAGGCCGTGGTACAGTTGCTACAGGTCGTATCGAGCGTGGTCGTGTTAAAGTGGGTGAATCAGTTGAAATCGTAGGATTGATTGCTGAGCCACTTACTTCAACTGTAACTGGTGTTGAAATGTTCCGCAAGATCCTAGACGAAGGTGAAGCTGGAGACAACGCCGGATTGTTGCTACGTGGTATTGAAAAAACACAGATTCGTCGCGGTCAGGTTATCGTGAAGCCTGGATCTATTACTCCGCATACAGAATTTAAAGCTGAGGTTTACGTATTGAGCAAAGAAGAAGGTGGACGTCACACTCCATTTTTCCAAAAATATCGCCCTCAGTTCTATTTCCGTACTACAGACGTAACTGGTGAGGTAGAATTGCCTGCTGGAACTGAAATGGTAATGCCTGGTGATAACACCAACCTTACTGTTAAGTTAATTCAGCCTATTGCGATGGAAAAAGGTCTTAAGTTCGCTATCCGTGAGGGTGGTCGTACTGTAGGTGCCGGACAGGTTACCGAGATCCTGAAGTAATCGCTTATATTTGTATTCTCAAAAGTCATTGGTTGTCAGGATATTTCCGAACAACCGGTGACTTTTGATTCTTACGGGCATAGTTCAATGGCAGAATAGCGGTCTCCAAAACCGTTGATGGGAGTTCGAGTCTCTCTGCCCGTGCAAAACAAATTGTATGAACAAGATTACCGCTTACGTAAAAGATAGTTTTCGCGAACTAAGCGAAAAAGTAACCTGGCCCACTTGGATGCAGTTGCAGCAATCCACAATGATTGTATTGGTAGCTACGCTGGTAATTACCGTCATTGTATTAATAATGGATTTTGCAACAGGTAATGGGTTGCGTTTCATCTACAAACAATTATTCTAATGGAAGCTGTTACAAATACAACTACTATTCCGCAGGTAGAAACCAAATGGTATGTGCTGCGCGTGATCAGTGGGAAGGAAAAAAAAGTAAAGGAGTACCTCGATAAAGAGATTAGCCGAGGGGGCTGGAGTGAGCTTGTAAAACAAGTATTTCTCCCAGTTGAAAAAGTTTATAAAGTTGCCGCCGGTAAAAAAGTAATGCGGGAAAGAAACTACTACCCCGGTTATGTGATGATTGAAATATTGGAAGGAAAATTGAATGATGACCTTAGGGATGTCATTAAAAATACTACCAACGTTATTCATTTCTTGGGCAAGGATAACCCCATAGCCTTACGCAAAGCCGAGGTTAATAAGATGCTGGGCAAAATGGATGAAATGAGCGAAGCAGGTGGAATCAGCATGATGGAACCCTATATCATTGGAGAGACCATTAAGATCATAGAAGGTCCATTCAATGATTTCAATGGCACCATAGAAGAGGTTAATGATGAAAAGAAGAAATTGAAAGTAACCGTTAAGATATTTGGTCGTGCAACTCCTGTAGAACTAAGCTACATGCAAGTGGAGAAACTTAGCTAACCTTTATGCAGCTTTTCGTAAAGCCTCCCATGGGGAGGCTTTTTTTTGCCTGAAATTCAATAGGATAGAGGGCTTAAAAAAAAACAAGGAATTGTATGGTAAATCGCCTAACTCCGCCTAACTTTGCCGCCCCAATTAGTTCTTTCTACGAGGAATTTGGGAGTGCCGTAAAGGCACGCTTGAACCAATAAATTGTAAGACATGGCAAAAGAAGTATCCGGCTTTGTAAAGCTACAGTGCAAGGGTGGCCAAGCCAACCCCGCACCTCCCATCGGACCTGCATTAGGTTCTAAGGGAATCAACATTATGGAGTTCTGTAAGCAGTTCAATGCTAGAACACAGGACAAACAAGGGAAAATACTCCCCGTTCTTATCACTGTTTATTCCGACAAAAGTTTTGACTTTGTAATCAAAACTCCTCCGGCTGCAGTACAGTTAATGGAAGCTGCTAAAATTCAAAAAGGTTCAAAGGAAAGCAACCGTTCAAAGGTTGGAAAAGTTACCTGGGACCAGATTAAGGTAATAGCAGAGGACAAGATGCCTGACTTAAACTGTTTCACTGTGGAAAGCGCTATGAAAATGGTAGCTGGTACAGCACGCAGTATGGGTTTGAATGTGTCAGGAAAAGCCCCTTGGGAAAATTAATTGTCAATCTAAAGAACTGAATCATGGCATTTGTAAGTAAAAAAAGAAAAGTGGCTGACACTAAGTTGGACGCCAATAAATCATACTCCCTAAAGGAGGCCTCTTCATTGGTAAAACAAATCACTACTTGTAAGTTCGACGCTTCTGTCGATTTGCACATACGGTTGGGGGTAGATCCTAAGAAAGCCGATCAGGCTATTCGTGGAACCGTTACACTTCCGCATGGAACGGGTAAGACCAAGCGTGTATTAGTGTTGTGCACACCTGATAAGGAAGCTGCTGCTAAAGAAGCTGGCGCTGACTATGTTGGGCTGGAAGAATTTGTAACAAAAATTGAAGGCGGATGGGTGGATGTTGATGTAATTATCGCTACGCCCAGTGTAATGCCTAAAATTGGTAAGCTTGGTAAAGTTTTGGGTCCACGCAACCTGATGCCAAATCCTAAAACTGGCACGGTTACCAATGATGTGGCTGGAGCAATCAATGATGTTAAAGGCGGTAAAATTGCATTCAAAGTAGATAAAGTAGGAATTGTACATGCTTCCATTGGACGTGTGAGTTTTGCTCCTGAGAAAATTGCAGAGAACAGCCAAGAGCTGCTCAATGCCATAATCAAAGCCAAGCCATCTTCTGCAAAGGGAACCTACTTAAAAGGTATCAGCATGGCCTCAACAATGAGTCCGGGTATCGCTATCGACACGAAAGCATTTATCAACTGATTCTCTCAAACCTAATTACCACAGTCTAATTTCAATACAATGACTAAAGAGCAAAAAAATGAAGTGATCGAAATACTGAAAGGGAAATTCTCTCAGTATAACAACTTCTATGTAACGGATACAGAATCGCTAACTGTAGAGCAGGTTGGCAAATTGCGTCGTGCTTGTTTTAACAAACAAGTGGAGATGAAAGTGGCTAAAAATTCGTTGATTAAAAAGGCGCTTCAATCTTTGGACGATGAGAAGTATGCTGGAATGTATGAATCACTTCATAACGTAACGGCCCTTCTTTTCTCGGAGAACCCCAAAGAACCTGCTTTGATTATTTCTTCATTCCGTAAGGAAAGTAACGGAGATAAACCCGTATTAAAGGCGGCGTTTATTAATGGCGATGTATATAGCGGAGATAATCAATTGGTGGCACTTACTAAGATCAAGACTAAGAACGAATTGATCGGCGAAGTGATTGGGCTATTGCAGTCCCCAGCAAAGCGTGTGCTGGCTGGATTATTGCAGCACCACGAGAAGCAAGCCGCGGCTACCGCTGAGTAATGTATTTTGTCGTCATTGGACGAATAAAATAAATACCCAGGCCTGAGGGTGTTTTCAAATGAAACGAACAAAGGCAAAATTTTTTTAAAACCTGCCGTTGGAGCTACAGAGCAGTGAAAACGGTAAAAATTGAAACAAAATGGCTGATGTAAAAGCACTCGCGGAAAGTCTAGTGGCTTTGACCGTGAAAGAAGTTCAGGAACTCGCTGATGTCCTGAAAAATGATTATGGTATTGAACCCGCTGCTGCTGCAGTTGTTGTAGCAGGTGGTGGCGATGGTGGTGGCGCTGCTGCTGCTGAAGAAAAAACTGCATTCAATGTAATTTTGAAAAGCGGAGGCGCTTCTAAATTGAATGTTGTTAAAATCGTGAAAGACCTTACCGGACTTGGCTTGAAAGAAGCAAAGGATATGGTAGACGGTGCTCCGAAAACAGTGAAAGAAAACGTTTCTAAGGCCGAAGCAGAAGAAATTGCTGCTAAGTTGAAAGAAGCTGGTGCTGATGTAGAGATTGCTTAAGATCTTTACGCAACTAAATAAAAAGGCTCTCCCATGCGGAGAGCTTTTTTATTTACTGACTGTTTGTTGAGTCAAAGCTGAGGTAGGGCAACAATCTGTCTAATTTATTATTTTCAAGACCCCAGATACTGTTTAGCTGCTCGTAGTTATAAAAATTACCGTGTGCTTGGCGATATCGCACAATCAGTTTTGCTAGTTTCCACCCTATGTAGGGATGCTGTGCAATTGTTTTTTCATCGGCCTTGTTTATGGCTATTTTTTTTAATCCAGGCTGCAATAGTTCAAGCTGATCGCTAATTTTCTGAAAAGTTGAGTCAGGCAATCCATAAACCTCTTTTAATTGTGTGGTAGAATGGAACCCTCCCAATTTGTCTCTGTATTTAACTATTCTGGCGGATAGAACCGGGCCTATGCCTTGGAGCTTCATTAGGGTTAAGGAATCGGCGGCATTTAGTTCTATCTTTTTTTGCTTTTTTGTTGTCAACGGCCTGCCTGCTACTTTTTTAGATTGGCTGTTTTCAGTGACCGCTTGCTTTTTATTGATGCTGCTAAAAAGTTTCTTTGAGCGCTTATTTATTATTGAATCAACCGAATCCAAAGTGCTGATACTTAGCACTTTAAAATTTATTAATAAATTTTCTTTATCTGATTGATCTTTCAAAAACTGAGGGATAAGCCAATAAAATCCTACCCAGACCAAGACAAGTAAATGGCCCCTTTGGTTTTTTTTAGACAAGCTTATCCGGATGGCTGCTTGCCTTTTATTTGCCGGTTTAATCATCCATCAAGTTTTGCTTGCTATTATTTTAAGAAAAAGGGGAAGTTTTTTGATTTTGGCCGGATTTTTGTGGGCACAAATTTTGGTCATCAGTTCTCAATGCTTACCTTTGCAATCCTTTATTTTGGCCAAACCTATTTTCGACATTGAGGACCATTCGTAAGTGATTCATTCACAGCGATTTTTGTAAAAAAAATACTTTAATCGCCGGGTGATCTCTATGTCTGAACGCAGAAAAAACCGGTATAGCATATGTCATTGACAAAAAACAATGCAAGAATTGACTTTGGTAAGATTAGACACCTTGCAGAAACTCCGGACCTACTTGAAGTCCAGATTCAATCTTTTAAAGAGTTCTTTCAACTTGAAACTACGCCTGATAAGCGTAACATCGAAGGACTATTCCGTGTGTTCAAAGACAATTTTCCTATCACGGATACAAGAAACATTTTTGTACTAGAGTTTTTGGATTATTTTATCGATCCTCCTCGTTACACTATTGAGGAGTGTATGGAGCGTGGTTTAACCTATGCCTTGCCCTTAAAGGCAAAGTTGCGTTTAAGCTGTAACGACGAAGAGCACGTAGATTTTCAAACCATTGTTCAGGATGTGTTCTTGGGTAACATGCCCTACATGACTCCACGTGGTACATTTGTAATCAATGGAGCAGAGCGAGTAGTGGTTTCACAATTACATCGTTCTCCTGGTGTATTCTTTGGGCAATCTATTCACCCGAATGGAACAAAAATTTACTCTGCTCGGGTAATTCCTTTCAAAGGGGCATGGATGGAGTTTGCTACGGATATCAATAACGTGATGTATGCGTACATCGATCGTAAGAAAAAATTCCCGGTAACAACCCTATTGCGTTCTATCGGTTACGAAACTGATAAAGACATTCTGGAATTATTTGGAATGGCAGACGAAGTAAAGGCCGACAAGAAAACACTTGCCAAGCACATTGGTAAGCGTTTAGCTGCACGCGTACTTCGCACATGGGTGGAGGATTTTGTAGATGAGGATACCGGAGAAGTTGTTTCCATTGAGCGAAATGAGATTGTTATGGAGCGTGACACCTTGTTGGATGAGGCTGCCGTTGAAACAATTACTTCTCTCGAAGTAAGCAGCGTGTTCATCCAACGTGAAGATGTAGGAGGAGATTACGCAATTATTTATAACACGTTGAACAAGGATACCACTAATAGTGAGTTAGAGGCTGTTCAATTTATTTATCGTCAATTGCGCGGAGCAGATGCCCCCGATAATGAAACGGCAAGAGGTATTATTGATAAATTATTCTTTAGCGACAAGCGATATGATCTGGGTGAAGTAGGACGTTACAAGATCAATCGTAAACTGAATGTAAATCTGCCATTGGGTAAGAAAACACTTACCAAAGACGACATCATTCTGATCATTAAATATCTTGTTCGTCTTACCAATGGTAAGGCTGAGGTCGATGACATTGATCACTTGAGCAATCGTCGTGTGCGCACAGTAGGAGAGCAGTTGTTTGCTCAATTTGGAGTAGGATTGGCCCGTATGGCCCGTACCATACGTGAGCGGATGAACGTGAGAGACAATGAAGTGTTTACTCCTGTTGACTTGATCAATGCGCGTACGCTATCTTCTGTTATTAACTCATTTTTTGGTACTTCTCAGCTTTCTCAATTCCTTGATCAAACCAATCCCTTATCCGAGATCACACACAAGCGTCGTATCTCTGCATTAGGGCCCGGTGGATTAAGTCGTGAGCGTGCAGGATTTGAAGTGCGTGACGTGCATTACTCTCACTACGGTCGCCTTTGTACCATTGAGACTCCTGAAGGACCAAACATTGGTTTGATTTCAACGCTTTGCGTTCATGCCAAGATCAACGACATGGGCTTTATTGAAACACCTTACAGAAAGGTGGAAGAAGGTAAAGTAAACATGAAGGAACTGTCTTTCTTGAGCGCAGAGGAAGAAGATGAGGCAAAAATTGCACAGGCAAATACTTCATTGGATGATAAGGGAAATGTAACGGATGTAAAGGTTGTAAGCCGTCAAACTGGAGATTTCCCCATTCTGGATAAGAGTGAAGTGGAATTTATGGACGTTGCTCCCAACCAAATTGTGGGGCTGAGTGCTTCCTTAATTCCATTCTTGGAACATGATGATGCTAACCGTGCTTTGATGGGATCAAACATGCAACGTCAGGCAGTTCCATTGCTTCGTCCTGATGTTCCTGTGGTAGGAACAGGGTTCGAAGGAAAGGCTGCTCGTGATGCAAGGATTCAAATACACGCTGATGGAAATGGTGTAGTTGAATTTGTAGATGCAAACGAAATACACATTCGGTATGAGCGCGAAGCCAGCGAAAAATTAGTAAGTTTTGAAGATGATCTCCGTGTATACAAGCTGACTAAGTTCATCAAGACCAATCAGGAGACCTGCATTAACCTGCGTCCGGCTGTGAAGAATGGGCAGAAAATTAAGCAAGGAGATTTCCTTACTGAAGGATATGCAACACAAAATGGCGAATTGGCTCTTGGTAAAAATCTTAAAGTGGCATTCATGCCATGGAAAGGTTACAACTTCGAGGATGCCATTGTAATTAGTGAGCGAGTTGTTAAGGAAGACTTGTTTACTTCAGTCCATATTTCTGAATATGAATTAGAAGTCCGTGATACTAAACTAGGCGAGGAAGAATTAACACCAGACATTCCAAACGTTTCTGAAGAAGCCACAAAAGATTTGGATGAAAACGGAATCATTCGAATTGGGGCACTAGTTAAAGAAGGGGATATCCTCATTGGTAAGATCACTCCGAAAGGAGAAAGCGATCCAACGCCCGAAGAAAAATTACTTCGCGCCATCTTCGGAGATAAGGCGGGTGATGCCAAAGATGCTTCTCTCAAAGCTCCAAATGGAGTGGAGGGTGTGGTGATTGGAAAGAAACTCTTCCAGCGTGCAAAGAAAGATAAGAATGCTAAAGTGCGTGAAAAGAGTGCTATTGAGCAATTAGAAAAGTTGCATGAGAAAAATGAAATTGGACTGAAGGAAGTGCTTCTTGAAAAACTGGGGAACTTATTGAAAGACCACTCTTCTGCAGGGGTGAGTAACAACTTTGGAGAGGTTCAAATAGACAAGGGTTCAAAGTTTTCTGACAAGAACTTACGTACAATTGACTATTCAAATGTAAATCCGCTGGGCTGGACTGGTGATAAAAAAACCGATGACCGGGTCAACACCTTATTGCACAACTACAGTATCAAATTCAACGAGGAGCTCGGTAGATACAAACGTGAAAAATTCAATATCAGTATCGGAGACGAATTACCTGCTGGCGTATTGAAGTTGGCAAAAGTGTATCTGGCTGTAAAGCGGAAGCTAAAAGTTGGAGATAAAATGGCAGGTCGCCATGGAAACAAGGGAATTGTTGCAAAAATTGTTCGTCAAGAAGATATGCCTTTCCTTGAAGATGGAACGCCAGTTGATATTGTGCTTAACCCTCTTGGGGTACCAAGCCGTATGAATCTGGGACAGATCTATGAAACAATCCTAGGATGGACCGGAGAGAAATTAGGTCTCCGATTTGCAACACCAATCTTTGACGGTGCTACTGTAGATGAGATTGGATCTTATTGTCAGCAAGCGGGTATACCTATGTTTGGCCATACTTATCTCTATGATGGCGAAACTGGTGACCGTTTTGACCAAAAAGCAACAGTGGGTATCATCTATATGATCAAACTGCACCACATGGTTGATGATAAGATGCACGCTCGTTCCATCGGACCATACAGTCTTATCACACAACAGCCATTGGGTGGTAAAGCACAGTTTGGAGGACAGCGTTTTGGTGAGATGGAAGTATGGGCACTTGAAGCTTATGGTGCATCCAACATATTGCAAGAATTGCTCACGATAAAGAGTGACGATATCATTGGGAGATCTAAAACATATGAAGCGTTGGTTAAAGGAGATAATGTTCCCCGTGCCGGCGTTCCTGAATCCTTCAATGTCTTGGTACACGAATTGCGTGGGCTGGGACTAGACCTGCAGTTTGATTGATCCTTCCTTAACCAACATTTGATAACTAATTAACCGATCTATTGATCATGGCTATAAAAAAAGAAAACCGTCCGAAACCCGCATTCTCCAAGATCACCATTGGTCTTGCTTCTCCGGATAATATTTTGGAAAGAAGCTTTGGAGAAATTTTAAAGCCGGAAACTATTAACTACCGCACGTACAAACCAGAACGTGATGGTCTTTTCTGTGAGCGCATATTTGGTCCCGTAAAGGACTATGAATGTGCCTGTGGAAAATACAAGCGAATCCGTTACAAAGGAATCGTATGTGATCGTTGTGGTGTTGAGGTAACTGAGAAAAAAGTACGACGTGAAAGAATGGGGCATATTAAGTTGGTTGTTCCAGTAGTTCATATTTGGTATTTCAAATCGCTTCCCAATAAAATCGGATATCTATTGGGAATTAGCTCTAAGAAATTAGAGACTATTGTTTACTACGAGCGTTATGTAGTCATTCAACCAGGAATTCGCGAAGAAAAAGGACAGCGTTTAGCTGACTTGCTAACCGAGGAGGAGTACTTGGATATTTTGGAAACTCTTCCAAAAGAAAATCAATATCTCCCAGATGATGATCCGCAAAAGTTCATTGCCAAAATGGGAGCAGAAGCGGTAAGTGATCTTTTAGCAAGAATCGATCTTGATCAACTTTCTTTTGATCTACGTAATGCAGCTGCCAACGAAACTTCGCAGCAACGTAAAGCTGATGCGCTTAAGCGTCTCAGTGTAGTAGAGGCATTCCGTGATGCTAATCTGCGTATTACTAATCGTCCTGAGTGGATGGTTATGCAATACATACCTGTTATCCCACCTGAACTTCGTCCACTCGTTCCTTTGGATGGTGGCCGATTTGCTTCTTCAGACTTAAACGATCTATACCGTCGCGTGATCATTCGTAACAATCGTTTGAAGCGATTGTTAGAGATTAAAGCCCCTGAGGTGATTCTGCGCAATGAGAAACGTATGTTACAGGAGGCTATTGACTCTTTGTTCGATAACAGCCGTAAATCAAATGCGGTGAAAGCAGAGGGCGGGCGCGCATTGAAATCCTTGAGTGATGTATTGAAAGGAAAACAAGGTCGTTTCCGTCAGAATCTTTTGGGTAAACGTGTAGACTATTCTGGTCGTTCCGTTATTGTGGTTGGGCCAGAGTTAAAATTGCATGAGTGTGGTCTTCCAAAGGATATGGCTGCTGAATTATTCAAGCCATTTATCATTCGTAAATTAATTGAAAGAGGAATAGTAAAAACAGTTAAGTCTGCTCGTAAACTGGTAGATAAGAAAGAGGCTGTTATTTGGGACATCCTTGAAAATATTTTGAAAGGGCACCCTGTTATGTTAAATCGTGCCCCCACACTTCACCGTCTTTCTATTCAAGCTTTCCAACCAAAATTAATCGAAGGAAAGGCTATTCAATTACACCCGCTGGTTACCTCTGCCTTTAACGCGGACTTTGATGGTGACCAAATGGCGGTTCACGTTCCATTGAGCAATGCAGCTATTTTGGAAGCACAGTTATTAATGCTGGCTTCACATAATATCTTAAATCCGCAAAATGGAACTCCAATCACTCTTCCTTCTCAGGACATGGTGTTGGGATTATACTATATCACTAAAGGAAAGCGAACCAAGGATAAGGAGAAAATGAAAGGGGAGGGTATGTCTTTCTACTCAAGTGAAGAAGTGATCATTGCACACAACGAAAAGAAGGTTGACCTGCATACCTGGATCAAGGTAAAGGTCAATGTTCGCAATGAGAACAATCAGTTGGAGAAAAAATTAATTGAAACAACAGTAGGCCGTGTGTTATTTAATCAACATGTTCCTGCTGAGGTTGGGTTTGTAAATGCATTGCTGACCAAGAAAAACCTCCGTGAAATTATTGGTGACATTATTACTATTACCAATGTTCCCAAGACGGCCAAATTCCTGGATGATATCAAACAACTGGGCTTCCGTACTGCCTTTAAAGGCGGACTTTCCTTCAATATCAACGATTTGATTATCCCTGACACCAAGCAGGAGTTGTTGGAGAATGCCAAAATTGAAGTAGAGGAAGTTTGGGAGAGCTATAACATGGGTCTAATTACCAATAACGAGCGATATAATCAGATCGTAGATATTTGGAGCCGTGTAGACACTCGCATCACAGAAGCCTTGATCAGAGAATTGAGCAATGACAAACAAGGCTTCAATTCAGTTTATATGATGTTGGATTCCGGAGCCCGTGGTTCTAAGCAGCAGATCAAACAGCTGGCTGGTATCCGCGGATTGATGGCTAAGCCCCGTAAATCCGGATCTACTGGCAGTGAGATCATCGAGAATCCTATTCTTTCCAACTTCAAAGGCGGATTGAATGTATTGGATTATTTTATATCCACCCACGGTGCTCGTAAAGGTCTTGCCGATACAGCCCTTAAAACAGCTGATGCCGGATACCTGACTCGTCGTCTGGTGGATGTTGCGCAGGATGTAGTAGTCATGGAAGAGGATTGCGGTACACTTCGCGGCATAGCTACATCGGCATTGAAGGATAATGAAGATGTTATTGAGCCATTGAGTGATCGTATCGAAGGACGTACTTCATTGCACGATGTATATGATCCCGTTACTGAAAAATTAATCGTTGCAGCGGGTGAACAGATCACTGAACTGTTAGCAAAGAAAATTGAAGAAGCCGGTGTGGAAACCGTTGAAATTCGGTCAGTATTGACTTGTGAGAGTAAGCGTGGTGTATGTGTGAAATGTTATGGAAGAAACCTGGCTTCTGGAGTCACTGCTCAGAAGGGTGATGCAGTAGGTATTATTGCTGCTCAATCAATTGGTGAACCTGGTACTCAGTTGACGCTTCGTACTTTCCACGTTGGTGGGGTGGCGGGCTCTACTTCTGTAGAATCTACTTTGGCCGCTAAATTCGATGGAACCATTCAGTTTGACGGGCTTCGGACAGTGGCTATCGCAAATAACGCAGGAGCTAAATCTCAGGTTGTTATTGGCCGTACAGGTGAAGTTAGAATTGTAGATACTCAAGCGGATCGTTTGTTGATCACCAACAATATTCCTTATGGCGCCACATTGAATGTTAAGGATGGACAAAAAGTGACTAAGGGCGACGTGATTTGTACTTGGGATCCATTCAATAATGTGATACTATCTGAAATTGATGGTAAGATTAAACTTGAAAGTGTGATTGATGGGGTAACATACCGTGAGGAATCTGATGAACAAACTGGTCACCGCGAAAAAGTAGTTATTGAAACTCGTGATAAGACTAAGATCCCATCGATTCTGGTAGAAGGAAAGGATAAAAAATCGTATAGCCTTCCCACCGGAAGTCATATTATCATTGAAGAGGGCGACGATGTAAAAGCCGGTCAAGTAATAGTAAAGATCCCTCGTATCCTTGGAAAACTTCGTGATATTACCGGAGGTCTTCCACGTGTTACCGAGTTGTTCGAAGCACGTAACCCAGGCAACCCGGCTGTGGTTACTGAAATTGATGGTGTTGTAATCATGGGTGCAGTTAAGCGTGGAAATCGTGAGATCACCATTGAAGCAAAGGATGGCGTTCAAAAGAAGTACTTGGTACCGCTTACTCGTCAGATCCTGGCTCAGGATGGAGACTTTGTAAAAGCGGGTACAGCTCTTTCTGACGGTCAAATTGCGCCTTTCGACATTCTTTCAATCAAAGGACCTTTTGCTGTTCAGGAGTATGTGGTCAATGAAATTCAGGAAGTTTATCGATTACAGGGTGTTAAGATCAATGATAAGCACATCGAAGTGATTGTTCGTCAGATGATGCGTAAAGTGAATATTGTAGATCCGGGAGATACTCGATTCCTCGAAGACGACTTGGTTGATAAGTTTGAATTCGTAGAGGAAAATGATCTCATCTTTGATAAAAAGGTGGTTACAGAACCAGGAGATAGCACTAATCTTCGTGCCGGACAGATCGTAAATCTGAGAGAGCTGCGTGAAGAGAATTCTATTCTTCGTCGTTCCGACAAGAAAATAGTGGAGTATCGCGATACCAAGCCTGCTACTTCTTCGCCCACGCTTTTGGGAATTACAAAGGCTTCACTTGGCGTACAAAGCTGGATTTCAGCCGCTTCTTTCCAGGAAACCACCAAAGTACTTTCATCTGCTGCCATTAATGGTAAAGCAGACGAAATGCTGGGTCTCAAGGAAAATGTTATCACCGGTCATCCAATACCAGCTGGTACGGGCTTGCGTGAATTTGAACACATGATTGTTGGAAGCAAGGAGGAATACGAATTGCTCCAGACTACCCAGGAGGCTATGGCCTTTGATGAGGAGGAATAAGATGCAAAACACTAAGGCCGTTTCTTCAGAAGCGGCCTTTTTTTTAATCATAGCTATTAACCAATAACTAACTCAAAAAAAATCACTAAGAGATGCTTACCTTCAAAAAAAATATTATGAACAAAGGTTTTATAATTTGGAATGTAATATTAACGGCTGCTTTGCTTTTTTTAGGATTTCGTTATTACAATGGAACAGGCCTGCTTCGGTCCACACCGCAAAATGTATCCGGTACTTTTAGAATGGCCTATTTCGAAATGGATTCAATAGAAGCCAATTTTGAACTTGTGAAAGAGTTGAAAGAAGAATTGGCAAAGAAAGAACAAACGATTGAACAGGAAATGCAAAAAATGGCGAGTAACGCGCAACAACGGTACAATTATTTTCAACAACAAGCCAGTACTGGATTGATGAATGAGAGTCAAAGTGAAGCGGCGGGGAGAGAGCTAAGAAATTTGGAGGAACAAATGAAAAACAGGAAGCAAGCTTTAGATGCAGAATATGGCGATTTTGTAATGCGTCGTCAAAATGAAATTAAGTCCAAAATTGAAGCGTATTTACAAGAGTATAACAAAAGTCACAGCTACGCTTATATTGTTTCTTATGAACAAGGGCTTTTTTATTATAAAGATTCCGTCAATAACATCACGCCTGACCTGATTAAAGGACTCAACGAAAAATTCAAACCTTCTTCTAAGTAATACAGAGATGAACGCGGCAGCTTGCAATACAATCTTTAGTAAAACAATTGATGATTATCATTTGATAGATCAGGTAGAGGCGCCAATGAACAATCCCTTTTCCTCTGATTCCATTGAATTTCTTCTCTATCAAAAATGTTGGGTGGATACTGTGCAGTGGCATTTAGAGGATCTGGTAAGAGACCCAGCTATAGACCCAGATTTGGGACTGGCTTTAAAGCGAAAGATTGATGCTTCCAACCAGGTTAGGACAGATTTGGTTGAACAAATCGATGATTATCTTTTGCAGGAAAGCAGTACAGTTCCGGTTTTACCAACAGCACGCATTAACACGGAAAGTCCTGCCTGGGCAGTGGATAGGTTATCCATTTTAGCACTCAAAATCTATCATATGGACCTTGAAGTCAAAAGAAAAGAGGCCAGTTCAGCACACCAACAACGATGTGCTGCAAAGTTGTCTGTATTGATTGAGCAGCGGACGGACCTTTCTCTCTCCATAGATCAACTATTAGCAGCTATCCGGTCTGGTAGTGTTCAGATGAAAGTGTATAGGCAAATGAAGATGTACAACGACGTTACATTAAACCCGGTATTGTATCAGCAAAAGTCATGAGCCGCTCAGCTACAAAATCCATGTTGGTGATTCGTTTTTCATCTATGGGAGATGTGGCCATGACAGTTCCTGTTTTGAAGAATTTATTGCTGCAACATCCTTCCTTAAGCGTGATCATGGTTTCGCAGCAAGACTTTGCTCCCTTATTTAACAACATCGATGGCCTGGAGTTTTTTGGGGTTGATTTAAAAGGGCGTCACCGAGGATGGATAGGAGTTTGGAAATTATTCAAAGAGTTATCCGCAAAAACCAGCGCTACTCTTGTTGCAGACCTTCATAATGTTTTACGCACAAAATTTTTAGTATTTCTCTTTAAAATAAAAGGTGCCGCTGTGGCTATTGTAGATAAGGGGAGAAAAGAAAAGCGGGCACTAACCAGGAAAAATCATAAGGTAATTAAGCCGTTAACGACAACGTTTGATCGCTATGCGAACGTATTTACTGCACTGGGCTATACACTTAGATTAGAACCTGTTGTTTTTTCAAAAAAATCAATCAACAAGGATCGGTTACAAATTGGATTTGCCCCATTTGCCAAACACACTGGAAAATCACTACCCACTTCATTGGCAAAGCAATTTATTAAGGGCTTGGTTGAGACAATACCCTGCCAACTTTTTTTCTTTGGCGCACCAGGAGAAGAGGCGGCCGTATTGTCAAATTGGGAGAATGAATTCCCTAACACAAGTAACAGAGCAGGTCAGTTAACGTTGAGTCAAGAGCTTGAATTGATGGCTAACATGGACCTGATGATTACCATGGATTCTGCCAATATGCATCTGTCTTCTCTGGTTGGAACTCCAGTGATTTCAATATGGGGTGCCACACATCCTTTTGCCGGATTTTTGGGGTGGGGGCAGTCTATTGAGCAGGTGATTCAAACTGAATTAACTTGCCGTCCTTGCTCGGTATTTGGCAACAAACCCTGCTTTAGAGGTGATTATGCTTGTTTACATCAGCTAGTACCACTACAAATGGTCCAGCAGGTTGGCGCTTATCTTTGTAGTAAATGAAAAAGCACGCAATAATCGTAGCTGGTGGTATCGGTGTGAGAATGGGAAGTACGCAACCAAAGCAATTTTTAGAAATAGCTGGCGATCCTATCATCATACACACACTTCGGGCCTTTGTAGATGCTTTTTCAGATATTCAACTTACTGTAGTATTACCCATAAACTATTTTCAGGAAGGAGCTGTATTAATAACCAGCAGATTTAATCATACAGTTCATTTTGTAACTGGTGGAGACACTCGTTTTCATTCTGTACAAAATGGACTAGCTACTGTAAAGGAACAGTCCATGGTTTTTGTACATGATGCGGTACGTTGTTTGGTGAGCACAGCTTTGATCAGATCTTGCTATGAGCATGCATTGGTGTCAGGTAGCGCGGTGCCTGTTTTACCTTCGAAAGACAGCATTAGGCTTATGGAGCAAGGAAAGCACCGTGTGGTAGACCGGGAAAAAGTACTGCTAGTGCAAACGCCTCAAGTTTTTCTCTCCAGTTTGATCCTGCCTGCTTTCAAAATTGCTTATGATCCCACTTTTACAGATGAAGCAACGGTGGTGGAAAAAACCGGACACGTAATTGGTTTTGTGGAAGGGGAGGATACTAATATTAAAATTACCCGACCCATTGATTTGCAAATTGCAGCCGATTGGCTGCAAGAAAAATAGTCATCTAGCGACTAACCAACTGCTGGTTGATTTTCTCTAGTATTTGATGGGCTACGTCCATGGCAAGCATTCCATCAGTTTCTGAAACTAGGGTTCGCGAATTTTGCAAAATCGCATCTCTAAATGAGGTGAGTTCCGCTTGAATAGCGTTGGAGGATGGGATTGTTGGGCTGGAAATAGCAATAGTCTTTACGCCTGCATGTGTATCTATGTCAAAAGTAAAGGCCTGCTCTTCTTCCTGTTCCCCTTTTAATTTAATGACTTCTGTTTTTTTATCTAGAAAGTCTATTCCGATATAGGCATCTTTTTGAAATAAACGAATCTTACGCATTTTTTTCATAGAGATTCTACTGCTGGTCAAATTGGCCACACATCCATTATGAAATTCTATTCGTACGTTGGCTATATCCGGCGTGTCTGTTAAAACGGCCACACCACTTGCAGAAATTTGTTTGATGTCACTATTTACCAAGCAAAGTATGATGTCTATATCGTGGATCATTAAGTCCAGGATCACACTTACTTCAGTGCCTCTTGGATTGAATTGAGCCAAGCGGTGCACTTCAATAAACATGGGTTGTAACGCAAGATCTTTGATAGCCAGAAACGCCGGATTGAATCGCTCCACATGTCCCACTTGTAATTTTACACCTGACTCACGGGTTAGGGCAACAATTTTTCTGGCCTCTTCCAAGGATGCAGCCAGTGGTTTTTCCACAAATACATGTTTCCCTTTGCGAATTGTTTTTTCGCACCACTCTAAATGATAGTTGGTTGGAGCTGTAACATCAATGGCATCGCAGGCATCAATTAGTTCTTCCCCAGATTCAAAAGAAGGGATGGAAAATTCTTGGGCAATAGTTGCAGCAGTTTCAGGGTTGGGATCATAAAAGCCAATCAAATCAACCTGTTCTATTTGTTTCCAATTAGACAAGTGGATTTTACCTAAATAGCCAGCACCAATTAGCCCTATCTTCAGATTTGTCCCCATAGTAAATAAAAACCCCGGTATTTTGCTACCGGGGTTGTCCAGTTTTTGCGGACCGGACGGGACTCGAACCCGCGACCTCCGCCGTGACAGGGCGGCATTCTAACCAACTGAACTACCGATCCGTTTCCCGATTTTGGGAGGGCAAAGATAGCGTTGGGTCCCTTTTATTCCAAATCAATTTTGGCTTTATACACTCCGGGCTTTTAGAATTCCCATGGCCGTCAATTCCCGCAATATCTGTAATTTCGGCCCTCACTACCAACTCCATGCCAGCAAACAATAACCGACAATTTATTGAGTTTGAACAACCCCTCAAAGAGATTATTGAAGAGATCAATGAGCTGGAGCAAAAATCTGCAAAGGGTAAAGTTGACTACACTGAGGTAATTGAGAAATTAAATCAACAGTTGCTTGAGAAAAGAAGTGAGTTAACAAAGAATTTAAGCAGTTGGCAACGCGTACAATTAAGCAGACATCCCGACAGGCCTTATACGCTCAAGTATATTGAAAAAATGACCAGCAATTTCATTGAATTGTATGGCGACCGTAACGTAAAGGATGATAAAGCCATGGTAGGTGGATTTGCCTCGCTTGATGGGGAGACTGTGATGTTTATTGGCCAACAGAAAGGCATTAACACCAAAACCAGACAGCTTCGAAACTTTGGAATGGCCAATCCTGAAGGGTACCGAAAGGCATTGCGTTTGATGAGACTGGCAGAGAAATTTAATAAACCCATTGTAGCATTGATAGACACGCCCGGTGCTTTTCCGGGGCTGGAAGCAGAGGAAAGAGGCCAGGGAGAGGCCATTGCACGCAACATCTATGAAATGATCCGGCTCAAAGTTCCAGTGATCTGTGTAATCATTGGAGAGGGAGCAAGTGGTGGAGCGCTTGGTATTGGCGTGGGCGACCGTGTTTATATGATGGAAAATACCTGGTACAGCGTAATTAGTCCAGAGAGTTGTTCTTCCATTTTATGGAGAAGTTGGGATAAAAAAGAAATTGCAGCAGAACAACTTCGGTTAACCGCAGATCGAATGCTTGAGTTTGGATTAATAGATGGAATTATTCCAGAACCAGCCGGAGGGGCGCATTGGGATTATAATCAAGCTGCTCGACAACTTAAAGATTTTTTGATTCCGGTTTTGAGATCTCTGCGTGAAGTTCCAGCTGAGAAAAGAGTGCTGGACCGAATTGAGAAATTTGGACAAATGGGATTTTGGGAAGAGTAGTAGATTATTTTTTACTAGTAGCAATCATGAATCTTCAACATACTTTTAGCGGGACAGGTATCGCAATCATAACTCCATTTACAGAGGAGGGCGCCATTGATTGGGCAGATTTTAAAAGATGTCTGGATTTTTGGATGGAGGGTGGAGTGGAATACCTGGTTGTGCTAGGAACCACAGGCGAAAGTGCCACTATTCACGGAGACGAAAAGCAAGCTATTTTCACTTTTGTTCAGCAACACACAGCGGGGCGCATACCACTTGTTGCCGGAATTGGTGGTAATGACACGCAAGAGGTTATTCATGCATTAACTCATTTTGATTTGACAGGTTATACTGCTATTTTATCAGTAAGCCCATACTACAATAAGCCCAATCAAGAGGGTATATTTCAACATTATAAACTCATCGATCAATACACCCCACTTCCTATCATTATTTACAACGTTCCAGGAAGAACGGGGCAGTCCATGACAGTAGCCACTCAACTTCGCATTGCTAAAGAATGTAAATCCGTTTTTGCCACTAAAGAAGCCAGCGGAAACATGGATCTGATCATGCAACTTTTGAGAGATAAGCCTGCCGATTTTATGGTTATCAGCGGGGATGATCCCATTACTTTACCAATGATTGCAACAGGTGCCAGTGGTGTTATCTCTGTTGTAGCTAACGCGTTTCCAAAAGAATTTTCAAACATGGTTCGCTATTGTTTGGCAGGTGATTTTGAAAAAGCACGTCCACTTCACAATAAGTATTTGGAGATGATTGCTGCCCTGTTTACAGAAGGTAGCCCGGCTGGAATCAAGGCGGTGATGTCAATGATGGGATTGTGTAAGAATAAATTTCGTTTGCCTGTATGGCCGGTTAGTCAAACTCATCAAGAAAAAATAAAGACCTTGTTGGATAAAATTGGTCACACTTCCTAAAGCAGTGATTTCCCAGCACAGTTGTGGTCAATTGTAGGAGTCGTTCATCAACTCACGCTCGATTTCCTCCATTTGTAAAATATCCCATGCTTCACTTTCTGTGGGGGTAATATTCATCATTTCATATACTCCGGCTTCAATAAGGGCTCCTTCTACGTCGGGATGTATTCCGCAGTAAACAAAAGAATGTTGTTGGGCATAAAATTCTTTTTGAATGTTTGCCAGGAGCTGGGGAACACCTTTTTCAATTTTTTCTACTGCTGACAGGACTACCACCAGGTGGGTCAGGGCCTCAGCCGAGGAACTGTCAGCTTCATGCCCTTTTTTGAGAATTTCCAATAATTCAACTGCCAACATTGCAGTTAAATGAGGTTCCAAAATACTCACCACTTTAAATCGCTCTTTGGTATCAATTTTGATTTTCATAGACCGTGTTCGGGATTGGTTTATTAACAGGGGTTTATAACTGGCCCAATGCCCTTCCCGAAATTATTCGTTAATATTGTAACAACAGTAATATTTCAGTAAAATGGACAGTAATTTTTCGAATCAGGTCAAGGAAATAATCTCCTATAGTAGGGAGGAAGCACTGCGTTTGGGAAATGATTTCATTGGAACTGAGCATTTGCTCTTAGGAATGATTCGCGAAGGGGAAAACACTGCCGTGCGGATCCTAAAGAGCTTTAACGTGGACATTTACGAACTCCGCAAAGAGATTGAATTAGCGGTTAAGGATAAGACGGGAAAAAATGTTGCTAATATTAATTCACTGCCTCTGACCAAGCAAGCCGAAAAAGTTATTCGGGTTACAGTGCTTGAGGCAAAAGCCTTAAAAAGCAACACCGTTGAAACAGAGCATTTGATGCTTTCTATTTTAAAGAACAAAGAAAATATTGCCACACAAATCCTCAATCAATTTGATGTGGACTATGATCTATTCCGTCAGGAGTTGGGTATTGTAAAATCAAATGAACCTCGTGCAGAATTTCCTGAGGAAAGTGAAGAAGAGTTTGAAGAAGAAAAAAAATCTAGTTCTTTAAAACCCACTCCTAAGGCTGGAAGCAGTTCCAAAAGCAAAACACCAGTGTTGGATAATTTTGGACGCGATATTACCCGTATGGCGGAGATGGGCACACTGGATCCTATTGTAGGCCGGGAAAAGGAAATTGAAAGAGTGTCTCAAATTCTCTCTCGTCGAAAGAAAAACAACCCTATTCTGATTGGGGAGCCAGGGGTAGGTAAAACAGCTATTGTTGAAGGATTGGCCATTCGGGTTGTGCAACGTAAAGTATCTCGCGTACTTTTTGACAAACGAGTAATTTCACTTGACCTAGCGGCTTTAGTGGCCGGAACAAAATACCGTGGTCAATTTGAAGAACGGATGAAGGCCATCATGAACGAACTAGAGAAAAACCGTGATGTGATCCTGTTCATAGACGAACTACACACCATTGTTGGGGCTGGTGGTGCCAGTGGATCTCTTGACGCCAGCAATATTTTCAAACCTGCTTTAGCCAGGGGCGAACTCCAATGCATTGGTGCATCTACCTTGGATGAGTATCGTATGCATATTGAAAAAGACGGAGCCTTGGATCGTAGATTCCAAAAAGTGATCATTGATCCGCCCAGTATGGAAGATACCATTCAGATTTTGAATAATATCAAGAGTAAATACGAAGATTATCACAATGTAAACTATGATCAACAAGCTATTGATGCTTGTGTAAAACTCAGTGACCGTTACATTACAGATCGTTTGTTGCCTGACAAGGCCATTGATGTATTGGATGAAGTGGGAGCCAGAGTGCATTTAAAGAATATCAATGTGCCTGTTTCTATCACAGAGCTGGAGCAGAAAATTGAAGAGGTTAAAGTGGAAAAGAACAAAGTGGTTAAGAGTCAAAAATTTGAAGAGGCTGCCTCACTTCGTGATACAGAGAAAAAATTGCAGGAGGAGTTGGAAAGAGCAAAAGGTGAGTGGGAAGAGGAAAGCAAGCATAAGAAGTTTCCAATTGGCGAGGAAGATATTGCTGAAGTAGTCAGCATGATGACAGGCATTCCGGTCAAGCGAATGGTACAGGCGGAAACGGAAAAGCTACGTCGCATGGCAGATGATATGGGAGGCATGGTTGTTGGTCAGGATGAGGTCATTCAAAAGGTGGTGAAGGCTATTCAACGTAACCGCATTGGATTAAAAGATCCCAAAAAACCTATTGGTACGTTTATCTTTTTGGGACCTACCGGTGTAGGTAAAACAGAGCTTGCTCGGGCACTTGCCAGACATTTATTCGATTCAGAAGAATCGCTGATCCGAATAGATATGAGTGAGTACATGGAAAAATTTACCGTAAGCCGTTTAATTGGGGCGCCTCCAGGTTATGTGGGTTATGAAGAAGGGGGGCAATTAACAGAAAGGGTCAGACGGAAACCTTATAGTGTAATCCTGCTGGATGAAATTGAAAAAGCACACCCGGATATCTATAATATTTTATTGCAGGTATTGGACGATGGCCTTTTAACAGATGGCTTAGGACGAAAAGTTGATTTCAAGAATACGTTAATTATCATGACCTCCAATATCGGGGTAAGACAATTAAAAGATTTTGGAACCGGTGTTGGATTTACCACCAGTGCAAAAATGGAATCGGCGGATGAGGCCAATAAGGCTGTAATTGAAAAAGCATTAAAGAAAACATTTTCGCCGGAGTTCCTAAACCGAATTGATGATGTGATTATTTTCAATAGCTTAACAAGAGAGAACATTTTCAATATTATTGATATCCTGATGAAAGGAGTTATGAAGCGATTGACTAACCTTGGGTTTAGTTTAGAGCTTACCGAAAAAGCCAAAAGCTTTTTAGCGGACAAAGGATACGATGTTCAGTTTGGAGCAAGACCTTTACACCGAGCTATTCAAAAGTATTTAGAAGATCCACTGGCTGAGGAAATTCTGAATCTAAATGTCAAGGAAGGAGATGTATTGGTAGCTGATACCGATGAGGAGCAAACAAAATTATTCTTTTCTTATAAGGAAAGAGCATCTACGCCTACTCAGGCGTCTTAATTGACAATGCCTGAAAAAAAAATTATTATAACCCTGGATGGGTGGTCTGGATGTGGCAAGAGTACACTAGCTAAAGCAATGGCAAAGGCATTAGGGTATGTTTTTGTAGATAGCGGGGCTATGTATCGCGCTATCACACTTTATTTTATCCGCAATCAGGTTGATATTGCTGACAGTGTGGCTATAGAAAAGGCATTAGCTCAGATTCAGCTGCAATTTATTTTCGACTCTGCAAAAGGTTCCAGTGATATTTTAATGAATGGCGAAAATGTGGAAGACTTGATCAGAGAAATGGATGTGGCTTCTCGTGTCAGCGAAGTAGCGGCAATAGCCAGGGTGCGTCAGTTTGCTGTTCAACAGCAACAACGGTTAGGCGAGAAAAAGGGGATCGTAATGGATGGTAGAGACATTGGTACAGTGGTGTTTCCCCAAGCGGAATTAAAAATATTTATGACCGCAGATAAAGAAATCCGTGTACAAAGAAGACTAAAAGAGTTTAAAGAAAAAAATTCAGCCCTCACAGCAGAGATGATTCGCCAAAATCTTGAACAGCGCGATTATTTGGATTCCAATAGGGCAGAAAGTCCCTTGCGTCAAGCCAAAGATGCAAGAGTACTTGACAATTCTTCCCTTAGCCCCGAACAACAATTAACACTGGCCATGGACTGGGTTAGGGAAATAATTGGTTAGGCAAATCGAAACGATTAAATCCTTCTTTTTATCCCAATTAGTTCTACCTCAAATACAAGCATGGAACCGCCTGGGATAGACATATAATCATGCTCTCCGTATCCAAGCTGATAAGGAATATAAAATTTATACTTGGCGCCTAATTGCATGAGTTGAAGACCTTCGGTCCAACCTTTTATTACCCCATTAAGTGGAAAGCTGATCGGATGATCACGGTCGTAAGAATTATCAAATCCTTTTCCGTCAATAAATGTTCCTTTGTAGTGACAGGTTACTGTATCTGTAGCTGCTGGGCTTTCGCCATCACCGGCAGTGATGATTTCGTACTGAAGCCCACTCTCTGTGGTAATTACGCCGGCTCTTTTTTTATTCTCTGCTAAAAACTTCTCCCCGGCTTCTTTGTTTAGTTTTGATTTTTCATTTTGTAATCGTGTCATATAATTGTTTAAAAGGGTGTTTGAACTATTATTATCCAATAGGGTGGGGCCGCCATTCAGCAAATCATTAACCGCAGTCCCTAATAAATTACCATTTACTTTTGACACACCTTGCGATTGATAATAGTAAGCAAGACTTATGCCCAACGCATAACTTACGGAGTCGATTTCGTTTTTCAGGACAGGCACTGCTGGTTTAACAACAACTGGTTTACTTGTAGTAGGAGTTGCTTTTTTTACAGGGGCAGCTGCAGTGGGCTTTTGTGTTTGTCCGTTGGCTATAACATAGCTGAAAAACAAGATCGTAAAAAGTGTTTTTTTCATAGTTAAAGAGGTGTGTGCAAAGGTAATGGCTCGAGGTTAAAATAGCACCAGGCAGAAAGCAATTACCTTTGTTAAATGGAATATAAATTGCCACTTCAACTTCGTTGGGCAGATATTGATGCCAACCTTCATGTACGACACTCCGTTTATTACGACTGGGCTGCCCTTTGCCGAATTTCCTTTATGCAGGAAAAAGGGCTGACAGATTTGGTATATCACCAATTTAATTTAGGCCCTATACTGCTTAGAGAGGAGTGCCGATTTAGACGAGAAATCAGCATGGGAGATGCTATTTCAATTGACTTGCAATTAGTAGCAGCGCGCAAGGATTTTTCCAGATGGACCATACAACACACTATTTGGAAATCTACAGATATTGAGGCCGGGCGTTTAACCGTTGAGGGAGCATTTATTGACCTTCAACTCAGAAAGCTTTCCGTTCCGTCAGCTATCATACAGGCTGTTTTTGAGCAAATGCCCAGAGCTGCTGCTTTCCAATGGTCTAACTAGTCACTAGGTAGGGGCATCATTGCTAAAGTGGCTATTTACTCGATAGCGTAAATTGATGGCCTTACCCACATACACTACTTTGTTTTTTTTATCATGGAAATAATAAACACCCGGTTTGGTAGGAAGCTGATCAAAATCTGTGCGGGGAACATGAGGCGGAAGTATCCATTCTTTTGAACTTCTTTTTAAACTTTTTCCGATGTGATTTTGTGTATCCTCATGCAATAATTTTTTAAAAAGCGCAACTGTTGCAGCGGTATCTCCACCCGCACGGTGTCTGTTTTCTAGTAGTATGCCTAAGGATCTACAAAGCTTACCCAAACTGTAAGAAGGGTATCCCGGTAATATTTGGCGGCTCAATCGAACGGTACATAATTTAGCACAGTTCAAATCAAATCCTGCTGCTTTAAGTTGTGCTTTGACAAAAGAGTAGTCAAACTGCACATTATGAGCCACAAAAATCTGGCCTTGAAGCAAGTTGTACACGCGCTCTGCAATGGAAGCAAATGGGGGAGCATTAACAACCATTTCATTGGTAATGCCAGTCATTTGTTGAATAAAGGGTGGTATGGGTTGCAAAGGATTGATCAACGATTCAAAAACCGCTACTACTTCAATCCCGTCAAAAACATGAATGGCAATCTCGGTGATCCCATTTGCCTCTGCATAGGAGCCAGTAGTTTCAATATCTACAATTGCGTACATACAATACGCTAAATTCGCTAAAAATTAAGTGGTGTTTGAGGCAAAATTGGAAATGTTTCGCAACCGGTTGGAAAAGGTTAATCGCCATTTGAGCAAATTGGCCAGAAGGAAAAATATTGAGGCATACCGTATTTACGATCATGATCTTCCTGAGTTTCCTTTCTGCGTTGAAAGATATGGAAGCCATATTTGTCTGTCCGAATACAAAAGAAAACACGGAATGGATCCGGACTTTCATAGTTCCTGGATGCAAGCCTGCTTGCAAATTATCAATGCCGTATTGCAGGTGCCTCTTGAAAATATTCATAGCAGAGTTAGGCAACGCAAGTTGGGAAGACAGGGGCAGTATCAGAAATCAGAAAGGGAAGAAGAAAATGAATTTTTTAAAATAGCTGAAAATGGGTTGTGGTTTTGGGTTAACCTGGATGAATACCTGGATACAGGACTTTTTCTGGATCATCGAGATACCAGACAATTGGTACGGGAACAATGCGCGCAAAAGCGCATGTTAAATCTGTTTGCCTATACGGGTTCCTTTTCTGTATACGCTGCTGCAGGTGGGGCGAGTTTGGTAACCACTGTTGATCTGTCTAACACCTATCTGGATTGGGCTAAGCGAAACATGCAAAGCAATGGATTTGAGGGCCCGGCTTATCAATTTGAAAGAGCCGATGTCAAGCAATGGTTGGAACAACTTCCAGCAAATAGCTATGATGTAATTGTAATGGATCCACCTACATTCAGTAATAGCAAACGTATGAACGATGTGTTGGACTTACAGGTTGATCATGTACAGCTTATTCGTGCATGCATTCGATCATTATCTCCAACAGGAGTTTTATTTTTCAGTACCAATTATAGGGGGTTCAGATTAGATGCGGAAGCATTAAGTGACCTTAACGTAAAGGACATTACAAGATTAACTACACCCTTTGATTTTGAAGGAAAGCTAAACCGGTTGTGTTTTAGCATTCGCCCATAAAAAAAGCCCCAATGGGGCTTTAAAAAAAGTAGGTTAATTTATTAGAGTGTTTTCAGTACTTCGTTCATGTTTCTAACCGCATCGGCACTTTTATCAAATGCTGCCTGCTCTGATGCATTCAATGGAAAGTCGATGATCTTTTCCCAGCCATCTTTTCCTATAATAACCGGCACACCCATGCAAATATCATTTTGTTTATACTCTCCCTGCAAAGAAACACAGCAAGTAAAGAGTTTCTTCTGGTCTCTGACAATTGATTCTACCAGTGCAGCAGCGGCAGCTCCAGGGGCATACCAGGCAGAAGTGCCAATCAATGCTGTTAATGTAGCACCTCCAACCATGGTGTCTTTAACAATTTTATCCTGCTGCTCCTGATTTAAAAATTGAGTTACTGGAACGCTATTCCAAGTAGACATTCTAATTAATGGAATCATAGTCGTGTCTCCGTGACCACCGATAACCACAGCGTTGAGATCAGCAGGACTGCAATTCAATTGCTGACTGAGCTGGTGTTTAAATCGACTGCTATCTAATATTCCACCCATTCCAATAATTCTGTTTTTGGGAAGACCTGTTGACTGTAATGCCAGATAAGTCATGGTATCCATAGGATTGCTCACCACAATGATGATAGCATTGGGAGAATGGGTGAGTATGTTTGAGCATACACCTTTTACGATTCCTGCATTCACTCCAATTAATTCCTCCCGAGTCATGCCGGGTTTACGCGGTAATCCAGAAGTAATCACCACTACATCGCTTCCTGCAGTTTTTGTATAGTCGTTAGTGCTGCCTACAATACGTGTATCAAAACCCAATAAGGTTGCTGTTTGCATCATGTCCTGAGCTTTACCCTCGGCAGTACCTTCCTTTATATCCAGTAAAACCAGTTCCTGACAGAGCTCTTTTCTGGCAATATTATCTGCGCAGGTGGCACCTACGGCTCCTGCTCCTACAACGGTTATTTTCATAGTGAAAAATTTTCGCAAAGGTAGCAGTTTTGTGGTCAGCCTGTCTCGTTGTATCTTTGCGGCCACAAAATTTTTTCATGGCAAATACAGCAGACATCAGCCGGGGACTTATCATCAAGTTAGACGGCAGCCTTTATACGGTAGTTGAGTTTGGAGAAAATAAAACGGCTCGTGCAGCGGCCAAGGTTTGGGCGAAGCTCAAAGGAATTGACAACAACCGCAGCATAGAAAAGACCTGGAATTCAGGAGACACTATTTTCCCAGTGCGTGTAGAACGGAAAGCTTACCAGTATCTATACAAAGACGATACAGGTTATAATTTCATGGATAATGAAACCTTTGAACAAGTGGCTGTTGAAGAAAAGTTGGTGGATGCTCCTCAGTTTCTAAAAGATGGACAGGAAGTGAGCGTACTTTTTAATACTGAAACAGAAACGCCCATGTCGGTTGAACTGCCAGATAAAATTGTATTGCTGGTAACCTACACGGAGCCAGGATTGAGAGGAGACACGGCTACTCGTACATTAAAGCCCGCCACTGTGGAAACAGGAGCAAAAGTCAATGTTCCACTTTTTGTCAATGAAGGCGAGCTAATTCGCGTAAATACCAAAACCGGAGACTATGTGGAAAGGGTGAAGGAAGTATAAAAAACGAATAATCCAAAAAAGTCCGATTTTAACAAAATCGGGCTTTTTTTTGCCTTTTTTGCCCGTTTTTGACCAAAAAATGATAAAAAATACCCCAAAATACAAGATTTCTAGTCACTCAGTTCTTATCTTAGCAGCCCGATCTGGGCTCATCTAAACTAACTTAAACTTGAAAAACATGGATTTTAAACAGATTCAGGAGTTGATCAAGATGGTCAACAAATCCAATATTGGAGAGGTTTCCATTGAACAAAAAGACTTTAAAGTAACAGTCAAGCAAAAAGAAGATAAGATAACCCAGGTTGTTAGTGCGGCTGCACCAATGCCACCAGCACAGATGTTCACTCCTGCTGCTGCGCCTTTGCCTGCTACCACTCCAAACGTTGAAAAGCCTAAACCCGCTGCAACGGCTGATCATTTAATCACTATCAAAAGTCCTATGATCGGTACTTTCTACCGGAAAGCATCTCCGGACAAACCAAACCTGGCAGAGGTAGGCACAGAGATCAACCCCGGTAGCGTTGTGTGCATCATTGAAGCCATGAAGCTTTTTAACGAGATAGAAAGTGAAATAAAAGGACGTATAGTAAAAGTTCTGGTTGACGATGCCTCACCTGTTGAGTACAATCAACCGTTATTCTTAGTAGACCCTGCTTGAACTATTAAAACGAATTAGCCACACCATGTTTAAGAAAATCCTCATTGCTAATAGAGGCGAAATTGCGTTGCGTATCATACGAACGGCAAGAGAGATGGGTATCAAAACAGTAGCCGTTTACTCCACTGCTGATCGGGATAGTTTACATGTAAGATTTGCAGACGAAGCCGTATGCATTGGAAAGCCGCAGAGCAGTGATTCTTACTTGAATATTGCCAATATCATGTCTGCTGTTGAAATTACCAATGCAGATGCCGTTCATCCCGGATATGGTTTTTTAGCTGAGAATTCACGCTTTGCCACAATCTGTAATGAACATGGAATTAAGTTTATTGGCCCCACTCCGGAAATGATCAATGCAATGGGAGACAAGATTACCGCCAAAGAGACTATGATCAAGGCCGGGGTCCCTGTTGTACCTGGGGGAGAAGGGCTTTTGCAGAGTGTTGAAGAAGCAAAGGGCTTGGCTCGAGATATGGGCTATCCCATTATTTTAAAAGCCACAGCTGGCGGTGGAGGAAAAGGAATGCGAATAGTGTGGGAGGAGTCTGAATTGGAAAAAGCTTATGATACGGCTAAGGCCGAAGCCTTGGCTTCATTCAAGAATGACGGGATATACATGGAAAAATTTGTAGAGGAGCCTCGTCATATTGAAATACAGATTGCTGGTGATCAATACGGGAATGTTTGTCACCTGAGTGAACGGGATTGCTCCATACAAAGACGACATCAAAAATTAGTGGAGGAGTCTCCTTCTCCATTTATGACAACTGAGTTGCGCCACAAAATGGGGGAAGCTGCCAAGAAAGCTGCCGCTGCCATTAATTATGAAAGTGTGGGTACCATAGAGTTTTTGGTAGACAAGCACAGCAACTTTTATTTCATGGAGATGAACACCCGTATACAAGTGGAACACTGTGTAACGGAAGAAGTGATCAACTATGATTTAATCAAGGAACAAATATTAATAGCTGCGGGTCATCGCATTTCTGGTAAAGATTATTTTCCACAGATGCATTCTATTGAATGCCGCATCAATGCCGAGGATCCTTATAATGATTTTAGACCCTCTCCCGGGAAAATCACGGTTTGTCATCAACCAGGCGGTCATGGTGTGCGCGTAGACAGTCATGCGTATGCTGGTTATGTTATTCCACCTTACTATGACTCCATGATCGGAAAGTTGATAACCGTAGCGCAGACCCGGCAAGAAGCTATTCAAACAATGTATCGTGCATTAAGTGAGTATGTGATCGAAGGAGTAAAAACTACTATTCCCTTCCATTTACAATTAATGCAAGACGAACGCTTTATAAGTGGTGATTTTAACACCAAATTTTTGGAATCCTTTAAGTTGAGATAAGCTAAAAACCGGCTACACTATCATCACCTCTTCTGTCGGCGATTACTTCCAATTTGCCGTCTGGTAAAACACGTATTAACTCCGTACGACCAATACTGTTTCTTTCTCTGGCCAATTGATAGCCCATGGATTTCAACGACATTTTTATTTCCTCGGAAAATCCCTTTTCCAATACAAGCTCATCGGGCAGCCATTGATGATGAAATTTTGGTTTATTCACCGCATCCTCAATTGACAGGTCAAATTCCAAAAGATTGATCAAGGTCTGAAATAGTTGATTGGGTATGGTTGTTCCACCAGGAGTACCCAATACAATGTATGGTTTCCCATTTTTAGTGACAATAGTCGGAGTCATTGAACTTAGCATTCGTTTACCCGGTTGTATTGCATTTGCCTCACCTCCCAATGCGCCATACATATTAGGAACACCTGGGCGAATACTAAAATCATCCATTTGGTCATTGATAATAAAACCAGCTCCGCCTATCACCGTTCTACTTCCGTAGGAATTGTTCAGGGTAGTAGTTACCGCTACCGCATTTCCTTCCTGATCCAATACGCTTAAATGGGTTGTTTCTTCACTCTCTTTAGGAAGCAGTTTGCCTGGTCCAACTTGTTTGCTATCTGTAGCTTTTCCCGGATCATAGTCTTTCATTCGCATTTTAATGTAGTCAGGAGTAACCAATTCTCTGGTCGGAACAAGATAAAAGTCAGCATCTCCCATAAATTCGGCGCGATCAGCATATGCTCTTCGCATAACCTCCGTCATGAGTTGAACAGAAGCCAGTGAATGAAATCCCATTGATCTCAAATTTTTATCTTCTACCATTTTCATCATTTGATTTAGCAGTAACCCGCCACTGCTTGGCATTGGCATGCTTACTATAACCAGGTCTTTATAGGTAAATCGATGAGGTGTTCTTGATACGGCCTCATAATTTTTTAAATCCTCTAATGAAATAATTCCATTTCCTCGTTTTATTTCGTCGACAATCAATTGAGCAGTTTCCCCTTCATAAAAGCCGGCTTTCCCTTTTTCTTTAATTCTATTTAATGTGGCAGCCAGTTGTGGTTGACGTAATGTATCCCCTTCTTTCCATCCTTGTTCTTTTAAAAGAACAGGTGTTTGGGTATTGTATTTTTTTAAATCTGCCTGAATGGCGTTTAGTCCTCTAGCTTCAAGAGCCGTAATACAAAATCCATTTGTAGCCAAATCAATGGCCGGGTCAATCAATTTATCAAATGAAAGTTTTGCATAAGGATAGCTGGCAAATAATCCAGCAACCGTACCGGGAACTCCTGCAGATAAATGCCCATATTGGCTTTTCTCCGTATTTGCTTTCCCATCACTTTCAATAAACATATCTCTGTGTGCGGCAGCAGGTGCTTTTTCTCTATAGTCAATGGCCAACTGCTTCCCATTGCTTAATTGGCCTATTAAAAAACCACCTCCGCCTAAATTACCTGCATATGGATATACTACGGCCAAAGCTAGCTGCGTGGCAATAGCTGCATCAAAGGCATTTCCCCCTTGTTTGAGTATGGCTGCACCTACCAAGCTGGCCAATGGATGGGCCGAGGCCACAGCTCCTTTAGCTCCCGTCAGTTTCTTTTCAATTTTATAGGCAAATGGATTGATGCCTGCATTTTGAAGGACTTGCCCAAAGCCGGTCACCCCACTTAAAATAGCAACTAAGAGCACTAATTGTTTTTTCATAGATAATCAATGAAAAGCTAAACTACGGAAAGCAAAACAAACCTTAACTTGCTAGTCTAATTTTTCTCTATGAAAAAGCAAATGCTTTGGTTCTGCTTCCTACAACTCTTGTTTAGCAGTGTTCAGGCACAACTACAATCTCCGTCTGATTTTTTAGGTTATCCATTAGGCAGCCGGCATACCCCGCATCATTTGGTTCAGCGGTATATGGAATATGTGGCTACAGTCAAACCCAAGCATGTTCAGTTACGCGAATATGGTCGTACGCAGGAAGACAGACCCCTTCTTTTTTTGGCAGTTTCTTCTCCCCAAAACATGAGCAGATTGGAAGAAATAAGAAAAACAAATCTGTTACTTACTAACGGTTCTGTTTTGCTTAATGAACATCAACTCAAAGCATTACCTACTATAGTGTGGTTAAGTTATAATGTGCACGGGAATGAGGCCTCTTCAACTGAGGCGGCTATGTTAACCCTATTTGAGCTTTTACGAGATGGCTCAGATTGTACACCCTGGCTTACCAATACCATTGTATTGATTGATCCTTGTTTAAATCCAGATGGGAGAGATCGTTATGTAAATTGGTATCAGTCGGTGGTTGGAAAAAGCGCTAATACAAACCCACTTTCCAGAGAGCATCAGGAACCCTGGCCGGGTGGCCGGTCCAATCATTATTACTTTGATTTGAATAGGGACTGGGCTTGGTTAACGCAACTAGAAAGTCAACAACGAATAAAGCTCTATCGTAGCTGGATGCCACATGTGCATGTAGACTTGCATGAACAAGGCTTTAATGAACCTTATTATTTTGCACCGGCTGCGGAACCTTATCACGAGGTTATCACACCCTGGCAACGCAAGTTTCAGCAAGAGATAGGGGCCAATCATGCTCGATATTTTGATAAGAATGGGTGGTTATATTTTACCAGGGAGCTGTTTGATCTTCTCTATCCCTCTTATGGAGATACTTATCCGGTCTATAATGGGGCCATTGGAATGACTTACGAACAAGCGGGCATAAGAGCAGGGTTGGGGGTTGTTAATGAGGACGGCGACACCCTTACTTTGTATGGCCGACTCATTCATCATGTTACTACTTCGCTAAGTACAATTGAAGTCAGTGCAGGTCAACAACAAAAGCTAGTGCAGGAATTTGCTGCATTTTTTAAAAATGCTCGAGAATTGGGAATGGGAGTTTATAAGTCCTTTGTGTTGAAAAATGAAACTCAACGGGAGACGTATTTGCAGAAATTGTTGGCCTTGCTTGATGAACACGGCATTGAATACAGATTCGGAACTAACACCACTGCAAAAGGGTATAATTATGCTACTGCAAAAGAGGAAAATTTTAATATTACTTCCTCAGACATTGTGATCAATACAGCTCAACCCAATGCTGCACTAGTGCAAGTATTATTTGAGCCTAGAACATTATTATCGGATTCTGCTACCTACGACATCACAGCCTGGTCCTTTCCATATGCCTATGGACTACAGGCCTATGCTTCAAAGGAAAAAATTGCGCAAGGAGAAGTTTGGAAACCTACAGCTGTGGTTAATAGGCCTACCACATATGGTTATGCGCTTCGGTGGGATAGTCCAACTGCTGCCTCCTTTGCTGCTCGGTTATTACAGGCTGGAGTTAAACTTCGTTATGCCGAAGATAGTTTTACCGCCAATGGAAAAAAGTTTAACCCTGGTACCATCCTCATCTTAAAAACCTCAAACGAAAGATGGGGGGATGCATTTTTTGACAAGATTAGCACTTGGGCAAATGAGCAAGCAATAAATATCATTCCTCTTTCCTCAGGATTTGTTCAACAAGGAGCAGATTTTGGAAGTGAAAAAGTGCACCCACTTCACGCACCGCGCGTTGCGTTATTTAGTGGTGAAGGCACCCATAGTCTTAACGTTGGAGAAGTGTGGCATTTTTTTGAAAAGCAATTGGACTATCCAATCACTTTGCTCAACCTGAATTCTTTTTCGGCTAATGATCTTGTTGGGTTTGATGTTTTGGTATTGGCAGAAGGGCGATATCGATTTTTAGAAAGTAGAGAGTCCTTTGAGGAAATTCAAAAGTGGATTCAAGGAGGGGGTAGGTTAATTGTAATTGGTCAATCAACCACTCAACTGGCAAAATTAGATTTGGGATTAGTACTTCGAAAAGAGGAAAATTCTACTGAGAAATCAAGTTCGCCTGCCCTATTTAAAAATAGAAATCGAGATCAAATAAGTACCACAACCACGGGATCTATTTGGCGTATATCACTAGACGCTTCGCATCCGCTTGCATTTGGTTATCCGGGATTTTACTACTCCTTAAAAACTGATGATATTGTTTTTGAGCCTTTAAAAGAGGGGAAGGGTTGGAATGTGGGACAAACACTTCAGGAGGGTCCCTTAGCAGGTTTTGTGGGGAGTCGCTTAAAACCGACCTTAAATAAAGGGCTGATCCTGGGTCAACTTCCCGTTGGTCAAGGAAATATTAGTTTTTTTGCGGATAATATTTTATTCCGCAATTATTGGGAAAATGGAAAGTTGCTTTTTTGTAATGCATTATTTTTTAATGCACGATAAAAAAAATCATGAGTAATTATCAAAAGCAAAGGGCTGATTGGATTTTTGGTTTGGCCATTATACTGGGGTTGGCATTAGGTATTTTCATAAAACGAGTAAGAGTCGGCTTGATTATTGGCCTCGTGATGGGAGGGTTGATTCTACTGGCTGGCTGGCTACGTCAGAAAAGAAAATTATAGAAACAGACGATCTATTTGGATGCGTTATTTTAATTCAGCCAGTAACTTGTCATTCAGTTTTACATAATCCATGTTGTTGGCACTCATCGCTAGTTCCTTGGATTTTTGCGCCGTTGCTTTTGCTGCTGATTTCATTCCCAATTTTGCCTGACAATTTGCTAGTTGATGGTATACCCAATAAGCAGACGGTGTTGCGGCAGCTGCTTTTTCAAGCCAGCTAAGTGCCTGATTCAGGTCCTTGCCGTTATCCATAAAATACATGGCCGCAGAAAAATAGGAGGGTTTTTCTCCTTGCATTGATATATTTATTTGCTCCATAATGCGTGCGTCAATATCTGTTTCAACAGACAGGGCAACCTTAACCTGATCCCAGCTCAGTTCAATTTGACATTTAGAAGAGCTAATATTGACTACTTGCATTGTAAAGTTTTCTATTCTTGAACTACTTCTTGAAACCGGTGCATTTACACGAACAACATCCAATTCCTGTTTGTATGTAGTTTGACTAGTTACGTCTGTTTGTCTGGATATAATCAACGTCCAACTATTCTTGTTAGGGATGCTCAAAAGGCCATACTTTCCCGGGGCTAATTTGACTCCTCCTACTATTACCTGGTCAGTAAATTGCAGGGTGGTTGCACTATTGGCTCCAGTTCTCCAAACATTACCATAGGGCACTAGATCACCAAATATTTTACGCCCTTTCATAGCTGGTCTGGAGTAGGAGATCTCTATATTGCCCAAGCCAAAATCCTGCTTTATGATTTGGGCGGGGCTGGTAGCTGGTGTACGCAGTTGCGCTTGGCCAATAGCAATGCTACCCACTAAAAGCGAGGTCAACATGAATAATTTCATAGAATAGGCTTATTAGAATTAGAAAAATGGTGAATCATAAATCAGTCATTACTACCTGGTGTTTTTAAAGCCAGGATGAAATTCTGCTAAAGTTTTTCTTAAAAAATCACGATCTAAATGCGTGTAAATTTCTGTTGTTGTTATACTGGAATGGCCTAGCATTTCCTGAACGGCTCTTAAGTCTGCCCCTCCCTCAATCAAGTGTGTAGCAAAAGAATGTCGGAAAGTATGCGGGGATACAGTTTTTTGAATTCCTGCTGCATTTGCCAAATCTCGAATGATGTAAAAGACCATGACCCTAGAAAGCGGACCACCTCTTTTGTTCAAGAATAAAAAATCCTCTTTTCCTTTTTGTGGAATAATTTGTTGCCGAGTGGTTTGCCTATACAATTGAATGTAATTGACGGCACTATCTCCAATAGGTACCAGTCGTTCTTTATCACCTTTGCCTCTTACTCGGATAAAACCCAGATCAAGATAGAGTTTAGAGAGCTGCAGATTAACTAATTCACTAACGCGAAGCCCACAACTATACAAGGTCTCCAGCATGGCTTTGTTTCGGGTGCTTTCTGGTTTGCTTAGGTCAAGTTTGGAAATTAATTTTTCTATCTCCTCAAAACTTAATGTATCAGGAAGTGCTCTTTTTTTTTGGGGCGCTTCCACTAAAGCAGTGGGATCTTCTTGGCATATCTGCTCTAATATACAGTAACGGTAAAAGGACTTTATCCCAGACAGAATCCTTGCCTGAGAACTTGCGGAGAAACCATTTTCATGAATCCATTTCAGAAACTTTCGCAAATGGTCTGATTGCACAGTAGTGGGTGAGTCTGCTAGTTGGGTGGAAGATAAAAAGCGACAGAATAGTGCCAGGTCCCTCAGATAAGCATCTATGGAATTTTCTGCAAGTGATTTTTCTAGTTGCAACCAGGCCTTAAATCCTTTTTGATATACCTGCCACATAAGCAATTATTGCATGGTAATATTCTTCTCCTTAACCACCCATTCATTTCCAATTTTGATTCTTACCCATAATTTATTTCGGGAAATTGAAACGCTGTCAATGTGATCGTGAATAGCATCGTAATCTATATCCAGCCTTTCTCCAAAAGTCATCATGGCTTTTTTACCGTCCATTGCATCTTCTACAAAGAGATTACCCCTATCCGTGTTAGCAATCAGCCCAGCCTCAATAGCAAACTTGGGATCCATTGGGTTGAGACCACTGCTTTTTAAGCTAAATGGAGTTGCTTTGTCGTAGGGTAATTTAAGTTGAAACCCACGACCTGTTACGCAATCATTGAATAAGATCCAGGCATATTCATTGCCTTTGAACTGAACGTTGATAAAATCATTGTTAATTTTTACCGTTCTTCCTATTAAATAGGCAAATCCAATTTTTCTTTTGGTGCCCAGGCCGTTATAACTCCAACTTAATGTGTCGGGCAAGCAGTTTGCTACACTTATCTCTACATAGGGAGTATCCGCATGTGTGCCAGAGAAACGGATATTTTCCTTTATGCAGGAGGTATCACAGAAAGTAGGGGGAGCAGAACTGAACCAATTACAAGACTGTATACTGCCAACAACTATTATCAGAAAAACAAAGAAAAGTGTATTACGCATGGATGGTGTTTTGACAAATTTAATCCCTTTGAATAACTATCTTCGCGCACCATGAAAAATGTAAAGGAATTTTCATTGTGCGCCTTCCTTTCTCGCGCTAAACGTGATCGGCGAACTTATAGACTGTATTTAACTCGTCTTGAAAAAAATAAACCTCGTGGTGTTGAAAGCCGTTTGGCAGCTTGGGAAAAGGCTGTTTGGAAAGAGATTGACTGTTTGACCTGTGCAAACTGTTGCAAAACCATGACTCCCACCTATACGCCAAGGGACCTTAAAAGAATTTCCAAGCATTTTGGGTTAACGGTAACTGAATTTCAGAAAAAGTGGTTGAAGAAAGAAAGGGGAGGGGATAAAGACTGGGTGAATCGTAATACCCCTTGTCAATTCTTAAATAAACAGGACTATAAGTGCAGTATTTATGCCATACGTCCGGCGGATTGTGCGGGATTTCCGTATTTAAGAAAAAAGTTTGTTGACTTTGCACATATACACCATCAGAATGTAGAAAGCTGTCAGGCAACTCACTCCTTGGTGAGCAAGATGATGGCGGAAATTCAGCCCTAGACATCTGTAAAAAATTCTATAAAGGGGGGCTTCCCTGCGCACAGTGTTATCGCAACAATATCAAATTGTATCCAGGCATGACCCGGATTGATTAGTAAATAGTGATTGGCTGCCCGTTTGAGCCTTAACATTTTTTTCCAATTTACTCCTAATTCAGGGCCGCCAAAGCTGGTAGTTGACCTTGTCTTCACTTCAATAAAATGAAGCGTAAATTCATAGAAAGCTATGATATCAACTTCAAGGTGCCGATACCGCCAGTTTCTATGTACAATGGTATATCCCTTTTTTTTAAGCCAAGCGGCAGCAAGCTCTTCTCCTTTAAATCCAATTTCCAGATGGATGCTCATGCTTTATCTTTACAACAAGTATATTATTAATCTCCTATGAGCGCTATATATCTATTGGAAGGAGTTGTGAAGAACTATGATTGGGGAGGAACCGCTTTTCTTCCTCATTTACTGGGTTCGGATAACACTTCTGAAAAACCCTTTGCTGAATATTGGATGGGCACCCATAAACAGGGTATGGCCCATGTTTTAGATCAGCATGGCCAGCGCCGGTCACTCAGCGAAATGGGAATTGTTTTGCCTTATCTGTTAAAGGTGTTGGATATAAGAGAAATGCTCTCCATACAGGTGCACCCCACCCGTGAAGCAGCAATCAGCGAATTTGCATTGGAAAATAAAGCAGGTGTTCCTTTAGATGCTCCTCATAGAAATTACAAAGATCAAAACCACAAACCAGAATTGATGGTAGCGCTTAGCTCCTTCTGGTTGTTACATGGCTTTAAAAATGCGGAGCAGCTTAGAATAGTTTTTGATACAACTCCTGAGTTTAATTCGTTAAAAAATCTGTGGGAAAATGAGGGAAATCAGGCATTGTATCAATTTGTGATGGAAATGTCGCAGCAGGATGTAAATAGCATGTTGGGCGCGCTTCTGAATCGACTTCAAAATGAGTCTACCCAATCTTCCTTTGAAAAAGATAACCCTGCCTATTGGGCTTTGAGAGCTTCCTTACAATACAGAAAAAATGATCAGATTGATCGAGGAATATTTTCTATTTACTTCTTTAACCTGGTTTCCTTGAGGGAGGGGGAGGCTATTTTTCAGAATGCGGGCATCCCTCACGCATACTTGGAAGGTCAGAATGTGGAGATCATGGCTAATTCGGATAATGTGTTGCGAGGGGGCTTGACTTCAAAGCATATTGATGTTGCAGCGTTACTGAAACACATAGATTGCAGGGGTATACAGCCAGAGATTCTCCACGTGCAACAGATTAATGACAAACCGGCTTGGTTTTCTGTACCTGTTGAAGATTTTAAATTAGGACTGCTCTTAATGAAAAAGAATGAGAAGTACCAATTAACTGCTACTGGGCCACTAACGCTTCTTTTGTTGAAAGGCGCTGTTGAATTGACTGTGCGTGATTCCTTTGCCACACTTAAACAAGGTCAATTATCGGCTTACTGGGATGGGGAGGGAACCCTTTATCTGCAATCAGACCAAGATACGACTCTTTATCTGGCCACTTCTGCTATTCACAGTAGTGAATAAGTTACATACGCATTTGATTCAATTCAGTTAATTTTGTTTGAACCGAAAAATATTTGCATATGCCATTTTCTCAAAAGACCGTATTATTTACAATAGTACTTGCCTTGGTGACTACACTCAGTAAATACTTTTTTGGAGCGGATATAGCCCTGGCAGGTTTCTCTCCCGTTTTGGCTATTGCACTTTTTTCCGGATTTATATTTAAGCGTAGCGAATGGGTGTTTTTCTTTTCTATTATTTCACTATTAGTGAGTGATATTTCAATTCAGGTGCTTTATCTCAATGACTTATTCGATTATCAAGGTATATATGCGGACCAATGGAAAAACTATTTACTATTGTTGGGATGCACCTACGTTGGTTTCATCTTTAAAGCCACTTCATTCCGTAACATAGGTCTTGCTGCCTTTGCTGCGCCAACAGTTTATTTTTTCCTATCCAATGGAATGGTTTGGCTGCAAGCAACCGAGGTCGTTTATACAAAAGACGCTGCTGGTTTTATTACCTGCTTAACTGCTGGCTTACCTTTTTATAAGAATTCATTGCTAGCTACACTCATTTTCTTGCCTGCAATCCTTTCTTTTTATAATTATCTCTCAAGTAGAAAGCTCGAGTTGCGATTAATTTAATCTGCACCTGACTCAGCCTGCATTTTCTTCGTAATAATGATCAACCTCCAGGCCGGAGTGAATGGCTGCTTGTGTGGCCAAGTGATCGCATCTATTATTATACGGATTATCTGCATGCCCTTTAATCCAATGAAATTTGACTTCATTTTTCTGTAATAATAAATACAGTTCCTTCCACAAGTCAGGATTTTTTTTGCCTCCTTTAAAATTAGTAGCAATCCATTTTTTTAACCAACCTTCTTTTACGGCCTTCACTACATACTGACTATCGGAGTAAACCACCACTGATATTTCTTTTTTTCGAAGTGCTTTTAAGCCCTCGATTACAGCTAACAACTCCATTCGATTATTGGTAGTGTATCGATATCCTTTTGATAGTTCTTTTTCAATTCCACCATATTTCAGAATAACACCATAGCCGCCAGGTCCCGGATTGCCCCTGGAAGAACCGTCTGTATAAATATGCACGGGTTCAGACATGAGATATAATTAAACTTGAAAAACCCCGTTTTGTAATGAAGTGGGGAGGGGGGCGTGATTAGCTGCTGCTATGCCTTGGGCCAATAGAGTTCTGGTATTTGCGGGATCAATTATTTCATCTACCCAAAGTCGCGCTGCTGCGTATAATGGATTAAGTTGTTCTTGATAGTTGAGCATTATGGAGGCCAGCAGGTCTTTTTCAGTTTGTTCATCAACAAGCTTTCCTTTGGCTTTTTGCGCCGCCATTTCAATTTGTAAAAGTGTTTTTGCTGCGGCTTCTCCTCCCATAACCGCAATTTTTGCAGTTGGCCAAGCAACAATTAAGCGAGGATCATAAGCTTTGCCGCACATAGCATAATTTCCTGCACCGTAAGAGTTCCCAACTACTACTGTAAATTTTGGTACGATAGAGTTAGCCACTGCATTAACTAATTTAGCACCGTCCTTAATAATGCCGGCTTGTTCACTTCTGCTTCCAACCATAAATCCTGTAACGTCTTGTAAAAAGATTAATGGAATCCTTTTTTGATTACAGTTTAATATAAAACGGGCTGCCTTGTCTGCACTATCGTTATAGATAACTCCACCCATTTGCATTTCGCCTTTACCGCTTTTTACAATTTTACGTTGATTAGCCACAATCCCTACGGCCCAACCCTCAATACGGGCATATCCGCAACAAATTGATTTACCATAGGTGGGCTTGAATGGTTGATAACTGTCTTCGTCAACCAGACATTGAATCAGGTCAAGCATTTCATATGGCTTCCCGTCTCTAGGGAAAAGTCCATAAAGCTGTTCTGAATTTAGTTTGGGAGCTTTTGGTTGAATTTTATTGAATCCTGCCGTGGGACCATCAGCTAAAAGTCGAATAAGCTTTTTAATATGATCAAGGCAGGCTTCCTCTGTTGAAAAAGTTGCGTCAGCAGTACCACTGATATCGGCATGCATTTTTGCTCCTCCTAAACTTTCGTTGTCCACCTCTTCACCAATGGCGGCTTTTACTAAATAGGAGCCTGCAAGGAATACAGAACCACTTCCTTCTACCATAAGCATTTCATCGCTCATAACAGGAAGATAAGCTCCACCGGCAACACAAGCACCCATCACTGCAGCAATTTGAGGAATACCTGCTGCACTCATTTTTGCATTATTTCTAAATACTCTCCCAAAATGTTCTTTATCCGCAAATATTTGATCCTGCAATGGAAGATAAACGCCTGCGCTGTCTACCAAATAAATGATTGGCAAACGATTTTCCAGCGCTATCTCTTGCATTCGTAAATTCTTCTTGCCGGTAATAGGAAACCATGCCCCTGCCTTTACGGTTTGATCGTTGGCTACTACTACACATTGCCTTCCACTGACATAGCCGATTCCTGCCACTGTGCCCCCGGCAGGGCAGCCGCCATGCTCTGCATACATTCCGTGTCCGGCGTAAGTTCCTATTTCAACAAAGGGGCAGTTTTTATCTAATAAGTATTCAAGCCTTTCTCTGGCCGTTTTTTTATTCCTTTCGTGTTGTTTTTCAATTGCTTTTTTCCCTCCCCCCAACTGTATTTGCTCACTGAGCTGCCGAAGCTGACTGAGTAGCCCCCGCATATGATCTTCATTTTTATTGAATTCGAGGTCCATGGGGTTAACGTTTAATTATTCTTTCCTTGGCCAACTTCGTATTTGGATTCAATATCTTTTAACACAGCAAACAATCGTTCATTTATGGGAACCTCTGTTCTTTCAAAGCCTCCATAGTAAGCAGGCTTAGCAGTTTGAATGTAATTGTAGTATGTTTCCTGCTGTTTTAGATCTGTTAGGATTGCTTGTTTGATTCTTGCAGCCAATTCTTTCATGCCAGTCTTATATGCGGCTTCCAGATAAATTAAAGAAGATTGATTATGGCTGTTGTATCTACTCACCATTGCATAGGGGAGTGACTTCTTTGAAATGGAAGCTTCAATTTTCTCCATCACCTTAACAGCCTCTGTTTTTTTACCCGCATCAGCCAAATTTCCAGCTGCTTCTGCAAAAAGTGTACGGATGCTTAGCAGATGTCTCCTATTCTCTTCATCAAAATAAACATCTTCACGTTCTGCGCCACCAAACCTGTACTTCTCCATTAGATTAGTGTACAGCACGTCCAGATTATTATCACGTAGTGTAGACCCACCCAGACCATTTGAGCGAAGAGATTGATCTACGACCCAATTCATTTGCGAAAACTTTGGTATCACAGGAACTAATCGGTATGCTAAACCATCTTTACGCAGATAGGGGCCAAATCCTAATTCGCCCATGGGGGAGGTAAAGTAAATGGGCCTGCGCCACTGATTGGCGGCAATAATATTCAGAATGATCAGGTCGTTTTTTAACAGGGCACGCTTGGGTAAATCAAATCCCAATGCAGGCAATAGGCTATCTCCCGCTTGTACAGTTCCATTTTGCAAAACTGTATTTCTGTCTACAGGCACACTTACTTTACTAACAGGAATTACATTTAATGGTTCGCCCCTGGAATTGTCCATTCTGTTGGGATCGTCGCTGCCTACGTAATCTTTCATTAGATCATACAAGTCATAATAAGCAGTTTGATCAATACCATTAACGGGGTTGTATAAAACGTAGTTTCTTTTGTTGCCTTCTATTTGATCTGCAGACCAAATCATATCTATGGAGTCTGCCTCATTTACCTTGTACCGCAGCTGATTGATATACCAATCAATACCCAATAAACTATTGTTTACAACACGTACGTCTGTGCGAACACCTTCTACTTCTTGAGCATACCATAAGGGGTAGGTGTCATTATCTCCAAAGGAGAAGAGTATGGCATTAGGTGCGCAGCTCTCCAAATAGTCACGAGCCATATCCGGAGCCGTGGTTTTTTTACTTCGGTTGTGATCGTCCCAATTTTCTAAACTCATCCAAATGGGTACAAGTGCACAAAGTAATACGGTCAACCAAGCTATTGTTGAGGAATCCTTCTTTCCTTTATTGAATTGTTGTAAGAGAAAAGGAATGCCTGCTGCAAGACCTACGCTCAATAGCCCTGCTGCTATTGCATTGATCATAGCACCATCTCCATTTCCAGGAAAGCAACTCATAAATGTTACCAAAAAGGCCAACGATCCTGAATAAAATAAGAAATCACGGCCCGTTAGCTTTTCAATTTTCTCTTGTGCAATAACGGCAAATGCTACCACCGCCAAACCAATCCAGATTGCAAATGCATAAAAAGATCCCACATAGGCGTAGTCCCTTTCACGAGGCTGATTACCAGGTTGGTTTAGATAGAGTACTACTGCAATTCCAGTGAAGAAAAAGAGCAAAAAGCTAACGATCCAATCCTTTCTGTTACGTAGGTACAGAAAAACACATCCAATTACACCAAGTAAAAAGGGGAGTAGGTAAAATTGATTCTTTGCTGCATTCTGTTGAACACTTTGCGGCAATCTTGATTGATCTCCTAACCTTGCATTGTCCAGTGGAGCAATACCTGAGATCCAGTTACCATCTCGTTTATTGCCCAGTCCTTGAACATCGTTTTGCTTCCCGGCAAAATTCCACATGAAATATCGCCAGTACATCAAACTCATTTGATAACTAAAAAACCAATTGACATTGTGGCTATAAGTTGGGGACTCATAGGCACCTGACTGAGGATCTTGGCCTAGACCAAGCCATTCTGCATAAAACTGAGCATGGTATTGGTCATCACTTGCATCCCATATACGAGGAAATAATTGTTTGACATTGTTATTGTAATTATAATCCCGCGATCTTCCTATGGGTATATAACTGACTTTTCCTTTGATGTATTTCATCTCACTTTCTTCAAAGGGCTTATCCTGCACTAAATCTTTTGAAGGGTCTGCTGCAAAATGAGGTCCATAAAAGAGAGGGGCACTTCCGTATTGTTCACGGCTTAGATAATAAACCAAGCTGATTGGATTATCAACGTTATTCATGTCAATGCCAGGGTTGGCATTCGAGCGAATAAGCGCAGTGAAATACATAAAATAACCCAGGAGCATGAAAAGATAGCACCATAAGGAGAGCTTCAACACCCGGAGCGAAGAGGGTTTTAAAAAATAGCCAATCGCTGCCGCCACGCTAATTAGTCCCAACAGCGGCAGAAATTTAATCCCATCTCCCGGCACAAACACAAAGGGTAATGCAATTAGAAGGAAAAAGATAACAAACCAGCTGATCAGCTTGTTCGAGGAGAACTTTGTAGCCTTAAAGCGCAAGCCTCCTAAAGCAACCCCTATTAATGCAATAAAATAAACGGCAAATCCTGTAAAAAAAGGAAGCCCTAGTGTGTTGACAATGAAAATATCTACCAGGCCTGCGGCTTTCATCGAATATTGAATAATGCCCACTTGAACAAGTCCTGTAATGACGCAACCAATCAGAAAGGCATAAATGGCTCCTTTTGTGCTAACTGCATACCGACGATAGTAATAGATCATCACAATGGCAGGTATGGTCAATAGATTGAGTAAGTGAACACCAATGGAAAGTCCCATCATAAAAAATAGAAAAACAATCCATCGATCTGCAGACAATCGAGCTGCATGGTCTAAACCAGCTCTTTCATCGGCTTGTTCCCACTTTAGCATTGCCCAAAAAACCAAGGCTGTAAAGAAGGAGGAAAGCGCATATACTTCTCCTTCAACGGCGCTAAACCAGAATGAATCTGAAAAAGTATAAACCAGTGATCCTACTAGTCCTGCTCCTAAAACAGTGATAATTTGTGAGGCTGACAGGTTGTTCTCAGTAGTGTTATAGAGTTTTCTTCCAAAATGTGTAATGCTCCAAAACAAAAAGAGTATGGTTGCAGCACTGGCAAGTGCGCTCATGTAATTTACAGCACGTGCAGCCGTAAGCGGGTCATCTCCAAATAAGATGATAAAAAAGCGGCCCAATAAAACAAATAAAGGTGCACCGGGAGGATGGGGGAGTTGCATTCCTTTTGCACTGGCTATAAATTCTCCGGTATCCCACAAACTTCCACGGGCTTCACTGGTCAATACGTAGGTGGTTAATGCTAGAATAAAGACTGCCCATCCGGTCAGGTTATTGGCTTTTTTAAATGTCATGTAGGCTGGTTTTACGACCCGACAAAAATAGGGCTTAACCCGTCAAATTTGAGGAGTATGCTTTGTTAAGATTTGGACTGATTATTGAAAGTAGATCCGAACCGTTTGATAGGCCAATTGCCCTTGCAGCCTTTTTTCCGAATAACCTTTCAAGCCAAAGAGTCCGGCAGCATTCCCTTTATTAATTGCAATTTCTAAATACCCGGCGCTATTAAAGAGCGCTAGCTTTTCTCCTTCAGGAACAGCGGCATAGCTTTCACTCAATTGGTCTATAGTTTCGTCTCCTCGAAAGATGATCTTAAACCCTCGTCCTTTTCTGTTTTCCTCAAATTGCTTTTGGGTTATGTTGACAATCACATTTTCAAAATAATCGATGAAAATAATCTGTCCCTCAATGAACTGCTGTTCTATGATTGGTTGTAAGTGTTTTTTTTCTTGAAAACGAACATCAGGTGTTCCCAGTTGATGGATGGGTTCTCCTTTATTGATTTGATTAATTACATTCCCCATTACTGCGGTTAGTTGTAGCGTGGTTTTGCTTGCCGTTTCATCAATGGGTATACCAATCACCAGGGCAGGTGATTCCTCCAGTATCATACTTAATAAACCATTATCAGCAGTTAAAAAGTAATGATCTTGATGAAAGGCAAGTAGCAATTGTTTGGGGGGAGTTGCAAATAAGTCAACTAAAATGAGATGAAAGCTATAAGGAGGAAAGTGACGAATGGCACTTCTGCAAACGTAAGAAGCTTGTGTGTAATTAAATGGTGGGATGTGATGCGAAATGTCAATCAGTTGCGCATCTGGAACTATATGCAACAGTTGAGCTTTAATTGCTCCCACTAAATAGTCAGGACTTCCAATATCGGATGTAAGCGTGATAAGCGCCATAATATTACTGAATCAGTTTTCCTTCCTTGAAGAAGAATCGGTGTACTAATTTATCCGCGAGTGCCGGAAAGAAACGGCTTAAAAAAACTGTTTTTTTGCCGGTAAATGTAAGGATCAATGTCCTTTTTCTATTTGCAATTGCATGGAGGATGTGCCCGGCACAAACGCTTGCAGGCATCATCTTCTCTTCGTCCATAGATGTTTCTCCATGCGCTTCTGCATCTTTATTTAACGCTGCTTGACGAATGTTAGAAGTAGTAAAACCAGGACAAACCCACATAACGTGCACTCCTTCATCAATCATCTCTGTTCGTAATGATTCAAGCCATCCCTGCAAGGCAAACTTACTTGCTGAGTAACCACTTCTTCCCGGCAATCCTCGATAACCAGCAATGGAAGAAATCCCTACAATAGTGCCTTTTCTTTCCATAATCGATGTGAGTGCATAGCGAGTACAATAAACAGTGCCAAAGAAATTAATATCCATAACATTACGGATTACCTCTACGGCAGTCTCTTTCATCAAGGCTCGCATTGAAATCCCCGCATTATTGATCAAAACGTCAATTCCGCCAAAAACAGCACAGGTGCGTTCAATAAACAGCCTACAATCATTCTCGCGGCTTACATCAGTAACCATACAATGAAGTGCACTGCTGGGATTTACTTTTTGAAGTTGATAGATTTTATCTTGATTTCTTCCACAGGTGGAAACGCGAGCGCCAAAACCCAGAAGTTGCTCGACCAGTGCTTTTCCAATTCCATCCGTGCCGCCGGTAACGACTACTACTTTTCCTCTGAAAAAATCATTTGTTTCCATCTATCTACAAACCTACTCTAAAATTGAAGAAAAAGAGTTGATAATTCCACCTAAAAAGTTTTGGTGTAATTGGGGTAGGAGCTTATTTTTGCACTCCCAAAATTGGATGATCTCGTAGCTCAGTTGGTAGAGCACAACACTTTTAATGTTGGGGCCCTGGGTTCGAGTCCCAGCGGGATCACCAGAAAGGCCGTTTCACACGGCCTTTTCTTTTTTATTACGCTTGCAGTGCTTGTTGAAGGGTACTCATCACATCTTTTTCGATCATCTTCTTGGCCAGTAATAGCATATTGAAAAATGCTTTTTCACCGGAAATTCCATGACCAATGAGCACGGGCTTGGCTACGCCCAATATGGGTGTACCGCCGTAGTTTTCAAAATTAAAGCGATCAAAGTAGGCGTTCTGTATTTGTTGTTGTTTTGCAATGTCATAGATAGATTCTGCCATTTTCAAGACTATATTACCCGTAAAACCATCACAGATCATAACATCGGCTTTGGATTGCAGAATATCCCTTCCTTCAATATTGCCAATGAACCGGATATTGGCGTTTGCCTTTAACAAGGGATACGTAGCTTGAGCCAATTGATTCCCTTTTCCTTCTTCCTCACCCACGTTGATAAGACCTGTGGTTGGATTTTCGATACCAAGTATCTGCTGTGCATAGATGGTGCCCATTACAGCAAACTGGTTCAATTGCTCAGGTTTACAATCTGCGTTAAGCCCCACATCTAGCAATATTCCTGTTTTGCCATCCGCTTTAGGAATTATGCCGGAAATAGTAGGGCGAATAACCCCTTCAAGTGGTTTTATGCTAAAGTGCGTACCCACAAGCATGGCACCTGTGTTACCCGCGCTTAAAAAAGCATCTATTTTATTCGATGCCAAAAGTCCAAAGCCAATGGCAATGGATGAATCTGTTTTTTCTCTTAAGGCTTTGGTAGGATGCTCATGCATGCCAATAGTGGAAGCGGCATGTTGAATTAAGAGAGAACTGGGATCAATGCCATGCTCGACCAATAATTTTTCAAGTACTGGCTGATCGCCAATCAAACAAAGTGAGGAGGGGGATTCCGATTTTAAGTAGGCCTTTACGCCTTTGATGGCTTCCAGTGGTGCAAAATCACCACCCATCATATCTATTCCAATCTTCATGCTTTAAAAATACAAAATTCCAAATACAGTACCCATAGGTTCCGCTATTTGGAATTCTGTGAAAGAGTAATGCAATTATGCTTTCAGTGGAGCTTTCTCAGCAACCAACTTGCCCTTGTAATAAAGCTTGCCCTCGCTTACATGTGCGCGATGACGCAAGTGGGTATCTCCTGTAGATCCATCTTGGGAAAGGGTAACTGCAGTGGCTTTATAATGAGTTCTGCGTTTAGCACTTCTTTGCTGACTGTGTCTTCGTTTTGGATTTGGCATACATTCCTATTTTGAGAATTATGATAAATTTTTAAATTGATCCAATCCTTTCCAGATTGGGTTTTTTTCTGTTTCCGTTTCAGGTTCTTGTTTCATTTTTTTTAGTAGTTCAAGAGCAGCCTTGTTGCAATGAGGGCCATCCATTTTTTCAAAGCCACAAGACTTTTGCATGGGAAGACTTAAATTAATAAAGTCGTAGATCCACTCTTCCACATTCAAATGACTTTCGCCACGACTAATGTAAAAAACATCCGGATCTTCCTCTTGCTTGTTCATGAGCTCAGGCTCTTCCACCATCTTGACCGTAATCTTGAATTCGTCCCAAAGTTCAAGGGGTAGATTGCCATTGCAACGATCACAGATAACCTCAAGTGTGCCTCCAATTTCAAAAGTGAGCAGAAAAAATCCTGTTTGCTTTTCGAGTAAAAGACGAACATTGGCCTTGCAGTTTTTGAAGTCCTGTTCTTGAAATACTGTAAAGAACTTGTCGCTGATAGGGTAAGTAAATTCATGGATCCCGGGTTTTAAACCCACAAAGGCAATATCGTACTCTCGGCGTCGACCCATAGTACTCCTTTTCAGCGTGCGCAAAGGTAAGATAAATATTTCATAGTTTTAGGTAAAGTAATATTTTCTAATCATTTGATTATGAATAGAATAAAGGAGGCATTAGTTGTTTCTGCCGTTTTAAGGTCCTGGAAGATCATTTTAAGGAATTGGGATTGGGTATTCCTTATTGTTTTGACAATAGGGATTCGCTTGTTTGCTTCCGCTCCCGAAGCAGTTGAGTTGTATTATAGTCAAGGTGTTTACCCTGCTTACTCCGGCCTATTACGTTCTATTTTGAATTGGCTACCCCTTAGCTTAGGGGATTTGCTTTACGGAGTACTCGCATTTATGGGTATTGGCAAGGCCGTCACGACGATAAGAAGGTTAAGTAAAGGGAATCTCCACAAAGAAAATTGGTTAGCTGGTTTAAGAAAATTTTGCTTTATTGGATTAACAGTATATCTAGTGTTCAATATTAGTTGGGGATTAAACTATAATCGACTTGGTATTGGAAGCCAATTAGCCCTGCAGCCAACTGTTGTTGATGCTGAGGAACTGGACTCCTTAACGGCTGGCCTATTGCACAAAACAAATAGTTATTCCATTCAAATCGACACGACAGCAATAATTCAATTTAAAAACAAAGCCAAACTTTTCAGCTCCGCAGCAGCAGAAGTAAACAACGCCTCTTTTCGATATCCATTTTTAAAGGGGAACTTAGGCGCAGTAAAGCCCTCATTGTATAGTTACTTGGGGAATTATTTGGGGTTTCAAGGGTATTATAATCCGTTTACAGGAGAAGGGCAGGTAAACACTACTATACCCGTTTTTCTGCAACCATTTGTAGCAACACATGAGATAGCGCATCAACTGGGATATGCCAAGGAAAGCGAAGCAAACTTTGTAGGATTTTTAGTTTGTAAGGAGGCCAAAGATCCACTATTTAGATATGCTGCCTACCTGGACATGTACTTATACGCGCATGCTATTTTGTATCAGGTAGATTCAACTCGCGCTAATCAACTGCGATTACAACGCAGTGCTCAGGTACAGTTGGATATTCAGACCTTGAAATCTTTTTACCAGCAATACCAAAACCCCATTGAAGAACTGGTAATGCAGGGCTATGATTATTTTTTACGGGCTAATGAGCAACCACAAGGAACACAAAGTTACAGTCAGGTGCTACGTTGGCTGATGGCCTGGGTTAGAAAAAATGGTTGGGAGGCATTGTAATTTAGAAACGATTACGCCACATCATGCTTTCCACAGGTTTGTCCGGTTGATTGCTATACTTTGAATTTTTTTTCTGGTTGTAAGCAATCTCAATGGGTCCCTCAACCGGGAAATAAATCAATTGACCTATGGGCATTCCCTTATAAACTTTTACCGGTTGTTTTACAGAAATCTCAAGTGTCCAGTTTCCACAAAATCCAACATCGCCTTTTCCTGCGGTGGCGTGTATGTCAATACCCAAACGACCCGTTGATGATTTTCCCTCTAAGAATGGAACATGTGCATGCGTCTCGGTATATTCTTCGGTGACTCCTAAATAGAAAATATGGGGGTAGAGAACAATACCCTCATTCGGAATTTCAAAGTATTCGATCAGGTTATGTTTTTTTGCATCAATCTGATGCTCTTTGTAGGTAGCTAAGGTTTTTCCCAAGTGAACGTCATAGGAATTGCTTCCTAAGCATTCCCTATTGTAAGGCACAATCTTGATGGTGCCTTTTTCAATCTCTTCTAGAATCCGGGTGTCAGAGAGAATCATAATCGATTATTCGGTTTAATTTGCGGCAAATTAATCAGGAATCGCTCCACAATGCCCATTATTTTTCAACAACAACTTTCGGCCGGAGCCAAATTGGCTTTGTGGGAGATCACAGAAGCCTTATCCTTTTTTGAACAATATGAGGTGGAGGCTCGCTCTATAGCTCACCCTGCAGTAAAAAAGCAACATCTAGCAGCCCGTGTGGCTTTACTTTTCTTAGCTCCTCATTTTCCATTAGACAAATTGATTAACAATGCAGCCGGTAAACCCCATTTGGAAAACAAGGACTGGTATATTTCTTTTTCACATACCACTGACCTTGCTGCTGCCATCTTTTCGCCTGTCCAAGAGGTAGGCATAGATGTAGAAAGGGTGGGGGAACGCATATTTCGTGTTAGCTATAAGTTTTTAAGTGAACAGGAAAAAGCGTGTTTGCAGTTGGCCACTCAATTAAATACTTTGCAAGAATCCGATGCTGCCGCCAAATGGCTAACACTGTGTTGGTCTGCTAAAGAATCCTTGTACAAATGGAAGGGCATGCCCGGAATTGACTTTATTAAGGATATGAAATTGATTTCGGTTGAACCTGCAAATTCCCAATTATTATTTGAGGTTTCCTGTTACGAAAAGCCAATACGTGTAGCATATAAGTGTTGGGACACTTATGTACTCACCTGGGTGCATGAGTAATTATTCCTGGTCTGTATGATCCGCACTATCTTCCAGTAAATTAAGATTTACATCCGCGCCGGCGATCCCTTCAATTGAACCGCGGATATGTGCAGTATTCAATAGCACTTTTTCCAATTGCTTTTCTCTTGACTTCCAAAGTTTTTCCATAGCATCTCGCTCTTTTTGAATGGAAATTTTCATATTAAAAAAGCCCTCTCGAATAGCTTGCCATTGTGCCGAAAACTCTCCGCTCACCAGGTAGTCATAGAGCAGTTGCATTTTGTCGCCTTTATTTTCCTGGTTGCGTGATTGCTGATGCAATTTGACCAATACGTCTCGAAGAATTTGAATGATGGGTTTTACTTCAGCAAAGGAACAGATCCATACTCCCTCTCGTTCTCCAAACTGTTGCATGTCTTTTGGGAACGCTTGTGTAACTAAAACAGCTAAATCCGCTTTTTGCGCAATACGGTCAGCTTTTAATTTCTCAATCCACTCCTGAGAAAACTCTTTGGTGCGTTTACTTTCAAAAATAATTCTACCACAGGGCTGGCCAACTTTATCTCGAACGGTTTGTATACAGTCCGCACCTCTAACTCCCTTTCCCACTTCTTCGATCAAATCAAAAGGGAAAGTGGACCGTATCAATTCTTCCAATAATAATTCCTGGGCTTCTCCCTGTGATTGCATACTTCCCTGTTCCACTTTTCGTTTCATCTCTTCTGCTAACTTCCTTTGCGATTCTAGTTTCTCCTCCATCTCCTTCATTCGTAACTGAAATTCAGTTTCTTTAGCAGCAAGTCGTTGATCTTCTAGTTTCCTTAATTCAAAAGCCAGCTTTTCTCTTTCTTCCTGTAATTTTTTTTGAACTTGTATTTCCAGCTCTTGCTCTTTGTCTTTTAATTCCTGTTCTTTCTTTAGAAATTCTAATTGCTGTTGTCTGGCTTCTTTTAATTTGTCCTCATAGGATTTATTAGTCTCTTGCAGGTGTAAGAGCTTGGTCTGAAACTCAGAAGCAATATCTTCTCGAGTCTTTTTGGTTGTAGCTTCTTCAATGCGCTTTTTTTCCTCTTCTAATTTTTGCTGATACTCCTCATTTTTTTTCTTTTTCCACTCAGCAGCTTCATTCCTAACTTCTTTTTCTATTTCCTCACGGATCACCGACTCAGGAGCAAAGAGGTGATTACATTTTGGGCAAGTGATTTCTATGGGCATGAAAGATATTTGATCAAATTTACGAGGGAACCCGCTCTTTTTTAAGCGAAGACTTGGAGGAGAAATAAAAAAGCCCCCTTAAGCAGGAGGCTTTGTGCCCCGGATCGGAGTTGAACCGATACGGCCATTGCTGGCCACAGGATTTTAAGTCCTGCGTGTCTACCAATTTCACCACCAGGGCTTTGTGGTAAAAAAAATCCCCTCTTGGCGAAGAGAGGATGATATGGAGCGGAAGACCGGGCTCGAACCGGCCACCCCGACCTTGGCAAGGTCGTGCTCTACCAAATGAGCTACTTCCGCAGATAAAGAACTGGTTGCTTTTGGCAACGGGAGGACAAAATTAGGGGTTTGTCTGATTTTAAAAAAGCCCTATTCTTATTTGTACTTGGGAGTGTACAGTGTGCTTTCCTGTACGGGAACATCGATTTTAGCGTATCGTTTTGAATAGAGCATAGCGGATGCTCCAAACATGAAAGCAATAAAACCTCCAACTTTTAAGTAAAAAAGAAAACCTGAGGAGGAAATCCAGTTATGGGTAAAGTCAGTTTGTTGAATTTTTTCAAGTTCCTGCTGATACTCCTGTTGTGCGTCCATTTTAAAAAATTGTAGTGCAAAAGTAAGGTGAAAAAATCAATAATCATAAAGGACTTCCCGTGATTTCCAGGAATGTCCGTTTCCCTTTTATGTAATAATTCCAGAGAATTGATCCGTTGTAGCGTCCGATTAGCTGAATAGTTTTGGGATCGGTGTTATCGGTGTGGGTATTTTTTGAAAATAATCTTTCCAATAAAGCATATTGAGATTTTGCAACAGCCCACCAATAACCAGGATCGCCACTTAATAGAGATTTAAAAGCAGCTAAAGTATCAAGCGTAATACGTATGGGCAATAACCAACATAATGTTCCAAGTGGAAGATTTTTGGCAAGCATCCATAGATTATTTCGATAATTCAGATAAGTTTTTTTGGAATTCCCTTTTGGTAGCGTGCTGCCCCCTACATGCCACACCACTGATTGAGGGCAGGAGTAAATCTGATAGCCTTTTCGTTGTATTCGCCAACAAAGGTCAATTTCTTCTTGATGTGCAAAAAAGCTGGCATCAAACCCCTGCATTTCGTGAAATATATTTGCTTTGATACAAAATGCGGCTCCGCTAGCCCAAAAGACAGGTGCGGCAGTGTCATATTGCCCCAGGTCTTTTTCGCAATGTTCCAAAACACGTCCACGGGCAAAAGGGTAGCCCAAATTGTCAATCCAACCTCCATTGGCACCTGCATATTCAAACTGATCCCTCTCTCTGAAGGAGAGTAATTTGGGTTGACACGCGGCTGCAGTGGGATGCTTTTCTAATAGTTCAATCATCGGTTCAATCCATCCCGGACTTACCTCAACGTCAGAATTTAATAAGATGAAATAGTCCGCTTTTACCTGCTGCAAAGCCGTATTATATCCTCCTGCATATCCTAAGTTTTTTGGAAGAACAATGGTGTTGAGTTGAGGAAATTGCTGTTGCAAAAAGCAAACAGATTGATCGCTGGAGCCATTATCCACAACAAGTAGCTCCAAATTGGGGTAACTGGATTTTTCTAAAAAAGGCAGAAATTGTTCTAATAAAGCCTTTCCATTCCAATTTAGAATCACAACTGCAACACGAGGGTAGGGCATGATTAAATTATGATGCAAAATTAGGGTAACCCTATTAAACCAGTTAATTTCGAAGCATGTTTCGTGCGTTGTTACATTGGAAAAATTTACTTGCCCTATTGGCCATTCTGATTGTTTCCGGTACAATCTTTTATTCGCAATACCTGGCTAAGAAAATTGCCATCCGCGAACGACAGGTTGTCGAGCAATGGGCAGAGGCTTCACAGTTTTTAATTCGAGCTCCCGTAAATGCAGAAATTCTTTTTGCCACTCGTATTCTGACTGAGAACAAGGCTGTTCCGATCATTGAAACCAACGAAAGGGACAGTATAATCAATTTTATCAACCTGGATACCGCTAAAGTTGCGGCCGACCCTACATTTTTACAAAAACGACTGCAACATTTTAAACAGGCTCACCCACCTGTAATTTGGACGGATCCTATTATTTCAGCCCGACAAAACCGCTATTACTATGGCGAATCGTTGTTGTTGAATCAAGTTCGTTACTATCCTATTGTACAGCTTTGTATTGTAGCATTGTTCATCACGCTTATTCTTATTTCACTTCGGAGCAATTATCTCTCTTTGCAAAATCAAGTATGGGCGGGTATGGCCAAGGAAACCGCACATCAGTTAGGCACTCCCGTTTCCTCGTTAGAGGGCTGGTTAGAGATGTTGCGTGATGTGCCCGGCACCGATAAGATAATTCCTGAGTTGGAAAAAGACATTCGTCGATTGCAATTGGTCTCTGACAGGTTTGGAAAAATTGGAAGTAAGCCACAGTTGGAAAAAACGGATCTGGTGATGCAGATTCAGGAAATGGTGGACTATATGAGGAAACGATCTGGAACAGGCGTTCGATTTTCCTTAACAGTAAATGCAGTTCAACCTCTTTTTGTTTTATTATCGCCACCCTTATTTAATTGGGTTATTGAAAACCTACTTAAAAACGCGCTCGATGCATTGAGTGGCGGAGGTACGATATCTGTACATATCCAGGAAGATTCACGATTTGTTCTAATCGAAGTAGCGGATACGGGAAAAGGAATCCCTAAAAATGAAATTGCTAAAGTGTTCAATCCTGGGTTTACTACAAAAAAAAGAGGGTGGGGATTGGGGCTTACATTATCAAAACGAATTGTTGAACAGTTTCACCATGGAAGACTTTTTGTAAAACATGCTGAGCTTGGCAAGGGAACTACTTTTGCTTTAACCCTGCCAAAATAGTTTCTTATCTTTGCTTCCCCTTTTCAAAAGGTGTGGGCCCAGGTGGCGAAATTGGTAGACGCACTACCTTGAGGTGGTAGCGCTGGAAACGGCGTGCTGGTTCGAATCCAGTCTTGGGCACAAAGCCCCAACACGAAGTGTTGAGGGCTTTTTTGATTGGATGCGTGCAAAGCTTGCTTTGCTAAGCAGACAAGTAAAAAGCCCGTCACGGCGAAGCCGTGTGGGGCTTTGGGTAAGCCCCCTCGTAAGACGTATAGGATCACTGAAAGTAATCCAACTAACAAGCCTATTCCTCTAAATGAAAATGATGCATGACCCGGTGCAGTAATGGAGCTAGTATTAGACCCATATTAGTAATAAGTACAAAGCCGCTGAACAAAGCATAAAAAGAAGAAAAAAGTTTTCCCGAAAAAGTAGTGATGGTAATAACGGGCCCCATGCCACTTAAGATCATGCTGGCATTGTGGAACGAATCGATCCACGAGCTGGCACAAAAAGTATGATAGCCAATGGTGCCGAAAAGCAACGAAAAGCAAATAAGAAAGGCTGAGTAATACAGATTTTTTTTAATTCGCCCCATAAAGACGGAACGGCTGGCAAGGGGGTGATTCTTTTTTTCGTACATATCTAATATTATTATTAATGGATGCTTGCCCTTTTTCTCAACAATCAAATGGTATGAGTGTGCATTGACTTAACCTCTGCAATTACACTATGGTAATAACGGTACCAGGTTGACTTACCTTTTTGTTTGGCTTCAATATGCTTAGGCTCTTTAGCCCAGGCTCGCACAGCGTCCATATCTTTCCAATAACTTATGAAAGTACCGCGGCCATCATGTTTAAAACTTTCGTACCCCAAAAAGCCAGGCATCTGTTTTGCCAGCTCGAGAGTGAGTTCGTCGTATTCCTGGTACCCATCTAGTTGAGAAGATAAATAGTAATTAAAAATCGAAGCGATGTAGGGTGGGGCAGGGATAATATTATCTTTCCAATTAATCATACATGAATTTTTACTACCGATGTTTGTCGGCAGAGAAATATAAACTAATTGCTAGCGTAAGATAAGCTGTTTCAGCTATTATTTTACACTAACTATATCTTGTGAAACTATTCTCTGCACTTTCCCATTATTTCATGAAATCGGTCATGCAAAGAATAAATTGCTTTTTTTAATGTATCGTCCGCTTTCTTTGCTATTACCAATTCAGCCAAGCTGGCAGACTCTTTTTCCAGTTTGCTGATTAATTCCTGTATGCCTGGTTTTTGAAAATCTTCGGGAATAGCAGATTGGCTTATGTATTTAGCTCTTGTTTTAAGCTCAATTGCCCTGTCTTTAAGCGGTTCCAGATTACCAACTTCTGCTGGATGAAATGTAGCAGACATAATCTTATGGTATTCACCCAGTGCTGGCCATTTAGAAAATATAGTAGGGTTTTTTGGAGACACTTTCTTTTTTTCTGCATCGATTAAAGGCAATAATATCATATCATACATTTTCTTCATCATATCAGCTACAATAGGCTCAGTTTTTTCAGGAGAACCAGCATTGTATGGTGGCTTTGGATCATATTCCAAATTTAGCATTACGCCTTCGGTATATTTTCTGCCAAAAAGGTCATCAATAATTGCCAGTGACATGTCCATACCTGCGGTAACTCCGGCACTCGTCCAATACTTACCGTCTGTAACCCATCGCTCTTTCTTAAAATTGGCTCCGTAAATTGTCATCATCTCCTCTGCCCGATACCAGTTGCTGGTAGCATTTTTCCCTTTTAATAGTCCTGTTGCACCTAGTATCCAAGAACCTGTGCACACGCTGGTAGTATATTTAGTGGTTTTGTCAATTCTCTTAATCCAGTTTAATGTGGTTGTGTCTTGTGTTTGCATAAATGTTTCTACTGCGCCACCCGGAATTACAAGAATGTCGAGGCTTTTAACTTCTGAAAATGAAGTATCCACTTGTATTAGTAAGCCACGCTGGTTTTTTACCATGCCTTTCTGCTTTGCGATAAAAAATGCTTTACTTCCCATAATCTCTGATAAAGTATGATAAGGGCCCATTGCATCTAAAGTGTTATACCCATCATATACTAATATCCCAATTGTTTTGATGGGGACTTTTGGTTGCGTCATGATGATGGCCATCATCTCGTTATGTCTCTTTGAAATTGAATCATTATTTGCAGTTTGAGGGTACACGCACTTAGCTATCAAAGTAAAACTGAGTGTATATAGCAGTATATATTTTGTTTTCATAGGTTTAAATTAATATTCAAAAAAATATCTTTGGTCTTTAAATTTAGTTTTGCTGTTAAAGCAACGCCATATATGTCAGGCGATAACATCAATGCAATTCTTCTAAAATGGTATTGGACGGACAATTCAGGTGCTTAAGCGCTCGTCTTAAATCTGTAACTCATTGTCTATTAAAAAATGATTAGCTAAGCAGTATTAGAAGGTGGTCGGAAAACAGAATGTAGGTGACCTGAGTTTAAAAACGAGTCAGTCAATGTGGGGTGCTTGAATTGACAGCTCAATAATAAAGTCAGTGAATGATATTTTGCAAAATCAAGACAAAACAGGGTAATTTGTTTCAATTTCAGGTCCGTAAATCTCTGTTGCTGTTTCTGATCTAGATCCAGTTGTTTTTTTAAAAAACATGAGCCTTTGCATTTGGAATTGACCTCAAACCGATTTATACAAAGATTGTCTGCTATATATTTCCTGTTTGATATAAAAGAAACCCAAATCCAAAACTGACTTGTACACTGTACAAGAAAAGCAATGATTAGTAGTATGGAGAGGAGTTTTTTCAAAGCTATAAAGTTAATATATGAGACTATTCTATCAAAAGGACTTTTTTGGATAGCATCCCGGCCAGATGATGCCATTAACTTTAGCCAGGCAGGTGGATCATCAAGGATTGAAAAAACAGGTGTATGGTGGTGTAGTATGCCTTATTCGGATCGAATCCGTTATCAGTCTTTCGTAGACAATAAAGATGACATCGAAAAAAAATGGGACAAACAATGGGGGGACAGGCTAACGGAGTTGGTGTTTATTGGGCAGAATTTAAATCGTTCTATGATCATTTTAGATTTGGAAAGTTGTTTGCTCAACAAAGATGATCTTAAACAATTTCATTCAGGTGAGTTATTTGAAGATCCGTTTCCCAAATCACTATAATCAACTAGGCGAGATACCTATTCCACGCGAATAGCAAGCGCCGTTTGTGGGGTAGGGTAATAGGCTAAACAGGTTGCACAGTTCTCCTTAACACGAGTGGTGACTCGAAAATAAAATTCGTCACCCTGATTTATATGTGTTGGAAATTGGCAAGGATTTGCCAGTCTAAAGGCTTTTAAATGGGTAATTCCGGTAACAGGGTCTACCCAACTGCTTTCAAATTGGTCTGGATTTAGGTTGCCCTCCACAAGTGTAATAGTAATGTTTGCGCAAATTCCATTGACGGAAAGCTTTCCCTTTAGTAAGGGGCCTGTTAGTTGTTTTTCACATTGAAATCTCAGCAGTAAAAAACTGACAATTATTAGTAACAGAGTACCAACGAGCTTTTTCATTATAAGGTAAAATTAATAAAACTTCAGATTATAAGCATAGTAATATCTGCGTTGAGGGGTGGGATTAGCCTAGAAAGATCTGTTCGTGAATACCAAGACCAATTGGGCATCGGAACTTTTGATGCTGACGACCCATGCGTTAAAAAAGGATTTGAAGACGGAAAGAAAAATTAATGAATAGAGGTTTAATGCAACATAGGCATTCATTTTTTGGCTAACTGATAATTAAAAAATCATATTATTATAAGTTTTTAGTTTAAAATGAATAGTTACTTGAAGTAATTTTTAACAATATCAAATACTAGCTGGGGTGGTGTATTACCAATATTGGAGAAATGCTACTACCACGAAGTTACTATATGGTCTTAGGGAAGAGCAGGGGCTTTAAATCGTATGTATGACAGCCTCCTTTCAGAAAATCAACGGTTGCAGCAAAATCAGAAAAATCTACAGCAGACTATTTCTTGTCTGAGCCGCGAAAAGCAGGCGTTGATCGAACAATTGAAGCAGCAGAATTCAGGGGATTCAGATGCCCAAAAATAGGGACGGCCTTCGAGTTCATAATCGGTCAATACCGTTCCGGGACGGGTGATTCCGTTCTGGAACGGTATTTTATGTTCAGAAATGTTCGTTACCGTTCAGAATCGTGTTCTGACCCGAGAGTATTTCGTCCGACGTGATCTACGTTATTTTATATTAATAAAACGACATTGATCAAATTAAAATGGCAGTCGTTGTACTCAGTTTTATAATTAGTTTTTTTTCGAAATTATGTTGTCGATTACTTTATTAAATGTCAAATAAGTTACAAATTTCATTAGTCAGGGAAATAAGGCAGAGGTACAGTGTTGTTGCCATTCGTTTTTTCTGGCATGCAGAGGCCAACCGCGTAGTTCGCAGTCTTGCCGGTTGCAAATGGAGCAAAACCCTGCAAAGCTGGTACATCCCCGATGAGCAGCAAAGCATTTCAGCAGTCATTCAAGCCCTGTCGCCCCTTGGTTTTGTTGATTACTGGGCACTTCCATAAAAGCCATCAAACCTGCCAGATAGGAAAGAACATACCAATTACAAAAAAAAATTGCCGGATGGAATGGGTTCGGTAATTTGGTCAATAATAAGCGGCCGGAAACTGTGAGATCAGATTATATT
>VGGU01000007.1 GCA_016868475.1 Bacteroidota bacterium
GAGATTTTCAATCAGAAATAAATAACAGACTCCCTTTCTCATTGATCAGCAACGACACAGCTAAAAATGAGCTGGTGATCATGCCAGGCTATTGGTTTGAATACAATTTCTATGCGTTAGCACGCAATAGTGAAAAGTTAGCGATACGGGATGGACGATCAGATAAGAGAATCTACTTGGAATATGACTATCTCGCACCTGACACGGTAAATGAAATGCTAGAAGCAATCACCCTTCTAGCCTCCAGCACTGGCCAAGCCTATGCAAAAAAGAAAAGGGTAAAAAAGAATCAGTCATTTACTGCAATAGGCAATGCATTGCTACAAAACAACCCTGCTGCAGTAGATCAACTTACTCTTTTACTGAATGATGCAGAGAATAGTCATAGACCTGTGCGTTTGACTAAAGTGAATGCAGCCTATCGTAACTATCATCGTTTGATCCGTTATTATTGCGTGAAAGCATTGTTTGCTATTAAACCCAAAGGCACCGATTGGATGCAATATCTAATAAACCGCTGTGAGAAAGTCCAAAAGCAACCCGCAGCCTGGGTCAATGTGGGGGGGCAATTGTTGCCAGAACAAGCTCTCGATCAACTAATGAAAAATATCTGTGCCGGTAAGATAAGTAGCTGGGATCAAATTCATGACTGGTATCGTAAACAAAGTGACCGATATCAATCAGACAAAGTTGATCATGCCCTATCGGTGCTGCTCCTGATTTCAAACACTAGACCCAGCCGACTGAGCCGAAAGGCTATACTTTCTTTGGTGGATGAGGCGGAGGAAACTGAGGCCTGGATCATGTCCCAGATCAAAAAATCAAGAGAGAAAGATTATCAAAATCCATTTCGAAAAATGCTCTACACCAACGAAAAAGAAATGGAGCAGGTTATGGGCAAATTGGACCACAACCCATTTATCAAAAGCCTAGAGGCCAAACAAACCCTGTTCTTTCAGCAAACGGCAAGGGTAAAGCTTCTCTTAGCTGGAAAGAAAAGTTAATTTATCTATCCTCCAACTAGCTCGGGGTACTGAAGGAATTGGGCCGTCATTAGCCTATGTGACTAGAATCACTTAACAAGAAAATCCAATTCCGAAATTTGTTTTATAAACTATTAAAATTCTATATATGAAAGTTGAACAAATCTACACCGGTTGCTTGGCGCATGGCGCTTATTACATTGAAAGCAATGGAGAGGCCGTGGTGATTGATCCACTGCGTGAAGTTGAACCCTATATTCAAAGGGCAGAAAAGAATGGCTCCAAGATCAAGTATGTTTTGGAAACTCACTTTCATGCAGATTTTGTATCTGGCCACCTTGACCTAAGTAATAAATCAGGCGCTACCATTGTATATGGACCAACGGCAAAGCCTGGATTTAATGCCATTGTTGCCGAGGACGGCCAAGAGTTTAAAATTGGAGAGCTAACCTTAAAAGTGCTGCATACACCCGGTCATACCATGGAGAGCACCTGTTATTTGTTGCTCAATGAAAAAAGTAGCCCCATTGGTCTATTCTCGGGAGATACTTTATTCATTGGAGATGTTGGGCGCCCAGATTTAGCACAAAAATTAGTAGCGGATCTGACTCAAGAAAAATTAGCCGGCCACTTATATGATTCTCTACGCAACAAGATCATGACATTGCCTGATGACGTCATTGTGTATCCAGCTCACGGAGCAGGCAGCGCTTGCGGTAAGAAGATGAGCAAAGAAACTACTGATTCATTGGGTAATCAAAAGAAAACAAACTATGCTTTGCGCGCAAATATGACCAAAGAGGAGTTCATCAAAGAAGTGCTTGATGGGCTGGTTGCTCCCCCTGCTTATTTCCCCCTCAATGTGATGATGAATATCCAGGGTTATGAAGCCTTTGACAAAGTATTGGAAAGAGGTCAGCACGCCCTTAGTCCTGAGGCATTTGAAGCAGCCGCCAATGAAACCAACGCGTTAATCTTGGATACGCGCGCTCCTCAAACATTTGCAGCTGGGTTCATACCCAATTCAATCAACATAGGGATTGACGGAGAGTTTGCGCCATGGGCAGGCGCAATGATATCCGATATCAAACAGGAAATTTTATTGGTTTGTGATCAAGGACGTGAGGAAGAAGCTATCACTCGTTTAGCTCGTGTTGGGTATGATCACACTATCGGATACTTACAAGGCGGATTTGCTTCTTGGACACAAGCAGGTAAAGAACTTGATCAAATCCAATCAGTGGATGCGAATTACTTAGCAGGCATCATTGAGAAACAGCCTGTAAATATTCTGGACGTTCGTAAAAAAAATGAATATAATAGCGAGCATATTTTGGATGCAGAAAACGCGCCCTTAGATTTTATCAACAACAGCATGGCTCAAATTGACAAAAGCAAAACCTACTATGTACACTGTGCAGGAGGATATAGATCTATGATCTTCACTTCTATCCTCCGCTCACGCGGTTTTGAAAACCTCATTGACGTGAAGGGTGGTTTTAAAGCATTGAAGGAAAGCGGCAAGTTTGCAATAAGCGATTACGTTTGTCCTACTTCCTTACTCTAGAGTGGAGCCAACTTTATATTCATTCAATTACATACTATGATAGGTTTTATTAAAAAACTATTCGGCCCTTCTGTTGACTTCTTGCAATTAGTCATGGAAAAAAACGCCATTATTATTGATGTTCGCAGTCCTGGAGAATATAGGTCTGGAAATATCCCCGGATCTAAGAATTACCCAGTAGATAGTCTCAATGGAAAAATCAAAGAAATAAAGGCGCTCAATAAACCGGTTATCACCGTTTGCCAAAGCGGTATGCGTAGTGCAATAGCTAAAGGAAAATTGCAACAAGCAGGTCTTGAGGTCTATAATGGAGGTCCCTGGAGCAGTCTATTGCGTAAGTTGGATAAATAAGAAGATTAGTTTTATTAACCTCACTTATGATGACCAGCTGAATTTGGTCTATGTGACTTATATCACCTGTTGAGCAATAGCTTGTACTTATCTTAGTTCAATAGTTTAATTCTATGCATTATCAACATCAACTAGTAATTGTAGGTGGCGGAAATGCCGGCATCTCTACAGCAGCCCAATTGCTTCGTAAAAACAAACAATTAGACATTGTCATTATTGAGCCTTCAACTTTTCATTATTATCAACCTGCCTGGACCCTGGTAGGTGCTGGCGTATTTGATGTGCAAAAAACCAAACGGACAGAAGCCAGCGTCATTCCTAAAGGAGCCCGCTGGATCAAGAGTAAGGCCACTAGTTTTCAACCCGAGAATAATCAGGTAACCTTGGAAAATGGAGAAACGATTAATTATGAATTGTTGATTGTTGCACCGGGGATACAATTAAACTGGCATGAGATTAAAGGATTAACTGAGAGTTTAGGAAAAAATGGAGTCACTTCTAATTATAAATTTGAGTTAGCCCCCTACACTTGGGAATGCATCAAGAACTTCAAAGGGGGAAACATGCTCTTTACAAATCCCCCGGGTGCCGTTAAGTGTGGAGGTGCCCCCCATAAAATTATGTGGATGGCGGGAGATTGGTTAAGGAAGAAAAAATTATTAGCACAAACGAAGATCCAGTATTGGAGTGGAGGCACTCGTTTGTTTGGAGTTCCAAAATATGAAAAGACTTTCCTGAAAGTAGCGGAACGGAACCACGTGGATATGCATTTCTACACTAAGCTAGTGGAGGTGGATGGCCCTAACAAAAAAGCAAAATTCATTGGCTTTGGAGAGAATAATAAAAATCAAGAATACTGGGTTAACTTTGATATGCTCCACGTAACTCCTCCTCAATCAGCTCCTGATTTTGTTCGCAACAGCCCACTTGCCAATGAAGCGGGTTGGGTTGACGTTGACAAATTCACTTTGCAACATGCTCGTTATCCAAATGTATTTAGCTTAGGAGATGCTGCTTCTTTGCCTACTTCTCGTACCGGTGCAGCCATACGGAAACAAGTAACAGTATTGGTTCAAAACATACTAGCCTTCAAAGAGGGTAAGCCACTAACGCATCGTTATAACGGATACAGCAGCTGCCCTGTGGTAACCAGTTATGGCACCTTGGTGCTTTGCGAGTTTGATTATGATGGCAAGCCCACGGAAACTTTCCCCTTTGATCAAAGCAAAGAACGATGGAGTATGTATATGCTAAAAAAATGGATGCTCCCTTGGTTATATTGGAATCAAATTTTACCTGGCAAAATGTAAACGGCGAAAATGAAGACCTGGATTTTCAACAATAAATTAACGATAATTGGCGTAGTTCTTGGGGCCATTGGCGGCTTCATTTACTGGCAACAAATTGGGTGTGTTTCAGGCACCTGCCCTATTACATCTTCCTGGTTTAACAGCACGGCCTACGGAGCCCTTATGGGTGGCTTATTGTTTAGTCTTTTTAAGCAACAAAAAAAAGAAAACCCCCGGAGAACCGAGGGTTGAATATAAACAAAAGCAAACTTTAGTTGTTTTCCCGTCAAGGTCAAAACTAATAAAAGCCGTTTTTTACATACTTGATGTTGGTCAGCCTTTGTGCTGATTCCTGTCAAGAAATTTTCTCTTACAAAAAACTAAGCTGCTGCGGCCATTGATTCCTATTTTTGTTCTTCATGAGACCTACTACCGTTAAAACAATTTCTCTGGTGGCCATACCGGTGGTTGCCATTTCTTTTTTACTTGCCTGGTTGTTGAAAGACAATAAGGTGATGATGACAGGGCTTACACTTCTTATTGTACTTACAAGTTTTATCCCAGGCACACGTTCAACCTTGCTGGCAGGGATTGCAACCATGGTATTAATTACTCTATGGAGCGCACTTTTTCCTCCTGAACAATTTGACCTGATCCGAGAACTTTTGGTCCAACTCTACATGTTATCATTGGCCGCATTCACCATGATTATGGTATTCTACTACAAGAGAGTGCAAGAAAATTACAATATTGAAAAAGCGCACATGACCTGTCTTTTTGAAAATGCCACAGAAGGTATTTTGCTCACCAATCGAAAAGGCGTGATAGTCATGGCCAATAGAGCTGCCGAAGAGATGTTTGATTACTCCGCCGGCGAGTTGGACGGTCTTTCCATTGAAAATCTAATTCCTCAAAGATACCAACACAATCACTCAAGCCATAGAGAAGGATTCTATCATCAACCCAACAATAGGTATATGGGGAAGGGTCGAGACCTTTTTGCTCGGAAAAAAGACCAAAGCGAGTTTCCTGTGGAGATCAGCCTCTCTTCCTATAATCAGAATGACGAAACCTTTGTGATTGCATTTATTGTAGATATTACTTCCCGAAAAGAAGCAGAAAACAAGTTAGCCTCACAGCGAGAAGACTTGGAGAAGGCAAGTCAGGATATGCGCGTACTCAATACTCAATTGGAGGAAAAAGTAGAAGGCCGAACAGTGGTTTTACAAGAAGCTTTAGAAAAACTCGAGATCTCACAGAAGGAACTTAGCACTTCGCTTGACAAAGAAAGACAATTGAACGAGATCAAAAGCCGGTTTGTTTCAATGGCTTCTCATGAATTCAGGACACCTCTTAGTACCATTTTATCTTCGGCAACTCTTATTGCTAAATTTCCAGAAATTGACGATCAACCTAAAAGGGAAAAACATGTTGGCCGCATCAAGGACTCTGTAAAGCACTTGAATGAACTACTGGAAGATTTTCTCTCCCTTGGAAAACTGGAAGAAGGAAAAGTTAGTATTAGTGCCATTGAATTTTCTGTGCCGGAGTTTTTTGACGATATCGTGGATGAAGTAAAACCTCAATTAAAGAAAGATCAAAAGATTGAGTACAGCTACGCCAGCCTTACCAACTTTGTCACAGATAAGCGTATGCTGAAAAACATTTTGCTGAATATACTTTCCAATGGAATCAAATTTTCTGGAGAAGGCACGGTGATCTCATTGGAAGCCTGCTTGGAAGATTACCAACTAAAAATTATTGTCAAAGACCAAGGTATTGGAATCCCTGAAGAAGACCAGAAACATCTGTTCGCCACTTTTTTTAGAGCTGCCAATGTCAGCAATACTCAAGGCACCGGGTTAGGTCTGGCTATAGTTAAACGATACGTAAATCTCTTGAAAGGAGAGATAAGTTTACAAAGTGTATTAGAATTAGGCACTACCATTACCATGAAATTACCCCAGCTTCAAGCTTAGGCAGGATGGCAATTTACAGCATCGGAAGGCAGTTCCGGAAGAACGGGACTTAGGTAGGGAATCCCTAAATTTAATCCACGCAGAATTAGTAAGATCCCCATGCCCGCTACAAAATAAGGGACCATTTTTTGTAAGGATAATCGTAGAGCGGGTTTTATAAGATGTCCGCTAAAACTAACTAACAACATCGAAGGAAGGGTTCCAACCCCAAAGGCCGCCATAAAGCCAACACTGTCTTCAATTTTTCCAATAGAAAAGGTACTGGCCATTGCTATATAGACTAGTCCGCAGGGTAGCCATGCATTGGCCATACCCAAAATAAAAAAATGATGTACTCTTTTGGCTGCCATTAATCGCTTGGAAATAAATTGTTGGATGCCTGTAAAAAAACGGGCCAGCAATGGCCATTTTAGCGGGTAAGACTTTTTATTGTATAACAGGGCAGCAAGTATAATCAGTATCCCCATTCCAATGGAAAGTCCTTGTTGGAATCGACCAATTTGTAGCGGTCTACCAGCCAGTCCAATCAATAGTCCTAAAAATGCATAATTGATTACTCTGCCAATTTGATAAGAAGCTATCAACACATTTTTTTTGACAATCGATTGAACCTGATGCATAGGTAATGCTAAATTCAGGGGCCCACACATGCCTATGCAGTGAAAGCTGCCAGCAAGGCCCAGCATTAATCCCCCCAATAACAGCACTGTATTCATTAATAAACTACAATGTCTTTTTCCGCATAATAATTTTTCTCAGACTGAGTCCAGGTGATCTTCCCTTTGTATGTACCAGGCAATATGGAGTCTTTGGAAAAAAATTGTTGCCCTTTATCGTCAGTAGCCAACAAAAATCTTCGATCTTTTCTTGAATCATTGGCGCAATAAAAAAATATCTCCCCGGTAGCTTTGGCTAAATGCATTTCTGATGGCAATTCTAGAACAATTCCCCCTGAAACAGGAAACAGCTTTACTTCCGCACTTAGCGTTGCAGCAGCGGCTTTTCCGTCAATGACTTGTTGGTAACGAAGCTCTTGTTTATAATAATCCTTTTCAACCAGTTCAAAATCAGTGTTAAACGCTTGATAGACCAAAAAAGCCATACCTCCAGCAAATAGTATAAAGGCCAATATCAGTTTATTTCCCCAGTTCATTACTTAACTTATTCTCCTTTGGTAAATGGTCCTGTGAAATTAGTCTTTATGGTGGTAATTTTTTCTTTTCCCGAATAGAGGCCAACTTTTAATTTAACTGTTCGTTGACTTAATGCTTTCTTAGAGATAGTGATAAAGAATGAACCTGCTGCTTGATCTTCCCGTTTAAGGTGAATAAAATTATTGCCGATCATGGATACTCTACCAGAATGCTCAAACTCGCCTTCTAGCTTCAGCGTTACATCCTTATCCTTCATGGTTTTATTAATGATCTTAATCTCATATAGATTACTGAGACTATCCACCCCAACTTCCTGATATAATTGCCCCCTGGTTCTGACAATGGTGCCATCTATAGCTGCTCGTGTAGCTAACAACAGGGCAAGTAGTCCTGATAATACTATCAATATGAAGGTGTAAAACTTCATACGTGCAGTGTAGCGAAGGGGCTTTTGTAGTGAAATTCCATTTTCAGAATCATAGCGAACAAGACCCCGAGGTTTGTTGATAGACTCCATGATCTGATCACAGGCGTCAATGCAAGCCGTGCACCCCACACACTCCATTTGTAGCCCATTTCTAATATCAATACCAGTAGGACAAACCCTTACGCAATTGAAGCAATCAATGCAATCACCAAAGCTTTCACTCCCCTCCCCCTTTTTTAATTTTCCACGGGGTTCCCCACGTTGGTAATCATAGGCAACAATCATGGAATTGCGGTCAAGTAATACACTTTGTAAACGACCATAGGGGCATACCACTGTGCAGGCTTGCTCCCGAAAGAAAGCATAAACTAAATAAAATACAGACGAAAAAACAATTAGCGATAAAAAACCTACCCAGTGCTGCGAAACTGGCTCAGTGATGATCTGCCAAAGTTTGTCAACACCAATGATATAGGCCAAAAAGTAATTGGCAATAATAAAAGCTACTCCAAAAAAAACTGTGTGCTTCCCTGCTTTTTTACTGATCTTTTCGGTATTCCAAGACATTTTAGCCAACACTCTTTGCTTTGACGCGTCTCCTTCAATCAGGTATTCTATTTTACGAAAGACCATTTCCATGAAAATGGTCTGTGGGCATATCCATCCGCAAAACAAGCGTCCAAAAGCGGCAGTAAATAAAACTATAATGATGATGAAGGTCACCATCGTCAGGCCAAAGATGAAAAAATCTTGAGGCCAGAAAATCTTTCCGAAGATGATGAACTTAGCTTCGGGTATATTGAATAAAAATAATGGCCGGTCCTTGTACTTGATAAAAGGCAGGCTTAGAAAAACCAAAAAAAAGACTCTACTAGCCCAAGTTCGAGCTGAGCTAAATCTGCCTTTAGGTTTCTGGGCAAAAATCCACTTTCTTTTTCCTTCTGGGTCTACTGTGGCAATTCGGTCCCTGAATGATTCATCATTGGGCCGCATCTTCTACATATAAATTACCCTGTGGTTCTTTAGGCTCTTTAGGTTTGGTGCCTTTTAGTGACTTGATATAACTGGACACCTGCGCCATCTCTTTGGCAGATAATTCATCTTTCCAGCTTTTCATTCCATTATTGGCCCCGTATTTAACCACTTTGAAAATTGATTTGATATCTCCGCTGTAAATCCAATAATCGTCTACTAAGTTTGGGCCAACAGCATTTCCACCTCCATCCTCAGCATGGCAGGTAGCACATTTACCGGGGGTGGTGAATATTTTTTGACCTGCGCTCAAATCTTCTGCACTAGTTAACAGTTCCACGGTAGTTTCATCAACACTTTCTCCTTTTGAAGCAAGGAAAGCTTTCACATCTGCATCCCCTTTAGCAACGGCCATTTCAAATTCCTCTTTACTGGAAGGGGCAGAATGAACAACGTGATAGCGATACAGATAAATAGCTGCAAAAATAATGCAGATATAGAACCCATATAACCACCATGGGGGCAGCCGATTGTCTAATTCACGGATGCCATCGTACTCGTGTCCGAGATCTAGATCTTTTTCTTCATCAATAGGTCTGAACAAATTGATGCGATCCCACCAGGAAAGTTGTTTTGCTTTTTTCTCATTGACCACTTCACTATCGGCTTCTGCAACAAATTTTGACTTCTCTTTATTAACCAAAAATTTAATATTGATTAGTAATGCGATGATGATAAAGAGTTCTAAAAATAAAACTGTGGCAATGAGATAAAAGGTGGAAACACTCATTCCCCCAATCAGTTTAGGGGCTGCCACTGTGGTTGCTTCTTGCGCCCATAAGCTCCCCTGGCTTAATAAAGTGGCTCCAATTAACAGCAATAAGGATTTTGCATTGATCTTACTCTTTTTGTATTTCAGTTCAGCAGCACCTATCAAAATATTTGCCAATACACCAATGATAACCAATAAAAGTGCCATTAACGCCAATAGAGTAATGGCCAAGGGGTTGGACAAAATAGAGGAGCCGGAAGGTCCTGCTGCCCATACAGGCGTAGTGGATATAAGCGCAAAGGTTATTGTTGCTGTTTTAAGAGTACTTATTTGCATATGCTTGTTATTGTCAGTGGAAGTTGAGGTTTATTAATTAAGCGGAATTTCACTGGCTTTCTGAAAGTCACTTTTTTTAGATCGCAACACCCAAATAAGCACTGCCGTAAAAAATAAAAAGAAAATTAGCAATGAACTAAGGCCAAAAACATCAATGCCGCTTACTTTTTCCAGGTAGTTAATGAATTTCATAGCCGGGTTTCTTTTTTATTGATTTACTGCAGCTTTCTGGGGCTCAGTGGTGATATCTCTACCTAGTTTTTGCAGGTAGGCGATCAAAGCAATTATTTCCAGATCAGCGTCCGTATTAATTTTTTCGTTCTTTAAATTGTTTACAATGGAATCGGCCTGACGTATCAGGTCTGCATTGGCTTGCTTGTCATATCCTTCGGGATAAGGAACTCCCAGCGTTTGCATTGCCCTGATTTTAGCAGCAGTAGAACCAGTATCTAACCGTTGATCAAATAACCAACCATAGGCAGGCATGAGTGAACCCGGCGACATAGATCGAGGTTCATACATATGATTGTAATGCCAAGAATCTGGGCGCTTCAATTTGGGAGATCCTTCGCGTGCCAAGTCGGGTCCGGAGCGCTTACTTCCCCATTGAAAAGGATGATCATACACAAACTCACCAGCCTTTGAATACTCACCATATCGGGCAACCTCGTCTCTAAAAGGACGGACCATTTGAGAGTGACAGGTATAACATCCCTCTCTGATATAGATATCCCTACCCTGCAATTCAAGCGGTGTATAAGGCTTGACGGCAGCAATGGTGGGTATATTTGATTTTACCAAGAATGTGGGAATAATCTGTACCAGGCCGCCAATAGAAACCAAAATCAAACTTAGCACCAGCATCATTACTGGTTTTCTCTCGATTACTCTATGCCAATATTCTTTTTTATTTGATTCTATTTTGGCCAAGGGAGCTGCTTCCGCTGCTTCATCGCTTATAAAACTTCCTTTAGCAATGGTCTTAAATAAATTATACGTCATCATCAAAGCACCGGTCAAATACAAAGTACCCCCTATGCTTCGGGCGATGTACATGGGTATAATATTGGTTACCGTCTGTAAAAAGTCGTACTTGATCTGTCCTTCCGGAGTGAATTGTTTCCACATGGAAGCTTGTTCAAAACCAGCCCAATAAAGTGGAACTGCATATAAAATAATACCGATTGTGCCTAACCAGAAGTGGTTGGTAGCTAATTTCTTTGAATATAGCTCCGTATTCCACATTTTGGGAATCAAGAAGTAAAGCACGGCAAAAGCCATAAACCCGTTCCATCCTAAGCCACCTATATGCACGTGAGCAATGGTCCAGTCACTGAAGTGAGAAATAGCATTTACATTTTTAAGACTTAATAAGGGCCCCTCAAATGTGCTCATACCATAGCAAGTGATGGCCACAACCATGAACTTCAGTACCGGTTCTTCTCTTACTTTATCCCAAGCACCTCGCAAGGTGAACAACCCGTTAAGCATACCTCCCCAGCTTGGGGCAATCAACATAATGGAAAAAACAGTGCCTAAGGATTGAGCCCAATCAGGCAATGCAGTGTATAATAAATGGTGAGGGCCTGCCCAAATGTAAATGAAGATAAGTGCCCAGAAGTGAACAATAGAAAGTCGGTAAGAGTACACCGGACGATTGGCAGCCTTTGGCAGAAAATAATACATGATACCCAGAATAGGTGTGGTTAGAAAGAATGCCACGGCATTATGTCCATACCACCATTGTACCAGCGCATCTTGTACTCCTGCATACCAGCTGTAACTTTTGAATAGTGAAACAGGGATCTCGAAAGAGTTTACTATATGTAGCATGGCTACAGTTACCCAAGTGGCAATATAAAACCAGATAGCTACATAAAGCTGACGCTCTCTTCTTGTTAAAATAGTAGCAATCATGTTTATGCCAAATACCACCCACACCAGGGCAATGGCAATATCAATGGGCCATTCAAGTTCCGCATACTCTTTTCCGGTAGTGAACCCCAGTAGAAGGGTCACTGCTGCAGCCGCTATAATGGCTTGCCATCCCCAGAAATGGAGCCAGCTTAATTTGTCACTGAACATGCGGGCTTTACACAAACGCTGCAATGAGTAATAAACTCCCATGAACATGGAATTTCCCACAAATGCAAAAATGATGGCATTGGTGTGCAAGGGGCGCATACGGCCAAAAGTGGTATACGAAAGATTTAGGGAACTACCAGGATAGTACATTTGGATAGCTGCCCAAAGACCGGCAATCATACCAACAATGCCAAAAACTACCGTGGCAATTCCAAAAGCCTTTACAATTTTGTTGTCGTAATAAAATCTCTCTACTTGCATAAATAGCAGTTAAGGGTGGGTTATTGTTTATGAGGGGATGATGTTTTTTTGTCTTCAAAAAGAATGCGAGAAGCAGGCGAAAAGTCGTCTTCAAACTGACCGGACTTGACGCCCCAGATAAAGGCAATTAAGAAAAATGCTGCCACAGAAATGCTCACTGCCAATAAAATGAATATTACGCTCATTCAATAAAATGATTATACTAAATAAAGGTATTTAATAGCCTTATTTGGGGAGGGTAATGAAAGTCAGGAAAAAAAGTGATTTTAATCAAGTAATTTCTTAAAGGCGTAGCTGACGTGCCGCCAAATTACTGCTGCCAAAAGTGAGCAGTAAAATACTGATGGAACTGCTGGGCATTAAAATAGCGGCAATCAGTGGCGATAAATTGCCTTGAACTGCAAAATATAAACCTATGACATTGTAAACAATAGACAGGACGAAGCTTGCCATAACTATGCCCCGGTTCTTTTTACAGAGCTGGATAAACTGGTTGAGTTTAACTAATTTTTTTGCCTCAATAATAGCATCACTAGAGGGGGTAAAGTTGTTGGATTGCTCACTTAAAGCTACCCCCACATCGGCCTGTTTGAGTGCTCCCGCATCATTAAGCCCATCTCCGATCATCATCACCTTATCCCCCTTTTGTTGTAACGATTTGATATAAAGCAGCTTGTCTTCTGGTTGTTGATTGAACAGTAGGGTTGAAGAATGGTCTGTTAACTGTTCCAAGGTTTCTCTTTCTGTGGGATTATCTCCTGAAAGAACAGAAATTTTATACTCCGACATTAATAGTTTTATCAGCCCGGGTATTTCATTGCGATATTGATTGCCAAACTTGAAAAATCCTAAATAAACATTTTCAATCTCTACATGCACCTGAGTACCTGCTGCAATGGAGTCTTGCGTTGATTGCTTTACAAACGCTATTGAGCCCATCCGGATACGTTTTCCCTGAACAATTCCTTCTATACCCGCACCAACTTTCTCTAATTTATTCTCCACCTGAAGGTAATTATCAGGCCTAAGCCAATGTACTATGGCTTTGCTTAAAGGATGGGTGGATTGGTTGGCCAATGAAGAGATAAGCTGCTGCTCCTCCGTTGAAAGATCTTTTCCGATAAATGCAACTTCTTGCTCTCCAGGTGCCGTTAAGGTGCCCGTTTTATCGAACACCAAATGATTGACCCCGGCAATAGACTCGATTGTTTCGGCATTGCGTAAAAAGAACTGATTGCGGGCCAAAATTGTTAGGATATTACCATTGGTAAAGGTGTTTGATAATAACAACGCACAGGGACAGGCAATAATAAAAATGGAAGTGACGGCTGGCCAAAGTTTGGAGAGGTCCTCGCGCCACCAATAGGCTGCGGTGATAGCGGCAATTAAAAATACGATATAGGTGAAATAACGACTGAGTGCATGAACAAAGGAATACTTTTTTGGAGTAGCTTTTTCCTGAAACTCCTCTCTGTTCCACAACTTGGTGAGGTAACTCTGCGCCACCTCTTTCACCACCAATAATTCAATATTCCCTTCGGTTTGTTTTCCGCCGGCATACACAATTTCCCCCATCTCCTTCAACACCGGCATCGATTCTCCTGTAACAAAACTATAATCAATAAATGCTTTACCCTTTACTAAAATTCCATCGGCAGGAATTAACTCTTCCTGATGTATTAAAAGTGTATCATTAACACGTATATCAGGTAGTGCCGTGGGAACTTGCTTCCCCTCTTTTAGCACCGCAACCGCCACTGGGAAATAGGAAGTATAATCCCTTTCAAACGAAAGCTGACGATAGGTCTTGTCTTGCAATATTCGTCCGGCCAGCATAAAAAAAACAATTCCGGTCATGGAATCAAAATAGCCCCCTCCTGTACCTTCCAACACCTCTATTACACTTCGTATAAATGTGATGATTATCGCAAGGGCAATAGGGGCATCTATATTGAGATATTTGTGTTTTAAACTTTTCCAAGAAGCCTTATAAAAAGGCAGTGCTGAATAAAGAAATACCGGAATGGCCAGGAACAGATTAGCCCACCGAAAAAGTTGAAGCATCCCCTCTTCACTGGTGTCTATGCCCAGGTATTCGGGAAAACTCATAAGCATGATATTGCCAAAGCAAAAACCGGCTACGCCAATTTGATATACCATTTGTTGGTCAAGGCCAGGTCTTTTGTTTCGAAGATCGCTTAAGCTGATATAAGGTTCGTATCCAATGCCAGCCAAGGTTTCTGCTACTTTTCTCAAGCTGGTGGCTTTTTTTATCAGCACTATTTCTACCTCCTTTCGGGTAAAATTGACTTTGCTGGAAACCACACCTGGGTTAATTCTATATAGATTTTCAAGTAGATAGAGGCAGGAACTGCAATGCATCTGCGGTAAGTAAAACGTAACATGTAACTGCTCCTCATTTTGAAAACTAATAAGCTGTTGGCTGATTTTCGTGTCGTCTAAAAAAGCAAACTTGTCTTCGCGAATCGGGATCTTAAGCGTAATTCCCGGATTTTGATTCAAATCGTAATAATCACATAACTCGTGTTTGGACACTATTTGAAAAACCATCTTGCAACCTTCGCAACAAAATAATTTATTGTCCAGTTTAATTCTATCGTTTGCACAAGGCTCCCCACAGTGATAGCAGCTAGCAGTTGTATGGGTATAGTGAAAGTTTGAAATCATGCAAGTGACGAAAATAGGCGCCCTTATTTCCAAGCGTGATGAGCAAGTTCATAAAATAAGCTGATTTTTATCAAAGTGTCCGTTTTTTAGTAGTTTTGAAAGGTAATACCCTGGTTAGATGTCGCAAAAAACAATCCTCATTATCGACGATAATGCGGACATACGAGAAAATACAGCAGAGATTCTTTCCTTGGCAGGATATAAAACAACCATGGCTGAAAATGGGAAAAAAGGCATTGAGTTGGCCCTGACCCAAAAACCCGATCTGATTGTGTGCGATATCATGATGCCCGAGTTGGATGGATACGGGGTCTTGCACTTACTAAGAAAAAATCCTGAAACCGAAGATATTCCACTCATTTTCTTGACTGCAAAAGCAGAACGCAGTGATTTGCGCAAAGGCATGGAAATGGGAGCAGACGATTATGTAACCAAGCCATTCGAAGAGATTGAGCTTATGAATGCCATTGAGTCTCGCCTTCGCAAGTACGAAACGCTGAACAAACGATACCACCCTAATGGGAAAGGATTAAGTGAATTTTCCAATGATCTTCGGAAAAATGGGCTATTTAATTTTAATCCGGAAAAGTACAATGCAGAACTGTATGCAAAAAAGCAGGTGATTTATTCTGAGGGTAAACGATCCCGCTATCTTTATTATATTGTTCGGGGTAAGGTAAAGGGTTTTAAAACACATGATGATGGCAAGGAGTATATCACTGATCTGTATAGTGATGGAGATTTTCTGGGTTACCCTTCATTGATTGACGAAACCAATTACATTGATACTGCTGTAGCTTTGGAAGACACAGAAATTGTACAGTTACCGCGAGAGGAGTTTCTGGAACTGATCGAGTGCAATATCCAGGTAGCCACTAAGTTTATAAGGATAGTAGCACAAAACATGAAGGAGAAGGAAGAACGATTGCTAAGCCTTGCTTATAGTTCTTTACGCAAACGAGTGGCCAAGGCGCTGGTAGATATTCATCAAAAATTCAATAACACCGATAACAATACGCGCATTGCGATCTCCCGCGAGGACATTGCTCATTATGTGGGCACCGCCACGGAGTCCTTGATAAGAACCCTAAGTGATTTTAAATCGGAGAAATTGATTGAAATCAAAGAAGGAAAGATTATCATCATTCAGTTAGAAAAACTAAAGAACCTCTTGTATTGATCAGTTGATTGTCCGAAGCCCTCTGGAATTTGTTACACGAGCAATACGACGCGTTAAAGCAATCCAAACTACATCTGTTTTTTCAATCAAATCAGGATTGACCATTTTATTCCATTGCGCATTGTAAGTGAATGACCAAGTAATATTCTTAGACGTTTTTCCTGCCACACCCAGCAACATACGATTACCAAGCATTGGAGTTTTGTGAGGAACCAAGCGAAAAGAATAGAAAAATTCATTTCCTACATTAATACTGATTTTTTGCGTCTTGATGCTGAGAAGAGGAATGTTGCACAGCAGGCGATACCGTGTCCTCAAATCAAATTGCTGCTGGAGGCGATTAATTACACTTCCGTTTTGCCTGTAAATTCTAGCTTCTGTTCTAAAGCGATGATGGATAGTTGAGAGCCAAAGCGAATGTTCAGTATTGAGTTCCTGAAATGGACGAAATTCTAAAACATTATTGGAACCCTTCCCTATGTGATAAAAGAATGCAATTCCCGAAGCCCCATTTAGTTTTTTTGTGATTGGATAGCCTAAACTTGCACGTACCAACCATTGGGAAAAACGAGAAATATTATCAGCAGTTCTAAAGCCAGCATCGGTAAAAAGCGTGTACTTGTTAGAAATGACAAGTTGATTATAGTACTGAAACCATTGTTGGTTGCTGTACGATTTGCTATTTTGAGATAGACAGCTATAACCAGCAAGATGAAAGATCATCAAGAATAAACTCTGTGCTATAAATTTCCAACTTTTCAAGGCCCTGCTACTTTAGCATATTATTAATCGTGCCTTGCCCCTTGCATAACTCTGAAAATATGCAACAAATGAGGGAACACTGCCTCCATGCTTTCGGCAGCTCCCTTTGTAGAGCCAGGCAATGCCATAACTAGCGTGTTATTAATCAGCCCTACTACACTTCGCGACAACATAGAATAGGGAGTGCGTTGCTGACCAAAGGATCTAATGGCTTCCTCTATGCCAGGCACTCTTTTTTGCAACAGCGGTATAATGGTTTCTGGTGTAACATCACGAGGCGAAAGGCCGGTACCCCCAGTAAAGATTACCAAGTTGATGTCCTGCGCAACATAAGCATGTAGCCGCTCGCTAATCACTTCCTTCTCATCGGGAATGATGATATAGTCGCTCAATTCAACTTTGCAAGATTGTAATTTTTCTATAATAGCTTTTCCGGCCCGATCTACCTTGCCTCCTTTGGAAATTGAATCGCTGCACACAATAACCACAGCCTTTAAACCACTGATCTCTTTTATAGGGAAATCACTTTTTCCTCCTTTTTTTTCTAGCAGTTTAATCTTTTCAATACTGATATGTTTATCTATTGGCTTAAGCATATCATACATGGTCAATGCTACTACCGAAGCAGTATGCATGGCTTCTACTTCCACCCCCGTTTTGTAAATAGTGTGAATCTCTGCTTCTATAACTATGTCAAGCTCTTCTATGCGGTACCTAATTTGAGTAAATTCTATTGGCAAGGGATGACAATCCGGAATCATGTCACTGGTTCGCTTTGCGGCAAATAGCCCTGCCGTTTTAGCCATTTCAAAAACATCCCCTTTAGGAACACGTTTTTCCGTAACCGCCAATATAGTTTCCTTGACACTCACCTTCACTATAGCTTGCGCGATGGCCTTTCGAAGGGTTGTGCTTTTATGTGTAATATCAATCATGTTTAGAACTGATGTTTATTATTTTTACCGGGCAATGCTGAGCTGCTAAATTAAATGCTTTCCATTCATGGGCGTGAAAAGTGGTAGAATAAAATCCTTTTTTATTGATTGCCCGTACCAATGTGGCTTTTCCGTCTTTTTGAGACATTCTCCACTTTTCAGGATAAACCTCCACACAGGCATTGCAGCCAATGCACTTTTCTCTTTGTTGAGTAACCGTAAACTGTTTCATGAATCAACAATTTTAAAAAGCTTATCAGATGGCCTTATTTTTTGACTGACTTTTATCGAGAAATGCTGCCCCTTTTTAACGGTTTCCACTTCCTGGTCTGCAACTCTGATTTCATCAACAATGGTTTCCAAATAGCCTAAGGAGGGACCCGTAATCATGATTTTATTCCCGATGGATAAGGCGTGCGACTCAACCACAAACTCTCCTATCCCTGATTTAGTGAAGTATTTGACACCTTTACCAATATATATTCTCTTTTGCGTTGCAGCTGAACCATGGATAGCAGACCATTCACCCATTTTTCTTCCTAAATAATAACCATCCCAAAATCCACGATTATAGACTGTAGCTAATTCTTCTATCCAGATTTTTACTTTTTCTTGGTTATAGGAACCTGCTGCAATTGCATCAAGAGCTTGGCGGTAACACTTGGTTGTTTTATAAACATAATCGGGCGCCCTGCCTCTACCTTCAATTTTGATAACCGATATTCCGATTTCAACAATTTTATCTAAGAAATCTATGGTGCATAGATCTTTTGCCGACATGATGTATTGGTTGTCTATGGCCAATTCAAATCCGTCCTCTTTATCGGTTACCAGATATTCCCTTCTGCAATTTTGTATGCAAGCACCTCGGTTAGCCGAACTGTTGTGCGTGTGCAAGCTTAAATAGCATTTGCCTGAAATTGCCATACATAAAGCACCATGAGAAAAGATCTCAATTTTTAGCAAGTTCCCTGAAGGCCCTTTGATTTTCCGTAATGCTATTTCTTTTATTATTTGTGCAACTTGACTTAAGGTAAGCTCACGGGCTAGTACAATCAGATCGGCAAACTGGCTATAAAACTCAACAGTTTCGATGTTAGAAACATTGGCCTGTGTGGAAATATGAACCGGAATACCCATTTTTTTACAATAGGAAATAACTGCAAGGTCAGCAGCAATGATAGCATCAATTTTTGCTTCTTTTGCTTTTTGTACAATCTCCTGCATCAAGCGAAGATCGTAGTCGTATAAAATGGTATTTAGTGTTAAATAAGCTTTTTTATTGTGCTCCCTAGCAATCTCAGCAATGTTAGGCAAATCGTCTACTCCAAAATTGTAACTGGAACGGGTTCGCATGTTCAACTGTTCAACACCAAAATAAAAGGCATCGCAGCCGCCTTGAATGGCAGCCATTAAGCTTTCAAAAGAGCCCACCGGCGCCAATAATTCCGTGTTGTTCATTTTCGTTTTTTTCACAAACGCTGGTTAATTGGAAAATTATGTTATTTAATTTTTTCAAATCGGGCTTGAAAAAACCTAAGATACTTGGGTTCATAAATCATTTTTAACCCTTTGATCTTATTTCTATTTTTAAAAACCTCGGCCGTTGATTCTGCTACCACATCCATATGAGCCTGCGTATATACTCTTCTTGGTATAGTAAACCTGACAAGCTCTAAAGCGGGATTGTAGTTTTCGCCATTTGCCTTTCTTCCTGCAGATACCACCCCTCTTTCCATTGTTCTGACACCGGAATCAATATAAAATTCTGCAGCCAGTGCTTGTGCAGGGAACTGATCTTGTGAAAGATGTGGCAAAAAAGCCTTTGCATCTACAAAAATTCCATGACCCCCGATAGGCTTCACGATTGGAATACCATACGCTATCATCTTGTTGCCCAGATATTCCACCTGTCCTATTCTAGCTTTTTGGTGGTTATCATCCAAGGACTCTTTGATCCCAACAGCTATAGCCTCCATATCTCGTCCGGCCAAACCACCATAGGTGTGTAACCCTTCATAAACTACAACCAAATTTCTAGCTTCTTCATATACATCATAATCATTTGTTGCCATGAAACCCCCGATGTTAACTAAGGCATCTTTTTTAGCGCTCATCGTTGCTCCATCGGTGTAAGAACATAACTCTTTAACAATTTCTTCCACGGATCGGTTAGCATACCCTTTTTCTCTTTGTTTTATAAACCAGGCATTTTCGGCAACCCGGGTCATGTCGTGAATTATTTTAATTCCGTGCTTTTGTGTCAAGGATCTGAGTTGCTTCAGATTTTGCATACTGATGGGTTGACCACCGGCCATGTTCACATTGGTTGCAATGCTGATATAGGCAATTTTTTTTGCTCCGTGTTTTTTGATGATGGACTCTACTTTTCCCAGGTCAACATTACCCTTAAACGGATGTTCATTTAGCGGATCATGAGCTTCATCAATAATGATATCAGTAAAAATTCCTCCGGCCAATTCCTGATGCAATCTTGTGGTGGTAAAGTACATATTGCCAGGTACGAGTTGCCCCTTTTTAATCATAATCTGTGAAAGCAGATTTTCGGCCCCTCGCCCTTGGTGTGTTGGAATTACATATTTGTACCCATAATGCTCCTTAATGGAAGCTTCCATTCGTTCAAAACTCTTACTTCCAGCGTAGGCTTCATCACCCAACATAAAAGCACTCCATTGCCTATCACTCATTGAGCCAGTTCCACTATCCGTTAGCAAATCAATATAGACAAAATCTGACGGGAGTAAAAACGTGTTATATCCTGCTTTTTTAATTTGTGCCAAACGCTGCGATCTACTGGTGACCTTTAACAGTTCCACCATTTTCATTTTATAAGGCTCTGCCCATGATTTCTTAAAGTCTTTCATAATTTATGATTTAACTACTTGTTTTCCTTCCAAACTGTTTCATGGGTATCGACAATTTCTTTTCCCCACACCGGAAGTTCCTGTTTTATTTGTTCCACAATTTGGTTGCAGGCCTCAATAGCAGCTTTTCGATGTTTTGAAGAAGTAAATACAAATAAACAAATTTCACCCACTTTCACTTTGCCCAAGCTGTGGTAAATGTGCATACAAGTCAAGTCATACTTTGCAAATGCCTCTTCCCGAATTTCATGCGCCTTTTCCAAAGCCATTTCTTCATAGGCGGTATATTCAATATCGGTAACCCTACCCTTTCCTCTTTCATCAGCGCGGACCTGACCTAAAAAAATGCTATGCCCGCCGATTCCAGTTTTAACACTATGATGGGCTATGCTTTCTGCGATCTGCTGTGGCGTAATTGGCCCTAAAACAAAAATATTCTTATACTTCTTTTGCATACGGTTTATTGTTATTAGGTGATAAATTGTTCATTATCCCTCCTAGTATTGAGTAATATTTTCGAAACGGATCTGCTTGTTGCAATTGCATCACGGCCTTATCGCTGCGCAGTCCACTTTTACAAAACACCAACACATTTTCGTAAGGCAATAAGCAATTTATTTGCTGCGCTATTGAAGACAAGGGTAATGCTAAGCACGGAACTGCTTCTATTTTAGGCAATTCGTCTTTTTCACGTACATCCACAAAAGCGGTAAGTTCAGGATTAAGAAAAAACATTTCCAGCGCTTTGTCCCAATCAATATTTTTTACCGCTGCACACGTGATACGGTAATCACGATCTTGAAACTCTATTTGGCTAGCCGGTATTTTTTGATCGGACACCGGATTTTTATCAATAGCCAGCTCATTAAAACGTTGATCGAGTAAATTATAGTAAAGCATTTTTCCACAGAGAATATTCCCTAAGCCCACGATCAGCTTTATGGCTTCAGTGGCCTGCAGGGTGCCGATTATTCCAGGAAGCACACCTAACACGCCGGTATCATTACAATTGGGTATTTGCCCAGCATCCGGCGGGTCGGGAAACAGGTCACGGTAATTGTGCGCAATTCCGTTTAGGTCTTGTACATTAAACACACTCACTTGACCCTCGTATTGATATATAGCCCCGTATACCAACGGCTTATTCAACAATACACAAGCATCGTTAACCAAATAACGAGTAGAAAAATTGTCACAACAATCCAACACCACATCATATTTTGAAATCAGCGCTATAGCATTTGAATTGTCTATGAATTGCTCATATCCTTCCACAGCAATGTTGTAATATTTTTGACGAATTCGTTCAACCGCTACCCCAACCTTGCTTTTTCCAACATCACTTTCTCCATAAAGAACCTGTCTGTTTAAATTAGAAATATCCACGACATCCCCATCCACTACGCCTATTTTCCCCACCCCTGCTGCCGCCAGGTATAACAATGCAGGACAACCCAAACCGCCTGCACCAATTACTAAAACCGATGCGCTATTCAGTTTTTGCTGCCCCTCATTGCCGAAGCCCATTAATTTTATTTGTCTGTCAAATCTTGTCATTGCCTAGTTGATTATCCCCCCGAAAATGGAGGCAACAATGCCACTTCATCTCCATTTTCGAAAAGCCTATTTTGGGAGACCACTTTTTGGTTAACGGCTATGCTTATTTTCAACTCACTAATACCAGGGAAATTAATGCTAAGCCAGTCCTTTAAAGCATTTACATCAGTCATCCCTTCTACGGTTAAGGAATTAGCGTTGATTATTTCAACTGCTTTGCCAAATGCTATTACCCTAATTGTACTACCTGTGGTTGTGCTTTCCATATTGCTATATCATTTGGTGTATTCATATTCATGAACCCAGTTGGATACTTTTCTGTCAAATCGTCCATCGCCACGAGGCGGTGTGTTGATTCCAAAATAAGATCCTGTAGTTTAAGTTTATTTTCGCTAATACAAGCCGCCACCTTATTTTTTAACGTTACCGGATATATTGCCTGAAGTGGGTGAATACTTGAATTTGTTTCTGTTACAATAATTGTATTGCTGGCAATATTGTTAATCAAACGATGGATTGCTTCAATTGGGAAAAACGGCGAATCGCAGGCAAGCAAGAGAACGAATTGTTTTTGTGTATAATGAAACCCTGTGTGCAAGGCCCCCATGGGTCCTTTGTGGGCAATAACATCCTTAACTGAATTAAACCCCAGTTGATCATATGCAGGAGAATTGGCAATTATCCTAAATGGAAACTGGTGTTGCTGCAATCTATCCGTCAAATGCAAAAGCATTGGCTTTCCGTTCATCAGCATTAACCCTTTATCCTGTTCCATCCGGGTGCTTTTGCCACCAGCCGTTACTACTATTTCTATGTCATGCAGCGCAATCACTGAAAAATAAATTTAATTGAAGCAATGGCAAGTACAGTGGCCAAAGCTATTTTCATTGCAGGAATATTGAATTTATTAGCGCCAAAATATCCACCAGCCACTCCCCCTGCTAAGGTTAGCAGCACAATCCATTCAAAATGTGCAGGCATTGCAATACCTACTATTCCGGAGCCAATGATGCCCGCAATGGAATTAAGAAAAATAAACAGGGCACTAATTGTTGCTGTTTGTTTTAAATCAGTCCAACCTAAAATCAATAAAATGGGTGAAAGAATAATCCCCCCACCAATACCAATCAATCCTGAAACAAACCCAATGGACAATCCTAATGCAGGAGCCATCCAAAACTTTCGCACAATGCTTGTTGAACCACTTACCGGAAACACATTAAGAATTCGCATCACCGGGAAAAGCAAGAGTACGCCAAGCACTTTTTGGTAGATTTTTGCATCCAGAAAAAACAAACTACCTGCAAATGAAGCGGGTACGGAAAAAATGATCAACGATAGAAAAAGTTCTTTTGGAAATTTTTCAACCCTTCGAAATGATAAAAAGGATATGGCCGAAACACCAATGTTTAGCAACAAAGCAGTGGGACGAATTTCGGCAGGGGCAAATCCGTACAAGGTCAGCAGAACCAGGTAACTACTTGCTCCTCCATGTCCAACTGAAGCGTATAAAAAAGCCACTACGGGCATTAATACAAATAAAATCGATATGGAAAAGTGTGCTTCCAAAAAATTACCAATAAAATACTTCTACCAAATCCCCCTTCTGCCAAATCTTATCATTTTCGTGCAAAAGTGCAAAGGCATTTACATCAGCAAAGGGCAATAGATTAAATGAATCCTGTCCATGCAAAATGTTTACTTCGCCATTGATCACCACAGCCTTCAAGATGTTTGCCAATTCACCCTTTTTTTCCCATGGATGAGCCAAAGGTAATGTGGCAGAAGCAGAAAATGGGCGCTCAATACCACGCATGTATTGCAAACACGGCTTAACGTATTGATTAAAACAGGATACCACAGCTGCAGGGTTTCCTGGCAGGGCAAAAACCATAGTCTTTTCTATCTTGCCAGCAAACATCGGCTTGCCAGGCTTTTGTCTGATCTTATAAAACAGCGGCTCAACACCTTCATCGGAAAGGGCTTGAAAGACAAAATCGTATTCGCCAACGGAGATCCCGCCTACTGTGATCAATACATCGCTATTTCTTATCGCAGACGAAACCACCTGCCTTAACTCATCGACATTATCTTTTACATGAAAGGCCTCCGCATCGTTTATACCTATTGCTTTTAGATACGCTAATAATGCAGGTTGATTTGAATTATATATTTCACCAGTAAGCAATGGTGTTCCCGTTTCTACCAGTTCATTTCCGGTTACAATTATCTTTACTTTGGGTTGGCGGTATGCTTGAATATGTCTGATCCCAACCGAACTTAGCAATGCCACTACACCTGGGGTAATAACGGTTCCCGCTTTAACAATAATCTCTCCTGTTTTACATTGCGCTCCCCGCAATCGAACATTTGCTCCAGATTGAATGCTACCTTCCTTAAAAGTTATTTTATTGTCTTGGATGGATACCAGTTCTTGCGGAATTACCGTATCCGCGCCTGCTGGTATGGGTGCGCCAGTAAAAATGCGCGCGGCATCATTGCCACTAACATAATGTGATTTACGCTCTCCGGCCTGAACACTACCAAAAATTACATACTCGGTTTTGCTTGCGTTAAAGCAAAATGCATACCCATCCATTGCAGAATTATTGAACGAGGGTACATCAATTGGAGCTGTAACATCATTTTTTACTACTCTTTCAATCGCTTCAGTAATGAGCAACATTTCAGAGGGCAGCTTCCAAACATGTTCTGCAAGTATTTGCTTTGCTTCAATTAAACCAACCACATTTATTTCTTTTTCAACTTATTCAACCTCAATCCCATTCCTATGCCGGCATTCCATTTTCCATTTGTACTAGCTGTTTTAGCAGTATAATAAAAAGGAAGCTGAAAGACTAAATGCTTATAGGTATAAGTAATCCCGGCCCCTAACATGGGTATGGCAATAGAATTTTTTGTGGCCCCTTTGTCTTCCTTAAAACGTAAAGAAGGAAGCAGTCCAATAAATAGCTTAGACTCCCCTTTTGAGAAATTAATATTCGGCCCTAGGAAATTCAGGTATGCAGCATTATTCACATATCCGCCAACAATGATACCCTCGAATAGAGAAGCGTTTCCATTTTTTTGCTGAGCAAATATTGTGCTTGAACAAAATAAAATGGCCAAAGCAAAGATTAACTTTTTCATGATTATAAATTTAAGTGGTTTATTGTTTTATTGTTGCAAATTCATGCTAAGCGCTTCTACCCGCCAATACTTACCATTGAACGGTTGATCACGTGGTTGACATTGGTTAATTGATAGCCTTTTTCAAACTGATTGCCCATAGCAGCATGTTTAAGCTGAACAGACTTAAAAATAAGTTCCTCTATTCCGTCTCCATTGCGAAGAGCACTAAGCAAATCCAATTCATCTTTTCCAAAAAGGCAGTTTTTTATTTTTCCCTCTGCAGTTAGTCGGAGTCGATTGCACTCGCCACAAAACTGTTTGCTCATGGTGGTGATAAAAGCAAAAGTGCCTTCAAATCCAATAGCTTTATACTTACTGGCCGTGGCATGAGGCTCATCCTTCAATTTGATTATATCATATTGCTCCTGAACGTTGGCCAGTAATTCCTGCGCGGTAATCACTTTGTTCTTATGCCAACTATTACCGGTAAAGGGCATAAATTCAATAAACCTAACATGCAATGGTTTATTTCGGGTAAGCTCAATAAAGTCAACTAACTCATGCTCAATACTACCGCGAATGGCCACTGCATTTATTTTTACACGGAAATCATTTTCTAATAGCAGTAAAATATTTGACCATACCTGCTCAAAAGCATTGCGTTTTGTTATATGTTCAAAAGTATTCCCCTTCAAGGAGTCCAAACTCACGTTTACTGAAGTTACACCTGCCTTTTTTAAGGCTTCGATATGTCTGTGGACCAAACTGCCATTGGTAGTGATCAGCAATTCCACGCCCAGTACTGATAACCGTTGAAGAATTTCATCAAAATCCTTTCGCACTAACGGCTCTCCGCCGGTTAATCTAATTTTTCTAACCCCATGTTTTACAAAGATCTTAGCAAGGGCTTCAATTTCTTCACTTGTCATCAATTGAGCTTGCTTCATAAATGAATGACATTCTTCGGGCATACAATAATTACAACGGAAATTACAGTTGTCAGTAACTGATATTCTGAGGTAGTCATGTATTCGGCCAAATCTGTCGGTAAGCATCATGTCATTACTTCTCTTTGTTCAGCAGAGGTTGTTAATTTTTCTCGGTGCTGCAAGGCGGGGCACCATTTCCCGTCAATTCATTAGTAATAAATTCCTCCAACAAATAAGATACAGTTAAAAAGAAGGGCCCTGCCTCACCTTCGCGCAAACGCTTTGCCAGCGCAAGGGCAAACTCTCCGGTATGTTCTTCTAAAAATTTCCGATAAGCATCTTTGGTTACGCTTCTGCTTTCTTCATCCGATGCAATTACGTTTTTTACCAATAGTAAGGCCAGAAACTCCAACTGATACATAATGCTGTCGGGGTTCTCGCCTGTTTTAGGTGTAAACCCAAATGCATTGTAAAATGCATTTGCGTCAGATACGCTATTGTATTTCTGCAGCAAGTGTGTTTCACTTAATGCAACACCTCCTCTAACAAATATGTTGGTGAACGCAGACAACACTTCATCTTCATTTGCCGATTCGGCAAGGGACAATAACATATTGTTGATGCTTTCATCCGGGTACCCTACCTGGTGTAAACCCATCGCCATCTCTTTAATATTGAACAACCGTTCCTTATCAGGGTAGGCAAAACAATTTGCAATCAGTCTATACAAATCGGCATTCATGAGCATTACATCTGTCATTTGACTTGTTTTCATTGAGTAATTCTTTTCTATTTTTGAAGCAATAGATCAATCCAAGGTACAAAGTGTTTTCTTCCGCCAATATTTTGGAAACCGCCATCCCATAAGGCAAAGGCAACTTTGGTTCTGTCAGTAAACGATGCCTTGTAGTGGTTGCCTGTATTCACAGGCACTACTATACAAAGTGTCCACTTTCCTTCTTTCCATTCAGCCCAAGCTTTAGCTTGTTGCGTTTCCTGCGTAGCAAGTGTTCCGAACCCTTCAGCCACGGCTTCTTCCACTGGTTCTTTTCTTTTTATCACCGACATAGGGTTATTGGAGTAGGTGCCTGGCATGTTACCTGTGGCATGTGTTTCAACAATTAATTCAGCTCCAATATCCTGAGCGTAAATTCTTTTACTTCGGTCTAAATAGCTTTCCAGACCAGGATAAACGTCTACCCACATATTTGGGTATTTCACCTGTACATCCTGGAATCCCTTTTCACAATCTTCCTGCCAAATGGCTTTCCAATGTACAATATGCACCATTCCCCCTTTATTACCCATCATGTAGCTGGGAATATCATTAAGACTAATTGGAAATTGAACGGCAAATTGATCGCAAAACTTAACCACATCAACTTCATTGTTTTTTGAAGAATCATTCCACTCAATGCGAAAGGCAACTTCCTTGGGAAGATAAACACTCTTTATGGTCAGTTGTTCAACTGATGGATTTTTTAGCGTAGGATAAGTTGCTTGTTGTGGAGAAACGGGTAATTTGAGCGCCTCGATGGTTGACCAAAAATCCGCATTTAACTCTTTAGCATTTATTTTCTGTTTTGCCGGATAGCTTTTTAATGCAAATTCAGCATCAACCCAATCAATTTTTTCCTTAGCAGCTGTCGGAGAATTGGTATTGGTTTTAACTGAAGGCTTTGTTGACGTATTAGCCTCCGTTGGTTTAGGGGTTGTTTTTGCTGGAGCAATCGGAGCGCTTTTGCTCTTGATGTAAGCCAAAATGTCTTTAAGTTGAACATCGGTAAGCGTTTGATCAGGCATCGGGATTTTGTTATGTTCATTGAACAACTTTACCGCAACCGGATCGCCACTTTTAACAAGAGCTTGAGATGAGCGAATAAACTTATTTAGCCATTGTGTGGGCCTGCGTGTTGTAACATTTATCAAGTCGGGTCCTACAATTTTTCCTTTGCCAATACTGTGACAGGCTGAGCAATTTGCTTTATAAATTTTTTCCCCTGCAGCGATTTGCTGAGCAAAGCTGTTTTGCAAACACATAGTGCTAATGCAAAATGAGATGAGCAATATTCTTTTCATAAATTGTTTTTTCAAATTTCTATTGGATTCCTTCAATTAATCTATGGTGTATTGTGACGGAATGTTTGGAATTGCGCATCCCAATGAGGCCTATTGTGAACTGGCTCTACGTAAGGCACGCGAACAATTTCATCGCCAATTTCGTTATAGCCTACTGCATGATTTTCTTCGGCCTTGTAGGAATGGATGATCCTTGGCGTATTTCCAAATAACATGAACGCCGCAAGCAATTCCTTATCATCCTTCATATTACGATATAGGGTGATGGCATCCTCCACATTAGGCCCAAACATCTGAATCAAGAAATCTTTTGGCACATGTACCGGTGGCACATAATACACATTGGGTTGTGTTCCAAATTGCGGGTATAGGGGAAGTGCAATTTTTTTAATCCGAACAATCATATCAAACGGACTATCTCTTCGAGGTTCTTTGGCGTCTTCCATAAACCCTTGTAAACGAATTTTTCCAATACAACTAGTAACGCATCTAGGCTGTTCACCTTGTTCAATCAATGGGTAGCAACCAATACATTTTTCAGAAACACGGGTTACCATGTTGAAAAATGTTTTTTTGTAAGGACAGGCTTTCACGCATTCTTTGTAACCACGGCAGCGCGATTGATCGATCAAAACTATTCCGTCTTCTTCTCTTTTATAGATCGCTTTACGTGGACATGCAGCCAAGCAACCCGGATAGGAACAATGATTGCAAATGCGGGCCAAATAAAACATCCATATATCATGTATGCCATTAAAGAATGCTCCCTTCTCCATGTTGCCTAAAACTTCATCTTCACCAATATTTGGAAAAGCGTAGCTCCTTTCTTCTGGTCTCCATCCCGTTACCCTTTCTCCGGATTCACTCTCAAAAATGGTTTTACCTTTATAAACACCCCCTTTACCCCATTCTTGCTCATTGAGTTCCTTCAGGGTATTTACATCCCATTTTTGCGGGTATCCACCGTATGGTTTTGTTTCCACATTATTGAAGAAAATAGTCTCCTCACCCTTACCAGCTGCCCAAGTAGTTTTACAAGCTACTGTACAGGTTTGACAAGCAATGCATTTGTTTGTATCAAATACATAGGTGATCTGTTTTTTAGGCTTTTTTTCTTCATAGGGATATTCCATTTCCCTATTGAGTTGCCAGTTTTTTACCTTTGCCATGTTCTTATTTCATTTATTTTTTAACAAAGTTTCCTTTCAAAAATTTCTTAAAGTCATCGTTCTCATAGGTAGGTCGTGTACCATTTTCAGTTCCTTCCCACAAGCCGCTTCCTCCAATGCCTCCTTTTTCTGCAAGTGATATTTTCACAAAGGCTTCACGAGGGTTGCCGGTTGCTCCATGAACATCAATTTCAAAGCCCTTTCCTATTCCCTGACCGAAATTGTTTTTACGTACCAAAGAATCAGTAAGTAAAGTTGGTTTCAGCCAAGCTCGCGTACAACTTTGGTGCGAACCATTGCGGAAAAGTGCCTGATACCCCGTTTTATTATTCTTAGCTAACCCGTTTGCGTTTTCTTTTGCTCCGGCAACTGAACCGTATGTTGCGCCATAGGCATTGTGCCACATCCGCGTAACGCCTCTCTGAGTTCCTGGATAGAATCGAGCACGCGCCTTCAATCTTGCCAATTCGTATTCCGGACCATTTTTTCTGCCGGCTAATCCACGGAAAGGACGATCAGAAGGGTCGGCATCAATCCAAACATAATCGCCATCCTCAACGCCTAACTCGCGTGCATCTAGCGGATTGATATCCACATAGAGTTCCGTAACAAAAGGAATGCGTTTATCCCTTCTATGCATGTCGCCAAATGGACCAAACCAAACGGCTACGATATCCGTGTCTACCGGAGTGGTATGTGCGCCGTGCCTGAACTTGGGCGTGTGGAAAATAAATTTATAATCCTTGTCCTTTAGGTGTAGCGGGTGCTTAGTGTTCTTCACCTCGCTCCATGGTTTTACAACGTTTCTCGCCTGACGCGTGTCTGTAGCAAGATCATTGATATCCACCCCGTATTTCTGCGGTTCGTCAGGCATAATGCAAGGGTGTTTTTTACCAACAATTACATTAGGCTCGTAGAATGTGGAATCGATGGGTTCGCGGAAAACAACCATATTTTCCCCGGCTTCAATAAACTCGGGCTCGTCACGATAAAACTCCAATCGTCCAGATTTGGTATACCATTGCTTGTCCTCATTGCTCTGCTCCATACCTACAAATTTTGGCGTGGTGCGTGTCATCATCAATGCTGGAATACCTTTTTTAGCTTCAGCTTCCAATTCATTGAATTTATATCCTCTGGTACCTTGGCTGGTATTAAGAATGCGTTGCAAATAAACTTCAACCTTATTTTCAAACACAAACTTGAACATATCACGGAAGCGTGAGTCGCCAGTTAAATTACCAAAGGCAGACGCAATTCCTGCAATGACTTCAATGTCTCCTTTTGTATCAAAGATTCTTTTTAATGGTGTTCTGGGGAACACATATAAGAATGGATTGGTTACCGACATGGTCATGTCTGGATATTTGAATTCAGCCCAAGAATCTACCGGATAAACAATGTCTGAATATTCGCAAGAACCTGTCCACCACCACTCCAGCACGCTAATAAATTCAATTTTTGGATACACATTTACTACGTTATCGTAGTGTCCTTTTGAATTGGCGAGCAATGAGTTTCCATTGGAAACCATGATGGACTTTGTAGGAGTAGGCATGTGCGTTTCCCCTGTCATGTTCTTATTACCCATGCGTAAAATGCGATCGCCATTGTTGAAGTAGTGCGCTGATTCATAATGCATGTACTTCTTCACTTTGGATGGTTTAGTTTCATCCAACTCCAGATTAAATGGATCTTCGGCAATATAACCAGGTATGCCAGAGAATAAGGCACCACGGTAGTTACCGGCATATGATCCCACATTACCTCCTATCTTGCCCACGTTTCCAGTGATGCTAGCCAGGAAAAATACTGCACGATCTTTTAGATCGTTATTGAAAAACTGGTTAGGCCCCATTCCCATGGCAAATAAAGTGTTACCACTATTCGTTGCAATTTCATCTGCAATCGCTTCAATTCCTTTTACAGGCGCCCAAGTGAGTTCTTCAATAGTTTTTGGATCAAAGTTTTCCATTACGTATTCCTTCATCAAATCAAAAACAGTACGAACTTCTACTTCCTTTCCATCTATTGTTTTTACTTTGAATCTACCCTCCAATGCCGGGTTCAGTCCTTTCTCCCGCATATACTTACCATAATCATCACGGGTAATTACAGATAGCGCATTTTTAGTTTCATCCCAGACCATAAAGTCGCCCCATTCTTTTGCCATTTCTTCATCTACAAATGGCGCCCCCTGTTCCGGAGATTTTTTTGCTTTCTCTCCCTTCTTCAAAATCTCAATGTAATTTTTCAAATCAGGTTTCTGATAATTCAAAATCACATCAGTTGGCTTCAACATTTTCTGACTATCCATCCGAACCAAGAAGGGCAGGTCGGTGAATTTTTTCATAAAATCAGCATCGTATTTTTTGTCGCGAATAATCACATGCGCAAATCCCAATGCCAATGCAGGTGTAACTCCAGGACGAACCACCAGCACATTATCTCCTTTATTTGCGGTTGCACTATACTCGCAGGCAATTACGGTAACCTTAGCCCCCTTCATACGGGCTTCGGTAAGCCAGTGCGCATCGGGCATTTTAGTGGTTATCCAGTTCATACCCCAAACAATTATATGCTTTGAATGTTCGGTGCAAAAAAGGTCAAAGTCAACGGTTTGCTGACCTGTAACCATAGGATGCCCCGGCGGTAGATCGGTATGCCATGCATAACTGTCCCAAGTGCGTGCACCCTTAGAACCCTCTGGTCCTTTATTATTGATGGCATTATCTAGTAATGCTAGAGAGTTTGCCAATCGATTGATACCAAAAATGCGTGTTACACCAAGTGGAGCCATACCTCCACGGAATTTCAGTACTTCCACTCCGTGTCCATGGGTGGCTTCGACCATTAATGGGTCATATCCTTGTGCATGTAATTTATCCTGACCTTCTTTTCCGTTATAGGTTCTGGCAATATTATCCAGCACTAATGCAGTGTACTTAAAGGTGTCTTCCCAGGTGATCTTAACAAAAGCCTCTTTGCCTCTTTGCATATACTCCTGCGCAATAGCCCCTGTTTTGATATCCCGAGGCATACCGGCATTTATCCATTTCAAATATCCTTCACGAATAAGTGGATATTTTGCTCTGCGGTCTCCATAAAAGCGTCTGGCCAGCGCCAAACCTTTCTGGCAGCAACGTGGTTCCCATCGGGCAGAGGTTTGGTTGCCCTGTGCATCTGTTGCTTTTCCAAAACCATAACTTGGTGCAATACGTACTACTGCTCCATTTTTTACCATTGCTTTCAACAGGCAATTGTGTGTGTCATTGGGAGCACATAAAAATGTGAACTCGTCGTCATAAGCCCACATATCACGGTATGTTTTTTCCCAACCCCTGTTTGGATATCCTCTAAGTGGATTTTCAATGTCTAAAGGATCGAAAAAGGAGAATGCTTGAGAAAATCCGCTAAGGGGCAATGATGACAGTGCTATTGTGCCAAGCCCGCTCAACAGCCCTGATTTGATAAACTGTTTTCTTGATGATTTCATGACCTGATAATTTGGTATGTTATTTATCGTTTGTAAGTACCTCTAAAAACAGTCACAAAGTTGTCTGCAAATAGGATATCAACAGATTGATTATTATCATATCAAATACTGATTATAGTCACTTTATCCCATACAATATCCATTAGATAAACGTGGTTAACGTTCTCTCGCTTCAGTTTTAACCAGATTAGTAAGGGAAAAAGAGCCCAGATTTAGAATTCGAGTATTCTATTTTGGGTTGTTCCAATTATTGCAATTCTGCAAACATGGATGCCAGCTTTTTTACAAACCCACACTCATGTTTTTCAAATTTTTGTTGTACTAAAGAAAAGGGGTAAACCACTTGGCTACCATTAGCGCTCACCAATACATATTCCTGGCCAAAATGATCGTCATTTATTTTCCATTCATAGTGGAGTTCTGTAATAAAATGATGCCCCATTGCATAGGCTATTGCAGGCACAATCTGGCCACACAAGGTCTGGTCTTCTTTGCAACATCTGAAAAAAACAATGTCGATTGTTTTTGTTTCAAAAGCGCTTTCCTTTAATTCCGCGGCAAAAGTTTGCAGGTAGCGCAAATACATTTCTTTTAATCGGCCCAGGGTTTCCAAGTCTTGTTCGGAAAGGTCTTTTAAAGCAGTTTTCATTTTTATTATTATGGCTAACTAATGCCGCGCAAAGTTACACCCTCAAATTACAATAGGCAAGGGACTTATTTACTAAGTCCCGACTAAAACCAACCATCCTAAATTGAGGTATTATATGTTCACAACTGTTGATAAGTAATTATTGGAATTGCTCTTTATCCATATTAATATTGGATTAAATCCTACGATTTGACAGAAGCTATCATCAACCTCGAAACCGTTAACCCGATTGAATTTTTCGGAGTCAACAACGGAAAACTTGATATTCTTAAAAAGAAATTTCCACTGCTAAAAATTCTTTCTCGTGGCACTCAGTTAAAGCTGAGCGGCGCTCCCGAGCAAATAGAACCGGCATGTGATAAAATTTCGCTTATTGTCTCTTACCTGGAACGTAATGGACATATGAGTCAGCAGTATTTTGAACAAGTACTGGGCGGAGATGATGCCGAAATAGTTGACCATTTTCAAGAAAAAAACCCATCGGAGGTTCTTGTATTTGGCCCTAATGGAAAATCCGTTCGTGCTCGCACAGCCAATCAAAAAAAATTAGTTCAAGAAGCTGATCGTAACGATATTGTATTTGCTATTGGCCCGGCCGGAACGGGCAAAACATATACAGCGGTAGCTTTGGCAGTTCGGGCCTTAAAGAACAAACAAGTAAAGAAAATAATCCTTACCCGACCTGCTGTTGAAGCCGGAGAAAGTCTTGGTTTTTTACCCGGAGATTTAAAAGAAAAGATTGACCCCTATTTACGTCCACTTTATGACGCTTTAGACGATATGATACCTGCCGACAAACTCGGTTATTATATGACAACTCGTACCATTGAAATAGCTCCACTGGCCTATATGAGGGGACGAACGCTTGACAATGCGTTCATTATTTTGGACGAGGCGCAGAATGCCACTGGTTTGCAATTAAAAATGTTTCTTACCCGGATAGGGGCCAATGCAAAGGCAATTATCACCGGAGATATGACACAGGTGGATCTTCCGCGTAATCAACGTAGCGGTTTACATACTGCTGTGCGCATCTTAAAGAATATAGAAGGAATTGGGCACATTGAATTGAACGAAGAAGATGTTGTTCGTCATCGATTGGTTAAACATATCCTTCGCGCTTACAACCACGAACACGAAAGAGAAAACCCCAAATAGCGCTTATTCATGCAGAAACTGATCACAATTTTCTTTTTGTTTATTCTCGGCACAGCTTGTCAGCAAAAAGAAAAATCATCCCCAACCGCCTCCAGCGAAATTGATGCTGCTCGTAATTTTTTAAGAGCAGCCCTTGATGGTAAGTTTGATATAGCCAAGGATTATTTATTGCAAGACTCATTGAATTTAAGCTACCTGGATATAGCGGCAAGAGGGCACGGAAAATTAACACAGGACGATAAGGATAGCTATAGAGGCTCATCCATCATTATTCATGAAATTCAAGCTCAAAACGATTCAACTTCGCTATTAATTTTTTCTAACTCTTTTAAGAAAGACCAGGACACCTTGCGGATTATCAAAAAGGATCAAAAGTGGGTTGTAGACCTGAGTTATTTATACCTTCATCCTACTTCATCGAACAATCCATGAACTACGCTATCCTGTTTGTTTTTTTGGGTGGAGGCATGGGGTCCATTTTACGTTACTACGTGGGCAGGGAACTTAACCCGCCATTGGGGCTTTCTTTTCCTATTGGCACGCTCTTAGTCAATTTGGCCGGATCCTTGTTAATTGGGCTGCTTTGGGGAATCACCGAAAAATCCAATGATAACAATTCGTCAGTTCAATTATTGCTGATCACTGGATTTTGTGGAGGATTCACCACCCTTTCAGCACTTTCACAAGAAACTTTCTACTTTATTAAAACCGGGAACCTAGTCTATGCAATTGGTTATAGTTGCGCTACAATTTTGGGAGGAGTTTTACTTACTGCCCTTAGCTACAAAATAGTTACTTCCTTATAACTGGTCATAGAGTTCTTTTGCAAATTGTTCAAGCGAGGGATCTCTGGCACCCATCAATAGTAATACGCAATCATGCTGCAGTGACTCTCGAACGGCTGATAAAAATAGATTTCGATCTTCAATAAAATTTGCCTTAACCCCTAGCGTCTTTAAATCAGCAACCAAATCCGATGCTGAAATGTCTTTTACTGCTGTACCGCCGGCATAGTAGATTTCGCTCATCCAAATCTCATCTTGAGAACGCAGAGAGGCAGCAATGGCCTGCACAAAATCATTTCGCAAAAAACGAGTTGGCTTATATCCGTGGGGTTGAAACCAAGCAACAACTTTTGAAGCAATAGGTTGACAAGCCGTGATGGCAGCTGCACATTTTGCTGGATTGTGTGCATAATCGTCAATTACCCAGACTCCATTTTTTTGTCCCAGGATCTGATGTCTTCTGTAAATGCCTTGATATTTTTTCAAAGCTATTGCTGCCGTAGCTAATGGGACTCCTATTTGATGCGCCACTGTTGCAGCAGCCAAGGCATTTTCCATATTGTGTTTTCCAACCTGTTCTAACGCAAATTGCTCTCCGTTGATCTCAAATTGGATGTGTAGTCCCCTTTGTGAAAATCCTTTTGCAATATATCCCACATCAACGGTTTCTTCGCAGGTTTGCTCCACTTTAAAATCCTTTGCACCATCAACGGATAGTGTAGCTGCAAGGGGATGTGTTTGATTAACAATAAATTTCTTGCTTTGAGCCCTAAACTGCTTGAATAGGCCAACTAAAGTATTCACTTCGTCGTGGTCCTTGTCGATGTTTAATAATAGTCCTATTTCAGGGTGATATTGTACAATTGATCCATCACTTTCATCGGCTTCAATCACCAGCCATTCTCCTTTTCCCACCACAGCATTCCCCAGTTTTCCCTGCTGAATGATCCGTGTTAAACCTGCGCCACTGATAATACTTGGATCAAATCCGGCTTGTTCTAAAATATCAAAAAGCATGGCAGCAGTAGTGCTTTTTCCGCTGGTACCTGCCACCGCAATAGTTTTTTTACTGGCAGCGATAATGGCAAGTAATAAGGCCCTATGAATAATGGGAATTCCTCTTTCCTGTGCAATTTTAACTTCCGGAACAGTGGATTCAATGGCAGTTGAAACCACTACCAAATCAACAGTATGGTCAAGACCCGATCCATCCTGAGGAAAACATAAAATGCCTTCTTTTTCTAATTGAAACCGAACGGCCTGTCCATCGCCTGTATTGAATTGCCGGTCACTGCCTGCTACATGCATACCAATACCTTTGAGGTATTGTGCAATAGCGCTCATACCCGTGCCAGCAATGCCAATAAAGTAGGGACGTGAAAAATCCTGCAATCTTGTAATCATGAGACCTTAGGCTCTTTGCTTCTGTCGAGGAGCTGGTTTATTAGCAGGCGCAGAAACTTTTGCTTTACTTGGTGGCGTCTTAGATTTTGTTCTACGCAAGGCATTCTTAATTGCCGTACTTAAATTAGCAAATGTTGGTTTGCCACTAAAAGGAGTATCATTAATAAAAAAAGCAGGCAATTCCTTTACTCCTCGATTGCGTCCTTCTTTAATATCGTCTTGTACTTGCCAACCATAGACACCATTTACTAAATCATCTAAGAATTTTTTATTCTTGACGCCTGCTTCCTTGCTGTAAAGCTTCAAACTGGTAGTGCCCAGGTTTCTTCTGTTATTAAATAGCACGTTATGCATTTCCCAAAACTTACCTTCCTGTGCAGCAGCAATGGCGGACTCGCTGGCCTTCAGACTGCGTTGATGAATTAAGGTTAGTGGGAAATGACGAAATTGAAAGTTGATCTTACCTTCAAACTCTTCCAAGATTTGTTTCACTATTTCATTCACTTTTGCGCACTCCTCATTCTCATATTCCCCAAATTCCATCAAGGTAACAGGCGCATCTTTTTTTCCAACAAACACTTCACGAGGTTCAATAATAACAATATCTTCTTTTTTGAAAGCCATATTCTTTTATTTTAAAGACCAAATTTTGCCCTACAAAAATTGTGGCAATTATTGATCCAATGTGTTGACGCTTACTCAATTAATATAATAGTCAACCGGCTGAAGATAGGATATTTTACCCTCAGGCCTACAGCCATTTATAATTTTTAACAATTATTGTATATTCAACTCATTATCAATTGGTTAGTAGGTGCTCTTTTAAAAAATAAAATCCCATTTATTCATGCCTAAAGACCAAGGTATTGTCAAATGCATCCACTAATATGGGCTTTCCTTTTTCAATTTCACCGGCTACAATTTTTTTACTGAGCAAATTGACTATTTCTTTCTGTATTAACCTTTTTAACGGCCTTGCCCCCATCTGAATATCATGCCCCTGTTCAGCCAGATATTGCAAGGCGTATTTGCTAAACCTAAGCTCTATTCCAGTTTTGGATAATAATTCTTTTAAACCACTTAATTGAATCTCCAATATTCCAACCAGATCCTTTGGCAGAAGTGGCTGAAACAAAATGATTTCGTCTACTCGATTCAAAAACTCCGGTCTCACCGTATTCCGAAGTAATTGCATCACCTGTCCTTTTGCGCGTTCAGTTGCCGATGAAAGTGTTTTTTCCGTCACTCCTTCAAATGCATCCATGATCAGCTCACTGCCCAAATTGCTGGTCATGATTACAACTGTATTCTTGAAATTTACAACCCTACCCTTATTATCGGTCAAACGCCCTTCATCAAGTACTTGCAGTAAGATGTTCCATACGTCGGGGTGCGCTTTTTCAATTTCATCGAGCAATACCACACTGTAAGGCTTGCGTCTAATAGCCTCTGTCAGTTGTCCTCCTTCTTCGTACCCTACATAGCCAGGAGGCGCTCCTACTAATCTGCTTACTGAATGTTTCTCCTGATATTCGCTCATGTCTATTCTGGTCAACATGGTTTCATCATCAAATAAGAAATGAGCAATTGCCTTTGCTAATTCGGTTTTACCCACTCCTGTTGTTCCTAAGAATATAAAGGAACCAATGGGTCTTTTGGGATCCTGCAAACCAGTTCTACTTCTGCGAATAGCATCAGAAACGGCAACAATAGCCTCTTCTTGTCCCACCACTCTTTCATGTAAATGATCTTCAAGAAATAGCAATCGCTCTTTTTCAGATTGCAGCATTTTTGAAACAGGTATTCCTGTTGCTTTAGCAACGGCCTCTGCTATGTCTTCCGCATCCACTTCTTCTTTTAGTAAGCGCTGTTCTGACTCTTGGGATAATTGATTACTCAAAGTGGCTATCAAATTTTCCTGCTCCTTTATCTTGCCATATCGGATCTCCGCTACTTTGCCATAGTTTCCCTCGCGCTCCGCTTGCTCTGCTTCCAACTTTAGTTGCTCGATTGAAAGTTTTGTTTTCTGTAATTGATCTACCAATTCTTTCTCTGCCACCCACTTTGCCTTCAAGGTATCTCGTTGAACAGCCAGATTAGCTATATCTGTATTCAGCTCCAGCAACTTGGGCTCATCGTTTTCGCGTTTAATGGCCTCTCTTTCTATTTCAAGTTGTCTTATTTGACGTTCCAACGAGTCTAATTCTTCAGGCATGGAATTCATCTCCAAACGCAGCTTTGCAGCACTTTCATCAATCAAATCGATTGCTTTATCCGGCAGAAATCGGTCGGTAATGTATCGATGAGATAATTCAACGGCAGCAATAATAGCCTCATCTTTTATTCGAACATGATGGTGTGTTTCATAGCGATCTTTCAAACCACGCAAAATTGAAATGGCATCTTCCGTATTGGGCTCTTCAATAAATACTTTTTGAAACCTACGTTCCAATGCTTTGTCTTTCTCAAAATATTTTTGATACTCATTGAGTGTGGTGGCCCCCACTGCGCGAAGTTCTCCACGAGAAAGAGCAGGCTTTAAAATGTTAGCCGCATCCATAGCCCCCTCGCCTCCACCAGCTCCTATTAAAGTATGTATCTCATCAATAAATAAGATAATATCTCCATTTGAATCGCCCACTTCTTTCACCACTGCCTTCAACCTTTCCTCAAATTCTCCTTTGTACTTGGCCCCTGCAATCAACAAGCCCATGTCCAATGAATAAATCACTTTTGTTTTTAAGTTTTCGGGCACATCTCCATTGATTATACGATGCGCGATTCCTTCTGCAATAGCGGTTTTTCCAACACCCGGTTCACCTACTAGAATGGGATTGTTCTTGGTGCGACGAGACAGTATATGCAAGGTTCTTCTGATCTCTTCATCGCGTCCGATCACGGGATCTAATTTTCCTTGCCGGGCCAGATCATTAAAGTTTTTTGCGTACTTGGATAAGGCATTGTATTGTTGCGACTGTGTAACTGAAGTGATCTTGTCTCCTTTTCGCAACTCTTTAATGGCTGCAATAAGTCCCGTTTCAGTTAACCCTGCGTTTTTCAAAAGCTTCCCAACCGCATCGTCACCTTGAACCAAGGCAAGCAACAAATGTTCCGGAGTAACAAATTGATCATTAAAAACACTTAGGCAAGCGCCCGCCCGAAGCAATAAAGTGTTGGCCTCCCTGCTTAATTGCTGAGCTGCTTCTCCTTTTACCCGAGGTAAGGTAGCCAATAACTCTTCGGCCTTGGTAGCCACAATTGTAGTGGTAACATTATTTTTCTTTAGTAGATACTCAACAGGTGTATCGGTTGCCTCTATCAATGCCTTCAAAACGTGCGAGGGTTCGATAGCAGGCGATTGAGCATTAAATGCCAATTGTTGTGCTTGCTGAATTATTTCGGCAGCCTTGATGGTGTAATTTCCAAGATTCATAGTAGTATATTTAGTTCTATAAGCAATACAGTTCACGCTTATATAACTCTGTGCATCAAAAATCATTCAGGTCCTAAATTCCAGTGCAAGAAGAGTAACTTTGTCATAGCATTCAATAAATATCTGCATGAAAGTCAGTGTATTTCTTCTCGGCCTGCTATTATTTCAGTTGCCGATAACCGGTAATAGTCAATCCAATTGGGCGCCGGTTATTGCAAAAGTTGAATCAAATCGGCGATACTGGGGAGAAAACTATGCGATAACAATTGCTGCTGCAGACAGCGTGCTACTACAAAAGGATAACAAAGTTTTCAATGCTAAAACTCCAATGCCAATTGGAGCTATCAGCCAATGGCTGACGGCCACGTTGTTGGTAAAGTTAGCCGAAGAGGGAAAGCTATCGCTTGACGACCCTGTAGCAATGTATTTACCTACATTCGAAAAATATTTTAAAGGTTATATCACTATTCGGCACTGCTTAAGCCAAGGCACTGGCTTAGAGGATAAAAGTGGATTGCGAATGGCTCATCGTACAAAATTTATTTCACTAGAGGAAGAAGTGGAACAACTGGCCACAAGACCCATAATAGCAAAACCCGGAGAGCTTTTTTTGTATGGCGAACTCGGGAGCAAAATAGCTGGCAGAGTAGCTGAAGTAGTTTGTAAAAAAAAGTTTGACCTGTTGATTAGAACAAAAGTGTTGATGCCTTTAGGCATGCGAAGGACCAGCTTTACAAATCTCTCGGGAGGACCCTTGGATCCAGCAGCCGGTGCGGTATCTACCGGAGAGGATTTGGTCCGGTTCTTACAAGTATTGTTAAACAAAGGGCAGCTGCCGCAGCGTAGTTTCCTCACTACTGATGCCATGGATCAGTTAATTCAACTGCAATTTGGTACCACACAAACACAAAACGCTCCCTTATTGTTTCAACATTATGGATTTGCTCTGGGTGCTTGGGGGTTAGGCACCCCCGCCGAAGGAGCACAGACGCTGGTAGCTTCCAGTAGAACCGGAAGCTGGATTGCAATAGATTTTTGTCGTAGATATGTCTACGTGGCCATTATCAAAGAAAAGCTAAGCGAAGAAAAGGATATGCTTCATCAAGAAATGCTAGACATCATCAACATTCAATTAGCTAATAACTGCGCAGAAAACCCTTCGTGAGTTTAATTGAGCAACATACCACTATCGTAAAAAATGCCGCCAGTCAATTTGGATTTGATTATTGTGGAATTGCACAAGCAAAAAGATTAGAAGAAGATGAGCGCCGTTTGACCAACTGGCTTCAAAAAGGAATGCATGGAGAAATGCATTACATGGAAAACTATTTTGACCTCCGTGTAGACCCAACCCGACTAGTTCCAGGAGCTCGATCAGTAATTACATTACTCCTGAATTACTACCCCAATCAGGATCAACTTGCTTCAGCTCCCCGCATTTCAAAATATGCATTCGGCAAAGATTATCATACAGTAATAAAAGAAAAATTGCACGCACTGCTAGCTGAGCTTAAAGAAAAAATTGGTGCCATTAATGGAAGGGGGTTTGTGGATTCTGCTCCCATACTTGAGCGTTCATGGGCAAAAGAAGCGGGCTTAGGCTGGATAGGAAAAAATGGAAACCTGATTCATAAAAAAGCAGGGTCCTATTATTTTATTGCAACATTGGTTACCGACTTAACACTTACACCGGACAGTCCCTTTGCAAAAGACTATTGCGGTTCCTGCACCCGTTGCATTGACGCCTGCCCTACCTCAGCCATATTACCGGGGAGAGTGATTGATGGTAGTCACTGCATTTCCTATTATACAATTGAACTAAAAGCTCATCTAAAGCCTTCGATAGAAAAAGGAAATATGGATGGATGGTTATTTGGTTGCGATACTTGTCAGGATGTTTGCCCTTGGAATCGTTTCCGTAAACCTAATGACACCATCGCATTCAAACCCATTCCTGAAATTTTACAACTCAATACAGCAGAATGGGAGGAAATGACGGAAGAAACCTTTAAAAAGGTATTTAGTAGTTCGCCATTAAAAAGAACAGGATATAGTGGGATAAGAAGAAACCTCCAATTACTAAGAGATTCTAGTTGATCAACTCAACAAGCCTCATTCAATTTATGGCGTTGCCTTGATTTTCAGCTGTTCTAATTCCTTTTCTAAAGCGAGGCCAAATTTAGTTTCCACCAATAAGCTGGAAAATTTCTCCCAAGGATACCAATCAAAATAAATATCATAATAGCGCTGAACAGAACAAACAGGCCCATGGACCATGGAAAACACTTGATAGCCTGTAGCCATCTGTATTGTAGCATTGTTATTAATGCGAATATGGCCAGAACTATCTGTATGCTCCTGAATGTTAAATAAAGTGCCTTCAGGCAGCACCGTTTTCCAATAATTGGTTTGTGCCAACATTTTCTTTACAACTTCAGGCTGGCACTGAATATCAATTGCTCTTGAAACACGAACATGGTTGGGGAAAAAAGAGGAGATAAGCGTAACTAATATAAATAATGCCCCCACACTTAACACCACCAAGGAAATGAATCGTTTCATGGGTATGTAGTTATTCCCAGCGTATGAAACGCCTGGTTAAAAAATAAATTACTATTGTCCAGCCAACTAACACGCCTAACTCCGTTCCGCAGGCAAGTAAGGAATCCCCTTCAAAAGAAATTTTACGGAGCGCGTCATTAAAATGGCGTAGGGGCAATACAATACTAACCTGTTGTATCCACCTGGGAAAAAATTCAACCGGAAAGAAGGTTCCTGATAAAATAAGCTGTGGCAGAGCAAAAAGATTGATTAAAAGAGGAATGGACGAATCCACTTTTGCCATGCTACTAATCAAAAGGCCAGCTCCCATGAGTAAAAAAAGCATGAGCATGGTCAACAATAAAATGGATAAAAAAGTGATGACTCCATTTTGCAAAGTAAAATCCATGACCCAATGCCCAAACGCCAACAATACCATTACACTCACTAATTGAAAAAATAACCTACTAACCCCAATACCAATCAAGATATTAATTGGTTTAATGGGAGTAGCAAAAAATCTTTTTAATACCAGCTGTTCGCGTAAACCGTAAAAGGTAAATGCAATCCCAAATAAGGTCGAAAACAAAACAGAGAATCCAATTTGCCCGGGTAATACAAAGTCAATTTGTTTATAGGGCCTGACCTCTTCAATTTGAGGAGGAAGTAGATGAATTGTTTTGGGCCGATTAGCTTGTACAGCCTCTTGCTGCAGAATTAAAAAGTCCAATAATTGAAGAAACCCGCCCATCGTATTGCCACTGGCCGTAGTGGAAGAAAAGTTTACTTTTATTCCAGTTGACATTGCGGCGGTAGAAACACGCTCTATAGCCACTACCCCTGTTAACTTTCCTCGAAGCAAGGATTGCCGCAAAGAAACGCTGTCGGTAAATCTAACAATTCTGACTAATGGATTTTTAATTAGCGCTTGATAAAAAGCATGAGTAGTATCGCTTCCACTTTGAATGGCAATTTTGTATTGAGCACCCTTGTCCTGACGAAAAGCCCCAAAAATGATAACAAACAAAATTGGAAACACCACACTAAACACCAACGCACTTGGGTTTGCCATTATCGCCTGAAAGCTTGCTTTTACTATGGCCAGCATGGCGCGCGATTGGCTATATACAATAGGATCTTTTGATATCATGGCAACAAATGTATTTTAATTTTAAGGATATTTGATGGCCATGAATCTTGTCTATTTACTCACCGGTTCTAATCTTGGAGATCGAATTGAAAACCTAAATAAGGCAGCTCAACTAATCAATGAAAAAGCAGGTAAGTTGATGGCTTGTTCCAAGTTTTATCAAACCAGCCCCTGGGGGCCATTGGAACAGCCTGACTATATCAACCAAGCGTTATTAATTGAAACACCACTGAGTCCATCCTCACTAATGGAACGCTTACTTAGCTTAGAGGAGAAAATAGGCCGAATACGCACTCTAAAATATGGACCCAGAGTTATAGATATCGACATCCTATACTATGGAAGCGAAGTGATAAACACTCCCTTGGTACAAGTTCCGCACCCAGCAGTGCAAAATCGCCGTTTTGCTTTAATTCCTCTTGAGGAAATAGCGCCAAACTACATAGACCCAATCACAGGAAAAACCATAAGCCAACTTCTTGCAGTTTGTCAAGACATGGGAACAGTGTTGCAATTGAATTAAATTGCAGGCAATTAATGAAGTATCAATTTATTACCATAGAAGGAAATATAGGAGCTGGCAAAACTACGCTGGCTCAGCTATTAAGCAGACACTATAAAGCGCGCTTGATTCTGGAAGAATTTGCCGACAACCCCTTCCTGCCCAAATTTTATGCAAATCCGGATCAGTACGCATTTCCCGTAGAGCTTTTCTTCATGGCAGAACGATACAAGCAATTAAAAGAATTGCTCCAACAACAAGACCTCTTTCAACAAGTCACTATTTCAGATTATTTATTCACTAAATGTCTGTTATTTGCCAAAGTAACCTTGCCCGCAGATGAATATCGGCTTTATCAGCGGCTTTTTAACATTATCCACCAACAGCTCATTCAACCTGACTTATTGGTGTACTTGCATGCACCTGTTGAAAAGTTACAAGAGAATATTAAAAAAAGAAATCGAGCCTACGAGCAAAATATTTCAACTGATTATTTACATCAGCTACAAGACACTTACACACATTATCTTCGTCAGCAAACCTCCCGCACGCTTTTTGTGGATGTTAGTAACGCAGACTTTCTGTATAATGATGCTCATCTACAAACGCTGATTAATGCACTTGACAAAACATACGAGCCTGGGGTACATTATATTGAACTTCCATGAAGCGCTGGCATCAAATACCATTCTTATCTCAGTTTGCAATAAATCCTGAGTTCACTACTTATATAGTGGCCCGAGTTTTATTTATTGCCGGATTACGTATGACTCCCGTGCTTTTAGGATGGCGCCTTTACCAGATAACTGGAAGCAAGCTAGCCTTGGGGATACTTGGATTATCCGAAGTAATCCCCGCCATTGCACTAGCCTTGCCTGCAGGGGTAAGGGTAGACAGAAGCGATAAACGAAAACTGCTTATCACTTGCATGGGGTTGTATTTAGTTTTGATGGCCGGGCTTATGCTGGCAACCTCTGATTGGTACACCAATCAATACTCCAACCAGGTAGCCGCGTGGACTATTTATTTTTTAATAGCAGGCACAGGGGCCGTGCGTGCTTACTCAGGCGCTGCTTTTAATGCTTTTTTAGCGCAATTAGTACCCACTGAATCCTTAGTAAAAGCCGCCTCGATCAATAGCATCGGCTGGTTGATTGCTGCGGTAATTGGGCCTGCATTTGCCGGATTGCTGATGGGTTACACCAATATCACCGTTGCCTTTATTCCCGTGTTGTTGCTTCCTGCTGTGGCTATACTGCTGTTTAAGCGTATTACTCCTAAGCCCATAAGCTGGCAAGGCAATACTAAAACATGGGAAGGAGTCAAAGAGGGACTGCACTTTGTGTGGAACCAAAAAGCATTATTGAGCGCAATGACTTTAGATATGTTTGCCGTGCTTTTTGGAGGAGCCGTGGCCCTTCTTCCTGCGTTTGCCAATGATATATTGAAAGTTGGTCCGCAGGGATTAGGGTGGCTGGTAGCGGCTACCTATATCGGAAATTTTATTGCTTTAGTGTGGTTCACCAAGAGGCCCTTAAAAAAGAAACAAGGCAAAGCCCTATTGTTTGTTGTAGCAGGTTTTGGTCTTTGCATCTTAGTTTTTGCAATGTCTAAAAGTTACTGGCTCAGCTTCTTTGCCTTGCTGGCATCCGGGCTTTTTGATGGAGTGAGCATGATTATCCGTTCAACAATTGTACAGCTTTTTGTTCCTGATGAAATGCGAGGCCGGGTATCGGCAGTAAACTCCATGTTCATCAACTCCTCAAATGAATTAGGACAGTTTGAAAGTGGTGTTACAGCTGCAGCAATGGGCTTGGTTCCTTCTGTTATTTTTGGAGGATGTATGACATTATTGGTGGCAATCGTCACCTGGATTAAAAATCCTACTATTCGAAAATTTGAGTATTAAGGTTTAGGGATATTTTCCATCAATCGTTCTATTACCAGATAGGTAATTGGGCAGAAGGTAGTATTCTTCAGGGTCAGGGATGCCCTTTTCACCAATATATCCTCATCTGTGTAGGGAAATCGCTTACAATCGGAAGGCCGGTCCTCGTAAATACTGCAATAGTTGTCGGTGCCCAGAAAGGGACAGGGCGTTTGTTGCAACACAAAGTCTCCTTCCTGGTCTTCCTGTAGATAATTTTCTATGAACCGCCCCTCTTTCATGCCCAACAATTTGCTGATTCTTTTAATGTCCGGTGTTTTAAATCTTGGAGAATACCCTTTACAGCAGTTGGCACAGCTGAGGCAGTTCACTTGATCAAATGCTTCCTCATGATATGCCTCTTGCCGCTTCAACACTTGGTTTTTTTGCACACGTTGAAGAAATTGTTTGTAGAGTTTTTGACGCTCCTTGGCTTTCTTTTCCCAGTTTACTAACAAGGCCTTGTTCATTCGGCAAAGAAAGGAACTTACCCGTAATTTTGCCCACAAATTGAACGCACTAATATGGATATTCTTCATAATCAATCAACAGAATTCAGTAGTCGACATATTGGCACAATCAACCAAACACAAGAGATGCTATCCGTGATCGGTGAAAAAGACATCCCCTCGTTGATCGACAAAAGTGTGCCTGGCACCATTCGAATGGAACGTCAACTGAACGTTCCATCGGCCATGACAGAATACGCCTATTTACAACATATACGAACTATTGCTCAACAAAATCAAGTTTGGAAAACTTATATCGGACAGGGCTATTACAATACCATCACACCTGCTGTGATACTTCGAAATATTTTTGAAAATCCAGGTTGGTACACACAGTATACTCCTTACCAAGCAGAAATTTCACAAGGACGTTTGGAAAGTTTACTCAACTTCCAGACTATGGTCGCTGACTTAACAGGACTACCTATAGCCAACGCTTCTTTATTGGATGAAGCAACTGCTGCAGCCGAAGCCATGACCATGTTTTTCAATTCACTGAATAAACAAGAGCATATTGAACGGCCTCGTTTTTTTGTGGATCAGGAAGTGTTTCCCCAAACAAAAGACTTGTTGCGTACCCGGGCCTTACCTATACAGATTGAACTAGTTGAGGGCGATCACAAAACGGCAATTCTTGACCACACCTTTTTTGGCGCTCTGTTGCAATACCCTAACAACAAAGGAGCTGTAGTAGATTATCAAGCGTTCATCCAAAAAGCACATGCCCAAGGAGCTTTTGTGGTAATGGCTACTGATTTACTTGCACTTACTTTGTTGACTTCTCCAGGAGAATTAGGTGCTGACGCAGCTATTGGCTCAGCTCAACGATTGGGGGTTCCCCTAGGATATGGTGGACCACATGCCGCTTTCTTTGCTACTCGAGACGAGTTTAAAAGAAATATTCCCGGACGAATCATTGGCGTGAGTATTGATGCAAAGGGAAAGCGAGCACTTCGTATGGCGCTTCAAACCAGAGAGCAACATATCAAACGTGAAAAAGCCACCTCCAATATTTGCACTGCACAAGCATTGCTGGCAAATATGGCTGCGCTATATGCGGTGTATCATGGACCAGATGGGTTGAAGAATATTGCCACCCGTATCACTACGCTAACAAGACTTGTGGCAGAGGCACTAAAAGAAAGAGGCTACAATCTAATTACTGCTTATTACTTCGATACTATCACTGTTCAAACAGACCGCATAGCGGCAATTCGTGCTAAAGCCGAAGCGCAACATATCAATCTTCGTTACCCAGGTCCTGATCTAATTACATTATCCCTAGACGAAACCACAAGTTTGGAAGACTTGTATGATTTGATCAATTGTTTTGAAGACGATATACAGCCCGTCAGTTTCTCATTGGACAAATCCCAAACGGTTAGTAACTGGCCTGATACATTAAATCGAACCAGCACTTATTTAACACAAGCCGTGTTTAATATGCATAGAAGTGAAAGCCAGCTGATGCGATATATAAAACAACTGGAGAATAAAGATCTTTCGTTGAACACATCAATGATCTCATTGGGAAGTTGTACCATGAAGTTGAATGCCGCCAGCGAAATGATTCCTTTAAGCTGGCCTGAATGGAACAGCCTGCATCCATTTATCCCTAAAGAGCAAGCCAAAGGATATCATCTGGTGATGGAAGAATTAAGTCAGCACCTATGTGATATAACGGCTTTTGATGCATGTTGCTTACAACCTAATAGTGGTGCACAAGGAGAGTACGCTGGCTTGTTGACATTACGCGCTTATCACACAGCGCAAGGTAATGCGCACCGTGATGTAATGCTGATTCCCATCTCTTCCCATGGCACCAACCCTGCCTCTGCAGTAATGGTGGGCATGAAAGTGGTGGTAGTAAAAGCATTGGCTAACGGTTATATTGATTTGGATGATTTGCGGCAAAAAGCAGAAACCCACAGTAATCAGTTAGCCGGAATCATGATCACCTATCCAAGCACCTATGGGATTTTTGAAGAAACCGTAAAAGAAATCAACAGCATTATTCATCTTCATGGAGGACAGGTGTATATGGATGGTGCTAATATGAATGCCCAAGTGGGCTTAACTGCGCCTGGATTAATTGGAGCTGATGTTTGTCATTTAAATCTTCATAAGACATTTGCCATCCCACACGGTGGTGGTGGCCCAGGCATGGGTCCGATTTGTGTAAAAGAGCATTTAAAACCTTATCTACCCGGTCATATCATAGAGGGAACTGCAAATGCTGTATCAGGAGCACCCTATGGCTCAGCTTTGATCCTGTTAATTTCATATGCCTATATCAGAATGCTGGGTGCAGCTGGCCTTAAAGAAGCAACCGAATACGCAATATTAAACGCCAATTATATGCGGGCTCGATTGGCCTCTCATTACGACATTCTTTTTACCAATCAAAACGGACAGTGTGCACACGAGTTCATTGTTGACTTGCGCCCTTTCAAAAAGTCAGCTGAAATTGAAGCGGAGGATGTGGCTAAGCGACTGATGGATTATGGATTCCATTCTCCTACTATGAGCTTTCCTGTGGCTGGCACGATAATGATTGAACCTACAGAAAGCGAGGATAAGGCCGAACTGGATCGTTTCTGCGACGCCATGATTGCCATTCGTGAGGAAATCCGTGCCATAGAAGAGGGGAAAGCAGATTCCAAGGATAATCTACTAAAAAACGCACCTCACACACAAGCTATAGTAATGGCTGATCAATGGCCCCACACCTATACACGTATGGAAGCCGCTTTTCCACTTCCTTATGTTATGCATAATAAGTTTTGGCCATCCGTGTCTCGCGTAAATAATACGCATGGTGATCGCAACTTGATTTGCACCTGTGAGCCAATGGAAAATTACTTATAGGAAAAAACTTAAGCGTTTTTAAATCTTCTATCAATAATCTCCCAATTGAATAAAGACCAGCATGCAGCAATGTAATCTGGTCTTTTATTTTGATATTTTAGATAATAAGCGTGTTCCCACACATCCAATCCAAGCAGTGGAGTGCCCTTCAATTCACTAAGATCCATGAGTGGATTGTCTTGATTAGGGGTGGAACCAACTTTTAATTTTCCATCTGCCGTTTTTATTAACCAAGCCCAGCCACTTCCAAATCGGCTCTTTGCGGCTTCATTGAACTGCGTCTTGAAATTCTCAAATGAACCAAAATCGCTGTCCATTGCTTCCCTTAAATCACCCGATGGCATTCTCGCATGGCCATTATCGACAGGCACAAGCGTACGCCAAAAAAATTCATGATTATAATGCCCGCCGGCATTATTACGCATCTTCGTAGAGTATGCTGAAATCTTAGCCAAAAGCGCTGTTAATTTAGTATTTGTTAGGTCTACCTTTTCTGCAGTGCATGCATCCAATAGATTCTTTGCGTAAGCCGCAGCATGTTTTGTGAAATGAATTTCCATGGTAAGAGAATCAATAACCGGTTCTAGTGCTGCATATGAAAAAGGAAGGGGTTGTTGAGTAAAGTCAATATCCTCAGCACCCAATAGTGGAGATTGTGGAATAGCCGACCCTAGGGGTTGAGCAATTGAAGGTGAGAGGGCACCAAAGACACTAACTAAGCCTGCTGTTTTAATAAAGGTTCTTCTGGATTTCATATACTAATTATTTGAAATGATCTACTGCTTCAACAATTTATTAATTCCCGACTCCAACGCTGCCCCCATTAAATTTCTGGCTACCACATTTCCCTCTTGATCAATTAAAAATGTTGTTGGAATAGAATATACATCCCAAGCCGCCGCTACAGGTGAATCCCAAGCTTTTTTATCAATCAGTTGAGTCCAGGATACCTTGTCTTTTTTTACCGCACGAAGCCATTCACTTTGGCTTTCATCCAATGAAACGCTTAAAAAAACAACATTTTGATTACGATAGCTGCGATAAATTTTTACCAGGTGCTCATTAGCAGCCCTGCAAGGGCCACACCAAGAAGCCCAAAAATCCAGGAGCACTACACTACCCCGAAACTGACTCAACGAAATACTATCCCCTTTTGCATTAGGAAGCTTAAAATCTATTGCTGGCTCTTGTCTAAGCGCTTGAGCAATTCCGTCAGAAGTGGAAAGTAGAAATATTAAAAAAAATACTGCTGCCCACCTTTGAAGGTAGACAGCAGTATTGCAAAAGTTGATCTTTACATTGCGCATGGATCAGTGTGCAAGGAGCACATCAAGATTTATCCGCTGCACTTTTCTTTTCGCGCTTGTCTTTTTTGCAGCAAGCCCCTTTGTCTTTCTTCTCACATTTGTCTTTCTTCTCACATTTGTCTTTCTTCTCACACTTGTCTTTTTTGCATCCCTCTTTGCCGGCGTCTTTGCAGCAAGCTTCTTTGTCTGACTTTTCACATTTGCCTGACTTGCAACAGCCCTTGCTTGCATCTTTGCAATGTGCCTCACCTGCAGCAGCAGCTTCTGAGCGTTCGTACTTGCAGCAGTTTGGCAATTTAGCATAGGCCTCATCTGTAGCCTTTGCGCCAGCATTATTGTGCCCAACTAAAGCTATTTGCTCTTGAATTTTAGAAAGTGAACTAGTAGCTGGGTCATAGGTTACCGAAAGATTTTTGCTATTAACATTCCAGAAAGCTTCAGTAGCACCTGCATCTTTTGCAGCCTGCTCAATACGACTTTTACACATGCCACAGTTTCCGGAAACCTGAAAGGATTCATTTTTATTTTGTGCTTGCACACCAGCAAAGCTGCTCAGCAAAAAAGCAGCAGCAACGAATAATTGTTTTGTTTTCATAATATGAAAAATTGAATTTTAAAAAATAATATACAACGATAGAAAGTCAACCCAATGGTTGAGCAAAATACAAGAATCAAATCCGGAATACCTTGTTTTGCAAAAATATTGGAATGTGTTTTCCAGGAGGAGAATGAGAAAAGTCAGCAACATGTTGGCTTGAACATGAGCAAAGTTTGCCTGTCAGTATACTGGTTGGAGGCAAAGAAAAAACAGGAGACTGCAAAGTAAAATTCAATGTTACAGGTGGCCGTTGATCTTGAATCAACATAACAAAAGCCGCCTCCTCATAGCAGCAATCACCGCAATCTTCGGCAGGCATCTCGTTCGAATTGCAGGAAGACATTTTGTGTTCAAAAAAATGTATTTCCTCTACTTTTCCTTTGCAATAATGCACATCTAATACCCAACCCATAGAACTAAATCCATAAGCGAATATTGCCGTAACAAATAATAAACGAAACATGCAGCTCGAAGGTAATAAAAAAGAGCCGTCAACTAGTTAACAAATTGCCAATTAATACCTACCCTGATATGAAGCCCGTTTAATGCATAACCTGTAGCTACTAAATTATTACGGGTAAAGCCAAATCCTTGTAAATCACGTGCTGTGTTGAGGTTTTCTGCACGTACAAATGCGGTTAAGGATCGGATTTTAAAATTGATATAATAGGCAATGTCTGGTAAAGAATTTTGTACCGTAAGGCTATCCTGATAAAAAAATTGCCCTAATAATGGGGAATAAGCATCCGCTTTATAGGGAGGGCGATATCTTAGTTCAACGCCCGTGGCCAATTTTAAATTTTTAAATCCGAGATTACCCTCATATGCCAATCGGTTTCGTAAATAAAAAGGAATGGTATTTACCTGAGCCGAGCCAACTCGTAGTTGCCAATATGCTTCGGCATGCCAACGCCAGTGTTTGGCTATGCAGAATGTTTTCAACATAGAAAGCTGCAATAAAGTAAACAAACTGGATTCTTGTTGTGGTTGGTAGAAGCCGGTGAAATAAGTGTAATTGCTCAGTAATGAATAGTTGCCAATAAGTCTGGTTCCGATGGCCGGAAGATCCAAGACCACTCCTATCTGTGTACGATTTTCCTTGTTGAACTCCAATATGCGTTTAGAAAGGTAAAAACTACTTCGTTTGTCGAAAGCAAAAGAAGGACGTCTGTTGGTATTAGAGGCATTTAATTCAATTGTATTCCTCTTGCTACCGAAAAATCGTTGCATGCGAGCTGTGGCTTGGTAGTCTCCCGCATTAAATCCGGCAAAATACAATACTCCATCTAAGGCCAAGTCCCATTTTTTATTTCGGGTAATATTTCGATAGGAAACAATACCGGATGAATTAAAAAATGAGTTGGGACGCAATGAAGTAGTGCCCCAAATTAATTGCAGCGAAGCTCCTATTTTAAAGTATTGCTTTAAATTTTTTTCGTCAGGAAACTGATAAATAGAAAAATCGTTGGTCAACAGCTGCCACTGATCACGTAAGTCAATGGTGTCTCCCACTCGAAGGGGGATTTGATAAAAACGATTGTAATAGGATACCCTGGGAAGCTTATCGATAAAGGCATACTGCTCTTTGTCAAAACGGAGCTGGTGCTCTATCCGTACACGAGGAAAGAATAAAGGAACTACAGTTGAATCAGTAACCAACGAATCCTTTCTTCCTATATCATATTGGTTTCGCCAGAGCAAAACTCGGTTCTGGTATTGGTTGCCGGTTTTAATTCGGGTATTGAAGAAATTGGAAGAAAAATTGTCTGCTCCTCCCAACCAAACAGGAATATTGAACCGATCCACAAATATGGGATCGTTTAAGATATCCGTAGTGTCAATAATACCCCCGTTTTCTTCCGATTGCAATTTATTAGTCAACCATAGGGCCCAGGATTGATAGCGAAGATTTTTAGATTGATATCGTGTTGAAAAAACAAAGTTGGAATGATTAGAACGTTGATGTTGAAAAATACCAGGAGAATTGATCATTCGGTAGCGAAAGAAAAAGTTCCATCTCGCATTGATGTTTTGTGTATGCTGCAAGCCAATAATTTGCTCCACTCGTGATCCCAATGAATATTCTAACTCAGTATAAGGGCGGGTAGTTTGAAAAAATGGAATTTCACTTGGTTGTAGGCGATAGGTATCATATCCGTGAAAGCCTGCATCAAATCCTGGTTGCAGATGAGTTGAAAAAAGTAATGGACGTGTGGCTCCACCTAAGTTTCCCAGGTGCAGCGTGGTTGACTTTAGTGGAAAGCGTTTTGTAAAATCCTCAATTGTAGAGTCTAATAAATAAGTAAGAGGCTGATTTAACAATCTGTAGGAGATGGTAATGGAATCTTCTAATTTATCTCTGCGCTTCATGCTGTCCTTCGTTGCCCCCATTGAAGTTAAATTTCCCAGCTTACCCAAACCATTGGGAGCACCTTGCATCAAGTTTCGAGCTCTGCTTGGATTGCGCATTACAGGAATTTCCTGACTGGCCGCTATTTTAAAAGAAGCCAGCGATAGTAGTAGAATGGTATAATTTCTGATTGTAATCAAGGTAGCTACAAAAATAGCCGGTCCTTTCGAAAGCAATCGTTAAAAGAAGGCATTATCCTCTCACTTTTGCCCTATCTTTGCGAAAATTTTTTCCTATGAACCTGCATGAATATCAGGCCAAGGAATTGCTCAAGAAATATAATGTTCCGGTACAGGAAGGCGTAGCTTGTTCAACCGTTCAGGAAGCACAGGATGCTTATAAAACAATCCAAGAGGTATCCGGAAGCAAGTTTGCTGTAATAAAAGCACAAATTCATGCGGGTGGCCGAGGAAAAGGCGCCATCAAAGAGAACGGAATCAATGGTGTTAAGGTGGGTAAGAGCTTAGAGGATATTACTGATTTTGCAGAAAAAATTTTAGGCGGCACTCTCGTTACTTTACAAACCGGACCAACCGGGAAGGTAGTCAACAAAGTGCTGGTGGCACAGGATATGTATTACGATGGCCCTAGCGAAAGAAAAGAGTTTTATCTGTCTATTTTGCTGGATCGTTCAAAAGGGCAAAATGTGATCATGTATAGCACAGAAGGTGGCATGAACATTGAAGAAGTGGCCCATCATACCCCTGAAAAAATATTTAAGGAGTGGGTGTATCCCGGAGGCGGTCTACAACCCTTTCAAGCTCGTAAAATTGCATTTAACCTAGGACTGAGTGGTGCGGCCTTTAAAAACTGTGTTCGCTTTGTAACTAATCTCTATAATGCGTTTATTGGATTGGATTGTTCTATGCTAGAGATCAACCCGCTTTTCAAAGCGGCTGATGATAAGGTCTTGGCAGTAGATTGTAAGATGAACCTGGACGACAATGCGCTTATGCGTCATCCTGATCTTGCTGCACTTAGAGACCTATCTGAAGAAGATCCCACTGAAGTAGAAGCAGGTCAGTACAATCTGAATTTTATAAAGTTGGATGGTAATGTAGGATGCATGGTGAACGGTGCTGGTCTGGCCATGGCTACCATGGACATGATTAAGCTTAGCGGAGGCGAACCTGCCAACTTTTTGGATGTTGGAGGAACTGCTAATGCACAAACAGTGGAAGCTGGATTTAAAATTATTCTGAAAGATCCAGCAGTAAAAGCAATATTGATAAATATTTTTGGAGGTATCGTACGGTGTGATCGGGTTGCGCAAGGGGTTATTGACGCTTATAAAAATCTGGGCAACATCAATATTCCTATCATTGTTAGATTGCAGGGCACTAATGCGGTGGAAGCTAAAAAATTGATTGATGAAAGTGGCCTAAAAGTGCAATCCGCTATCCTGTTGAGTGAAGCAGCTGCTCTTGTAAAAAAAGCAGTGGCCTAGATTATCATTGCGGTTGTTCCCCTAATTTTTCTACTTCATATACAGGAGAAAATAGATAATAATTTCCTGTTTTTAAATCCCTGCATTTAAACCGTTTTCGAAGCAAGGCCTCTTTCCGAAAAACGCGACCATCTTTTATTTTAAACGATGCCCCCACAGGTAATTCCTCCAAGAAATGAACATTTTCTTTGGGTGGATCATATTGTCGTAATGCCCGCATTAACCCATCTTCTGCACAACTACTGGCCGCAGGGTTAACTAACACTTCTTGCAATGCTTTTTGAAGCGACGGCGGCAAAAGCTCCTGCGTTAGAAAAGTGTGCAGCAAATTGGCATAGCAATGTTTCCATTCTCTCCCATGCGCTCGCACACGATTATTAAATTGTTCATAGGTTAACAAATGAGCCAGTTCGTGTAAAAGGGTCACTAAAAACGCATAGGGATTAAGATTTCCATTTACAGTAATTCGGTGCTGAAGATTTCCACTGCGATGTCGATAATTTCCCAGTATTGTTTTTCGCTCGCGGGTGATAGTAAGATGAACACGGTGTTGTTGTAAAAGAAAAAGTATTTGTTGGTGGGTGCCCTCCGGCAAAAAGTGAGTTATAAAATCAAGCGAAACTTCCTTTTTGGGCATAACTCATTATTTCAATACCCGGAGAAGTAGCTTCACTTCCACTCCAGCGTATAACACATATAGCAATGCAGCGCCAAAAAGCGCAGGAAGATTTAGGGATTGACGTTTTGCGTAGAGATAAATAAACGCAGCAATAGCCAGCACAAAGAATTTTATAATAAAAGAAAGCATTACCGCACGTATGGAAGCCTGTGGATTTGGATCGGCAAAACTTTTTTCAATGAGATTTGCCGAAAAAATAGCAACAAAAAATAACAGCAAATTAGTTGCCCAAATCAGGGAAACATCTACCTGATGCATCTTTAACCAGGAGCCCGATAATAATAAAATAGCAGAGCAGCCCAACAGCATCCAAATAAATACCAAAGAAGTTTTATTCAAAACTTTCATTTGCGACTATTTTGAACCACCTGTTTCTTTAAAAAGTTTATAAAAAATAGATGCCAAGGTGAGCAGTGGAAACAAAATGGTTAACAATGGAAACACACCTATCCAACGGTCAATTTTTATACCTGCAGCCACAGCAATGGCTAGGTATACCAACAACTGCGAAGCAAGGCCTGCATACTTAAGCAAATCCGTCTTTGCTTTATCGTGCAATGGCTTGGGACTGTTGTTCATCTTTGGTCATGTCCACCACATTGGCCCCCATATGGCATTGTCCATTAAAGGTTGCGGAAGGCTCCACTTGTAATTTGCCTGCATAAAGATTGCCGGACACCACGCATTCGCCACGCAATTGAAGCAATTCGTTAGCACGAATATTTCCATTTACTTTACCGGTAACATCTGCTTGATTACCGATAATATCTCCCTCTACAACACCGGTGTTGCCAATAATGATCTTGGAAGATGTTTTAACGTTACCTATCACGGTACCATCAATTCGCAGGTCGCCGTTACTGCTGATGTCACCCTTTAGAACAGTGCCTGCACTAATTAAAGTAGCCGCGCTGCCAGGTTGAGGTAGATTAGTTTGCATGTTTGTTTTTGTTTTTGTAGTAAACATAATTTTATTATTGATTCAATCACTAATTACTGAAACTGGAGGAATGTCAAGCTGCGTAGTATCCAAAGAAATAGCCGCCTCGCCTGACAAGGCTTTTTTCAGGCCGAGAATATACTGATTTTTTATGGCATCTTCCCTGGCCACTGAATCCACCCTGTATTGCAGTCTTTTAAGAGCCGTAACAGCGGTATAATCCGAACCCGCCCCGGGTATGTAATATTTAAGGGGGGTGAAAACAATCAACGCCGTAGTTAGCCCAACCAACACTACAAACACTGTGCTAAGTACCATATAAACACTAAGACGAGACAATCGAAAAGTCACTACCTCTTCATAGGTGTCATCATTCATGACAACCAAGCGGTATCGACTTCTCAATCGCTTTAGCCCTGCTGGTAATTCTAATTTTGCCATTGTTTGCGCAAAGGTATGAAGGTAAGGTACAGCAATACTAAAACCCATTGAAACTCAATCAAGATAATCACAAAAAATCAAGGTCTCACACACTAAATAATTTGAAAATCAGTTATTAAGGAGCTAGATTGCAAGAAGATATGCGGAATGCGTGTTCCCTGATTGGGCTTTTAATTCTACTGTTGCTTGGATGGCCAGTTCCCACCCTTTCACAACAGGGTTTTCGCATTGACCTACCCAAAGAGGAGGAGTACAAGGACAGATTGCTCCGTTCTGAAAAAACAAAAGAAGGTAAGCTGGGTCAGCCAGCTCGACTTATTCAAAACACGGTTACCCATTACAACTTCACCTATAATGCCACAAGAAAACTAAACGAGATCCTCCAAAAGGCAAAAGCAGCTCACCGTGAAGATTATAGCACACTGCTTCCTTTTTACAATTTTAGTTTGCAAACTACCCGTAAAGATTCTACGGACCTGGATAGCGTTATTCAAAAAGCATCATCCGGAATTGCCTTGCATGACCTTAGGAATGATTGGAATGATAATCTATACTTGTTATGGGGAATGGCTTATTACCTGCAAGAAAAATTTGATTCGGCATTTCAGGTCTTTCAATTTGTCAATTACTATTATGCTCCTCGTGGAAAAGATGGCTATTTCAAATCAATAGGGAGTAGAAGGGATGGAAATCGTATCAATAGCATAGCCAGTGAGGAAAAAAGCGGACTCTTATATAAAATGGGAACTGCTCCTCCCAAAAGAAATGAAGCACTGCTTTGGATGATCCGAACTCATCTGGCACAAGAACAATTACCGGAAGCAGCCGGTTTAATCGAAATGCTACGGAACGATCCCGTCTTTCCCAAAAGACTGAATACGGCATTAGAAGAATTGATTGCTTTATCATTTTACCAGCAAAAACGCTGGGATAGCGCAGCGATTCATCTGTCGAAAGCTCTTGAAGGGGCTTCTACATTAAATGAAAAAGCGAGATGGGAATTTTTAACAGGCCAATTATTTGAAAAAGCTGGAAACTACTTAGCCGCCAACCAATATTACAGTAAAGCCATCCCCCACTCTGCTGATTTGATTTTGGAAATACAAGCACGAATTGCCGCCATTCGGGTTAATAGAGCAGATTTGGACTATGCCAATAGCAATGTGCGTAGATTACTTGAAATGAGTTCAAAAGAAAAGTACAGCGCTTATCAAGACATCATTTATTATGCGGCTGCTCAAATGGATTTGAACCTTGGAAATAAAAGCCGTGCTATCGAATCCTTGAATCAAAGCACAAAGGCAACTACTAATAATACCTTGCAAAGAAATAAAGCATTCTTACAGTTGGCAGAAATCTCCTACGAATCAGGTTCCTACGCAATGGCGGCTCAATATTACGATAGTCTGAAAACACTTGACAGTTTGCCCATTGATCCGGAAAGGATAGCCATAAAAAAAAGAGCGTTAAAATCATTGGTCAGCAAACTAGCAACTATTGCAAATCAAGACAGCCTGTTACTGCTGGCTTCCTTACCGGAGGAAGAAAGAAAAGAAGCCGTAAAAAAAATAGTCAAACAATTACGTAAGCAGGAGGGTTTGCAAGAAGATCCTGCATTAGCTGTTTCTCGTCCCTTACCAACTCTCCTGCAAGCGCCCTCTTTATTTGGAGGTGAAACAGAAAAAGGCGAATGGTATTTCTATAATGTCTCCAGCCGAAGCAGGGGTCAGGCCGCTTTTATTGCCCGGTGGGGAAACCGTCCCAATATGGATAATTGGAGAAGAGTAGCAAACATGCAATCCACCCTTGCATTAGTACAAGCAAGCGGGAAGGATTCTACGGGAACAAAATCCGGTGCAACAGGTTCGTCCATTGACTTTGAAACACTTTACGCAGGATTGCCGTTAACCGCTGAGAAAAAGAAAGTTTGCACGGATTCATTGGCCACGGCATTACTCGACGCTGGCAGAATACTGATTCAGGAAATTGAAGATTGCACAGCAGGATTAAAATTGCTTGATCGTATAAACATCGAGTTTTCCGGCTATGAAAAAATGGATGAAGTATTGTTTCACCAGCACAACTGTGCATGGAGAGGTGGAAATCTGGATAAAGCAACAGTTATTCTAAAAGAAATGAATGATGGCTATGCTCAAAGTCAATTTACAGCCCTGCTCAATGGGCGAGAATCTACAGTAGCACAGCAGCAATCAAAGTTGCAGGATAGTATTTACGCCCCCATCTATGCTCTTTTTGCAAAAGGAGCCTATGAGGAAGCCGTAAAGCTTAAAAAAGAAGCTGAACAAACTGCAGGAGAAAGTCATTGGACTCCGCAACTCCTCTATATTGAAGCGGTTTACTATGTTCAACAAAAAAAAGACAGTACAGCTATCCAATTGCTTACATCCTTGCAATTGCGTTATCCCAATTCTCCACTTTATTTACGCGCAACTGATTTACTAGATGCCATAAGTAAGCGCGCAAAGACGTCGGAGCCCGAAAAACCAATGATGGCACCTGTTATTCCAAATGCAACTGCCGACACATCCAGTCAGCGCCCTCCTTCCAACCTTTACACCTGGGAAGAACAAACAGACCACCTGGCATTATTTGTCTTGAAAGAAGTGGATCCGGTGCTTGCAGCTGAGGCCATGCGATCCATTGATAATTACAATCGTACCGTTTTTAATACCCGGAGTTTTCATAAGGAGTTAGTGAATTTAGACAACCAGTTTCGGGTGATTGTAATAAGCAGTTTTGAAAACTACCAAGCAGTTACTAATTATCTGGCAAATATTAAACCTCAATCAGCTATCGAGGTGGTGCCCTGGCTCCCTTCGGAAAAGTATTTTTGGATGCCCATATCTGCCGCCAATCTAATTACACTCCGGCAACTCAAGGACCTGGCTGTCTATCAACGTTTCCTTAACAGCAAGAGACCCTAACTTAGCAACATGAAACCAACTGTTCGATTATTTTGGAAGTTTTTTGGCTGGGGATTACTGGCATTCTTTTTATTGATCTTTTTAGCCAACCTCGGACTTTTTGGAAAAATGCCTTCGCTCAATGAATTACAAAATCCTTCTATTCTGCAAGCTTCGGAAGTGTACGCAATAGATGGAACACTAATGGGCAAATACTATACCGAGCGAGGCAACAGAAGCAATGTAAAATACAGAGACCTTTCCCGCCATGCAATAGATGCGCTAATTGCTACAGAGGACGAACGCTTTTATTCGCACAGTGGTATTGATTTCAAATCAACACTACGCGCTGTAGTTACAATGGGTTCCGAAGGAGGAGGTAGTACCATTACACAACAATTGGCTAAAGCGTTGCTGGCGCAAGGAAGCCGAAACAAAGCCTGGCGAGTAATTGAAAAGCTTAAAGAGTGGATAATTGCAGTTAAGCTAGAAAAGAACTTAACCAAAGAGGAGATTATTACCCTTTATTTAAACGCAGTGCCATTTGGCAATAATATTTATGGGATCCGAAATGCCTCTCGCACTTTTTTTCAAAAAGAACCGGATCGACTCAACATAGAGGAAGCGGCGCTTTTAATTGGAATGCTCAAAGGAAATAGTATTTATAACCCTGTGCGTAATCCCAAGGCGGCCTTAGATCGTAGAAATGTGGTAATTGGGCAAATGGAGGTCAACAATAAAATTACCAGCGAAAAAACCGCTCAACTTAAAGCTTTACCCATCCAGTTGAATTACAAGAAAATGGATGAGAATACCGGATATGCTCCTTATTTCAGAGAAATACTAAAAGAAGAAATCAAGGAAGCGTTAAAGGGACTCACTAATCCTGAGGGAGAACCCTACAGCATTTACAACGACGGGTTAAAAATTTATACCACCATCAATGTTCAACTGCAACAATATGCCGAAGAAGCCTTGGCCATGCATATGTCGCAACTTCAAAAAAATGTAAACAATCGTAATTCTATTAAATCAGGTAAGATCTGGATTGGCAAAGAATCAATACTAGAAAGAGCCATGAAAGAATCAGACCGCTGGCGCAATTTGGAAGAAGATGGATGGAGTGAAAAAGAAATTCGTGCTAGTTTCAAGGAGCCTGTTCGGATGAAAGTATTTGCTTGGAACCTACGTCGGGAAACGGATACAATGATGACTCCACTAGATTCCATCAAGTATCACCGACAAATGGAGCAAGCTTCATTCATGGCTATGGATCCTGTAACCGGAGAGATTCGTGCTTGGGTAGGAGGCATTCATTTTAAAACGTATAAGTACGACCATGTTAATATTAAAACCAAAAGACAAGTAGGCTCTACCATTAAACCTTTGCTTTATACACAAGCCGTGGAAGAAAGAGGTTTTACACCGGAAACGGAACTTCCCAATGAACCACAGTATTTTGAAGGTAACGGATGGGTGCCAGCCAGTAAAGAATGTAAAGGAGGGGCTGGGTCTATGTCGGCTGCCTTGGCCTTTTCAAAAAATTGCGCTTCTGCTTATATCATGAAACAAATAGGAGCCCAGCAGTTTGCAGAATTTATGGGACGTTTAAACATTCCAACTCCTATTGGCCCCTACCCTTCGGTGGCTCTGGGATCCTGTGATTTATCATTATTTGAAATGATGTGGGCCTATACCATTTTTTCCGGAAGAGGTTTTTCAACCAAACCCTTTGCCATTAGCCGTATAGAGGATAGGAATGGAAATGTGATTAAGCGATTTGACTTCAGCGCCAATAGAAAAGAAGTAATAAGCGAATCCACTGCTTTTACTATGGTGCGAATGATGCAAGGAGTGGTTGATGTTGGAACGGCAGCAGGCATGCGTAGCCGGGTGGGCGCAGCAGAGATGGGAGGAAAAACCGGAACCACCAATGAAAATGCAGATGCTTGGTTCCTAGGATTTACCCCTCAAATATTAGCAGGTGCCTGGGTTGGGTTTGATGACCAGTTTATTAGAAACGAAGGTGAAGCATCCAGAATGGCCCGACCAATTTGCGAATATTTCTTTGGAAAAGCCTTAGCAAATAGCCGCACCGGACTTGAGCGTGAAGCCAGGTTTGTTGTTCCTGCGGAAATGGGCAACTCAATGAACAGTGCCGATATCCTTTTAAGCGATCTTGAATTAAGACCAGGTGCCGAAGGAGAAGATATGGGTGTGGGTTCGGAAGAAGACTATAAGATTGAAACCGTCCCTTATATAGGCCCCGAATCCACTCCTGTTCGTGAAGAGGACTCAAAGCCCGTTCAGCTACCTAAAAAAGATACTCTTCTCAAGAACGAAACAGATCCTTCTCATCATACTCCGGCATCTGCTAAAAAAGAAGAAAAGAAAAAAGGGTTGTTGAATCGAATTCTTAAAAAGAATGAATGACCAGCCAACCTAATGCTTATTTAGTACAAGCGGCATCTGTCAAAGACATTGAATTAATTCGAACCTTATGCATGCAGGTTTGGCCGCAAACTTATTCATCAATTCTTTCAGCAGAGCAATTAAACTATATGTTAGAGTTGATGTACAGCCCCTCCTCTCTTACCCAACAGATGAAGGAAGGCGCCACTTTTTTATTACTCTTTCAAGCGCTTATGCCTATTGGTTATGCTTCATATCAAGAGCTGCGTGCCGGTGAGTTTAAGCTACACAAATTGTATGTTTTGCCCACTGCACAAGGAAAAGGAGCTGGGCGCTACTTTATAGCTAAGCTCATAGAACAAATCAAAGGGCTGGGTGCACATACCCTTGAGTTGCAGGTAAATCGACACAATAAAGCAGTAGGATTTTATCAGCAGCTTGGATTTTCAATACGCGAAACAATAGACGTAGAGATCGGTAAGGGTTTTTACATGAATGATTATATTATGCAAATAGCCCTTTGACAAGTAGGGCTTTATTGATTAATAATGTAGCTTTGCGCCTTGTAACAAACCAGTAATATGTCAACCATCACCAAATCCATTGATTTTAATTTATCCAACAAAGTAGCTGATATTTCTCTGGCCGAATGGGGTCGCAAAGAAATTCGCTTAGCTGAAGCAGAAATGCCTGGGCTAATGGCCATTCGTTCCGAGTATGGCCCATCTCAACCCTTAAAAGATGCGCGAATAGCCGGTTGTCTTCATATGACCATTCAAACCGCTGTATTGATCGAAACATTAGTGGCATTGGGCGCTGAGGTAAAATGGAGTTCTTGTAATATATTCTCAACACAGGACCATGCCGCTGCTGCTATTGCCGCTGCAGGTATTGGCGTGTTTGCCTGGAAAGGCCAAACCATTGAGGAAGCGGATTGGTGTATTGAACAAACACTTTTCTTTGGTAGTGAAGATCGTCCGTTGAACATGATTTTGGATGATGGTGGCGACCTGACCAATATCGTGCTTGATAAATATCCTGAGTTGGTTCAGCATATTAAGGGAATATCTGAGGAAACAACCACCGGCGTACATCGTTTATACGAGCGCGTTGTAAAAGGAACGCTTCCAATGCCGGCTATCAATGTTAACGACTCAGTTACTAAATCCAAATTCGATAATAAATACGGTTGTAAAGAATCCTTGGTGGATGCCATCCGTCGTGCCACTGATGTAATGTTGGCAGGAAAGGTTGCAGTTGTTGGTGGATATGGCGATGTGGGCAAGGGTTCTGCAGCTTCGTTAGCAGGAGCAGGATGTCGGGTAATTGTTACCGAAATAGATCCTATCTGTGCACTGCAAGCTGCCATGGATGGGTTTGAAGTAAAAAAGATGATCGACGCTGTGAAAGAGGCAGATATTGTGGTTACCGCATCAGGCTGTCGGGACTTGATTACGGGCGAACATTTCAAACGTATGAAAGACAAGGCCATTGTTTGTAACATTGGACATTTTGATATAGAAATTGATATTGCCTGGTTGAATACTAATTACGGACATACAAAAGACACTATCAAACCACAGGTAGACATCTACAATGTGGATGGCAACGACATTATTATTTTAGCTGAAGGCCGGTTGGTTAACCTGGGCTGTGCCACAGGACATCCTTCCTTTGTAATGAGTAATTCGTTCACCAACCAAACATTGGCGCAGATTGAATTATGGACCAACAATAATAATTACGAGAATAAAGTATACGTTCTTCCTAAACATTTGGACGAAAAAGTGGCTCGACTTCACCTTTCTAAAATTGGAGTAGAGTTAGACCAACTGACCACCGCACAGTCAGAATATCTTGGCATCAGCAAAGAGGGTCCTTTCAAGTCTGAACATTATCGTTATTGATCAATGCAACTTCTTGATAAAAAAAACCTCCGCTAATGGAGGTTTTTTTATTGGATCAACTTAACGGCCTCTTTACTGACACAATCCACAGCTTGCATAAACCTTTCTTGCATCGATTCTTCCAAGTTTACCGGGAAAATCTTTTGATCTCGATCGGTAAACACGATGTGACTAACCTTGGCAGTGGCCAATTTTTTCAATTGATAGTTTATTGTAGTTGCATTTCTGAAAATAAAATGAAAAAGCCCCTCACAATTCATTGTGCCTGCGTTGCGCAACAGTAGCTTTGATTTGGTTCCTGTAAAATAAATAGTTGCTGTACAACCATCGTCAAAGCATCGATTGGTTTTGAAGGAAAAAAGTATATCCACCTCTTTCTTATCGGCATCAATGGTTACCGCAGCACCTGAAAGCTCAATGAATCCTGAGCTTAGTCTTGTTTCTTTAGTAAATAAATCCGTATCCCGATTGATTGCACATTGCTGTCCAATCGAAGAAACAGTGGTTATGCAACAAAGCACAAAAAGCAAATACTTTGTAATCCCAACCCCTTTCATGATAAAGAATTAAATTCTAACAGCGGTGCCCGTTGCAATTACCATCAACATGCTACCACTGGCTCCAACCGTTTCAAAGTCCAAATCAATTCCAACTACCGCGTTAGCTCCCAAAGACTGCGCTTTCTGTGTCAATTCACGCATGGCATCTTCTTTTGCTTCTTCAATTACCCGCTCGTAGGTTTTGCTTCGCCCGCCAATCAAATCGCGCAGTCCCGCAAAAATGTCTTTGAACATATTGGCGCCAATAATACTTTGCGCATTGATTACTCCTAAATATTCCTGTACCGGCCTTCCTTCAATTACAGCAGTTGTTGTTAAGATCATATGACTAGTTTTTAAGTTGTGTAAAAATACTACTCAGTCGAGTATCTTCCTTGACCACTTGTCCACGCGCCGCCTCCCGAATGTATTGCATACGGTTATCTGTATCCGGATGGCTGCTGATCATTTCAGGAATTTCAGTGCCGGGAGAAGCATCCTTCAAATGCTTGAATAATAGATCATATCCCGCTGGGTCAATTCCCCTTTCTTTCAATAATCGATAACCTTCCAGATCGGCCTCTTTTTCCAGTGATCTGGAATAACTCAGCGTGCGTAATTGATTGGCCTGACCAATTACCAGCGTTGCCAGCCCACTACTTTTTCCAAAAAGCAGGGTAATAAAAAGATCTGATCCCATGGATCGAAAAATAGAACGAGTGGCATGTCTTTTTTCTACATGCACAAACTCATGACTCAGCAAAGCCGCTAACTCAGGATAGGTTTCCATGCTTTCCAATAATCCTGTATATACAACCAACTGTCCACCAGGCAAGGCAAATGCGTTTACCATCTGGTCTTTTACAACCGTAATACGAATGGAGTAATCTGTTTCTATAGCTAATTCAGTAAAAAATTCATTGAGCACTCGCGTGGCCATAGTGTCTGTTGATTGGGTACTTTGCATAGCCTCAAAAACGCTGTCTCCCAATTGACGCTCTGTTTTTTTTGAAACCACTGCGGCCATTTGTTCTGCCAGCCAAGGCACCATAAAAACATAAAGAAGCGTTCCCGCCAGTATCATTGCACTTAATAAAGCAACCGTGCGGCGCATATTGCCTGTTCTTTTTTTTTGGAACCAAGATTTTTCAGCCTCTTTTTTTATTTCCTCCCAATACTCAAAAGCCTCTCGACCAGCCACCCTGAACTCAGCTTGCGTTTTGATTTGGATAAACCGGCTTCGTTGTTCGGTGAACAAAAAATCTCCTTGTACTTCATTGATTGACCAATCTTGTCTGCCGGGTATTCCTGCCTGGTCATGGTAGCCAATACTGAGTGTCTTATCTGATAATAACAGTGTAGCATCCTTTGGGGGAGAAAAATAACCTGGGTAAAACTGCCCGTTGAAAGTTTTCATGAAAGTAATTGATGCTTAAAGATAAGTCGGCCCTAGCCAATATCTTTGTCAAGTGACAAAACTCTCTGTCAATATCAACAAATTGGCCACCCTCCGTAATGCCCGAGGAGGAAACAATCCCGACCTGCTAAAAACAACCAAACTGATAGAACAATTTGGAGCAGACGGAATTACTATTCACCCCCGTCCCGATCAACGACATATTCGTTACAGTGATGTTGCAGCACTTAAAAAAATAATCACCACGGAGTTGAATATAGAAGGAAATTGTCGTGAACAACAATTTGTTGATTTGGTTTTAGCAACTAAGCCAACCCAGGTAACCTTAGTGCCTGATACCATAGGACAATTAACCAGTGACCACGGTTGGGACACTGTTACACATCTGGAGTACCTGAAAAAGATGGTTAGTGTATTCAAAGATCAAGGCATTCGTGTTAGCTTATTTGTAGATCCAGTGGAAGAAATGATCAGGGCCGCTAAAGAAACGGGCACAGATCGAGTAGAGTTATATACGGAACAGTACGCTACTCTTTATCAAAATGGTGAAAAGGAAAAAGCCATCGCTCCCTATTATCAAGCGGCTTTAGTAGCAAAGGAATTATCGCTTTCTCTAAACGCAGGTCATGATCTGGACCATAACAATCTGCGATATTTTCATGGGCAAATTCCCTGGATCAAAGAGGTAAGTATAGGACATGCATTAGTCTGTGATGCCCTGATATGGGGATTAGAAAACACCATTCAACTCTATAAAAGAGAACTACAAGATTAGTCCATTGCTTTTTTTACTCGTGTGCGGATGGCCGATAATTGATCCGGCTCAAACCAGTGCATTGAATCCTGTCTTCTAAACCAAGTCAATTGTCTTTTTGCATACTGCCTGGTATTAATTTTTATTTGCTCCTTGGCATCTATTGCTGTACCATGACCTTGTAAAAACTGGAATATTTCACTGTACCCAACTGTTTGAAGCGGTCGTAAGTCCGCATAGGGCAGCAAGGATTGTACTTCGTCAACCAATCCTTGGGCAAACATTTGCTCCACGCGCTGATCAATCAGTTCAATAAGTTGAGTCCGCGGACGTGTTAAACCCAATGAGCATAAAGCATAGTAAGGAGTAGTTGCTTCCTTTTTTCTAAAGGTTAATATGCTACTGCCTGTTGCACGAAACACTTCTAATGCGCGCATCATTCGCTGAGGATTTTTCATCTCGCCCGAGGAAGCAAACAAGGGATCGAGACTACGTAATTCGGCTTGAAGCCAACCCAATCCCTGTTGTTGATACTTCACAATTACTTCATTGCGTATAGCCGACTCAACCTCAGGAATTTTATCCAGTCCTTCGTGAAATGCTTTCCAGTAAAGCCCCGTTCCTCCAACCATTACCACTGTAGGAAAGCGTTCTAAAATACTTTTAACTACTGCATGAGCTTGTAGGGCATAAGCATGCGCATCAATTGGTTGATGAACAGAATGAGAGGCAATAAAATGATGTTTAACAGCAGTTAACTCTGCCACAGTGGGACGCGCCACCCCAATTGAAAGCTCTTGATAACATTGCCTGCTGTCAAAGGAAACTATTTCAGTGCCCAGCCACTTAGCCAACTCTATGGCAAGTGTAGTTTTTCCAGCTGCCGTGGGTCCTGCAATTTGTATGATAAGAGGCAGCGACATGAACCAAGTTAAATCTCTTCCTCGTTCATTCCTTCCTCTTCAAGACTAATATCCTCCCCTTCTTCATCTTTCTCGGCAAAGCCATCTTCAGTTTTACTCAGGTCGTATTTCTCTTCAACATCAGCAAATCTCTCCCCAAGCAATGCTTTGGTTCCATATTGGCTGGGGGGTATTCCTTCTACTCGGGTAATAGCCGGATAGGTAAATTTGGGATTTTCCTCCTTAGACACATTGATAAGTTCCAACAGGAAAGTCCAATTGCGATGAAAATCATACAGGTAAACAAAGCGCTGATTTAAATTTTTTATCTCTGCACCAATTGTAGTTTGATCCATCAACAAAGGAGCAGCTTTGTAATCCTTTTCATAAACTGCTAAGCTTATTTCCCTACCTCGTTGCCATTGATCATTGCTTCGGAAAAATGTTGCCTGATGTTTTTGATCAAACTCATAAGCCTTCAGGATAGTCTGATGAAGGCTGAGGAATGTATCGGTATGGAATAGCGCAATATCCCTATAAAGGGTATCGTCTTCTTCAAAAAAAACTCGAAACTTCAAAATAGGCATACCGCAAAGCTAGGGATAAATTACTGGTCAATTTTTTGGATGAATTCCCATAGAAGCCGCTTTTTCCAACATGAATTGAAAAGCCGCCTCATAGGAATTAGCAATCACGCCATCCAATAGGGCATCTTTGATTGCGTCTTTGATTAGGCCTACTGGCTTTGAAGGCGATAGTCCAAATGTTTCCATAATCAATTCCCCACTGATAGGGGGCTGCCAGGTTCTAAAATGATCCTTTTCTTCTACTTCTTTACAGCGTTGTCTGACCAAAATAAAATTATCCAAGTATCGTTTAACTTTTGATTGATTTTTGGAGGTAATATCGGCCTCGCAAAGCAGCATCAGTGAATCAAAGTCTTCTCCTGCATCAAACAATAGTCTTCGAATAGCAGAGTCGGTTATATTTTCCTTAGTAAGACCAATAGGACGAAGATGTAATTCGACTAATTTTTTTACAAACCGCATTTTCTCATGTAAGGGCAATTTTAGTTTTGTAAAAATTTTAGGCACCATTCTTCCTCCCACTACTTCGTGGCCATGAAAAGTCCATCCATGCCCTTTTTCAAAACGTTTAGTAGCTGGTTTTGCAATATCATGCAGTAAGGCAGCCCAACGAAGCCATAAATCAGTTGACTTTTGCGCCACATTGTCCAACACTTGGAGGGTGTGATAAAAATTATCCTTGTGTCCGTGTCCATCTTTATACTCAGTTCCGGCCAATTCAACTACCTGCGGAAAAATTAGTTTTAACAGCCCCGCTTTATAGAGCAGATCAAAACCAATAGAGGGCTTAGGGGCTAAAAGAATCTTGGTTAGTTCGTCCGTAATTCTCTCCTGCGAAATAATATCAATTCGCTTGACATTGCGCACTATCCCTTCCCAGGTGTTTTCTTCAATTTCAAAACCAAGCTGTGCAGCAAATCGAATAGCGCGCATCATGCGCAGGGGATCGTCACTAAAGGTTTTATCCGGATCTTGTGGCGTTCTAATGATTCCTTTATCCAAGTCCTTCAATCCGCCAAACGGATCGATGAGTTTTCCAAAATTGTGTTCCTGCAAGCTGATGGCTAATGCATTAATAGTGAAATCTCTTCGTTCCTGGTCGTCCTGTAATGAACCTGGAGCAACCATTGGGTTACGCGAGGAATGCTGATAACTTTCCTTTCTGGCTCCCACAAATTCCACATCGGTGACTGGCTCGGTTTTCAGTTGAAAATGAGCCGTACCAAAAGTTTTAAATAGGTCCACCTTTGGTTTGGGCTTGAACTGAATGGCCACTTGTGTTGCCAACTCCAAAGCATCTCCGATACAAACAAAATCCAAGTCAGTAGTTGGCCGTCCCATTAGTTTATCCCGAACAAACCCACCTACTAAATAGGTTTCACGTTGCAAAGAGCGTGCGCCTGCCGCCACTTTTTGCAAGAGTGCCATTTCTTCCGGTGTACAACAAATATCCATCTGCGCAAAGGTACTGGTTCAGCCCAAAGTGAATCAGAGATAACGCAGGTTAGTCTTAGGCGACAGCGTCAATAAGGTTTCATACATCAAACGGATGGTGCTTTCAATATCATCACGATGAAGCATTTCTACCGTTGTGTGCATATACCTAAGGGGAATAGAAATTAATACAGAGGGGCAACCATCATTAGAATAAGCAAAAGAATCCGTATCTGTACCGGTACTTCTGCTCAATGCTCGCCACTGAACTGGAATTTTCTTTTTAGCAGCCACCTCCTCAACAATGCCTAATAACTTATTATGCACAGCAGGCGCATAACAAAGAGATGGTCCCTTACCAGTGGCCACTTCTCCTTCAATAGCTTTATTGATCAGGGGAGTGGTGGTATCATGGGTTACATCGGTAACAATGGCAATGTCTGGCTTAATACGCCGCGCAATCATTTCTGCACCACGCAAGCCAATCTCTTCCTGCACCGCGTTGACCACATGCAAGCTAAAAGGCAATTGCTTTTTATTTTCTCTTAGGAGTCTGGCTACTTCAGCAATCATAAAACCCCCAATTCTATTGTCGAATGCCCGACCAATGTAATTTCCGTTAGCCAATTCATCAAAGCCATCCTGATAGGTAACCACAGCACCAATATGGATTCCCAATGCAGCTACATCTTTCTTGGTGCGTGCCCCACAATCCAACCACAAGATATCCGTACGTGGTGTGGGTTCTTTTTGTTCCGGACTACTCAAGCGTGTATGAATAGCGGGCCAGCCAAACACCGCTTTAACAGGGCCTTTCTTTCCGTGAATGATAACTCTAGAAGCTGGTGCCGTTTGATGATCCACTCCACCATTTCTTTTTAAATACAACAGTCCGTCGGCCGAGATATAATTTACAAACCAGCTAATTTCATCAGCATGTGCCTCTATGACTACCTTAAAGGGATGAGTAGGATTAATTACACCCACCGCTGTTCCATAAGGATCCACGTAATGCGTGTCTACGTAAGGTTTCAGGTAGTCGATCCATAAGCGCTGTCCCCAACTTTCAAATCCAACAGGAGAAGCATTATTAATATAGTTTTTAAAAAAAGAAAAAGAGGCAGGTGTCAGCAGCGATTTGCTGGTTTTTTTTGAAGCAGTCTTTGCCATAGGGATTGTTTTAAGAGCAAGTATTAAGGTCTCTTCAACCGGATCTTATTAGACTCGCTGTAATTACTGCGCTTGCGCGTTTTATCAATCAACAACAAGCCAAGTGAAGCCGTAGTATCACGCGTTACGCCCGGTAAGGTGAGCATATTGGTTTGGTTGTAAGTGTTGTACTCGAATTCTATTGCAATATCCGCTTTGCGCAATGATGCGGGAATACCTAAGCGATTAGTGGGGAAACGCATCAGGGTATCAATCCTGGATGGATTGTTGCCGTTATACCATTTGTAAACAATGTATACCGAGTCCACATCTCCTTCCTGATCTGTGTAACGTGCCAGCAATTTAATGAGGTTACCATTATAGACAGTGGAGGGTTCAATAGAACGAACTTCAACTTTGGGTTCAGAGGTAAACTTATCTTTGCTGCACGAAACGGCAAACAGTATAAGTAAAAAAAATAACTGGAAACGCTGATTCATAATACGCATTGGAAACAAATTTACATGATTTATACGGACCGAATTCCCTGTATTTGAACTGGGAAAAACGTCTGTTTAACGGTTCCTTTTCATTTGAACAGTTGGCCTTGGAGGCTTTTCAATATCAAGCAACACAAAACTCCGTTTATGCCGCTTATTTACATGCACTTCACTGTAAACCCGAGGAGGTAAACAGCATTCAACAGATCCCCTTTCTACCCATTGGGTTTTTCAAATCCCATGCCGTAAAATCAGGAACCTATTCTCCGGCGCTAGTTTTTGAAAGCAGTTCAACCACCGGCACTACCCCCAGTCAACATTTAGTTAGAAATCCCTCTCTTTACCAATCCAGCTTTTTACATGGTTTTGAGCAATTTTGGGGTTCTCCACAAAACACCTGTATCATAGGACTGCTTCCCTCCTACTTAGAACGCAAAAACTCCTCCTTGGTGTATATGGTTAAAGAATTGATTGAAAGATCAGGTCATCCAAACAGCGGGTTTTATTTAAACGAAATGGAACTGCTATCAAAAACCTTAACACAGTTGGAACTAAAGCAACAACGTACCCTACTGATTGGAGTAACCTTTGCATTACTGCATTTTGCATCCACACATCCGCAACCCTTACAGCATACTACGCTTATTGAAACCGGTGGGATGAAAGGCAGGGCGGAAGAGTTAACAAGAGAAGAAGTACATGCTCGTTTGAAAAACGCTTTTCATCTATCAGCAGTTGCATCTGAATACGGAATGACTGAATTGTTTTCTCAAGCCTGGTCAACAGCCAATGGAATTTTCAACTGCCCTCCATGGATGAGGGTATTGGTGCGAGAAGAAGAGGATCCGCTTTCGGTTAAAAATTTTGGTAACGGTGGCTTGAATATCATAGACCTGGCTAATATTGATTCCTGTTGTTTTATTGCCACTGATGATGTAGGTCGGGTACATCCCAATGGTCATTTTGAAATGCTGGGCAGGCTTGATGGCGCATCCATTCGAGGCTGTAGCTTACTTACTGCTTAAGCTAAAGTTTAGCTTATAGCATCAATTCAGCAATAATTTCAACGTAACTTTGCGCTCCCGCCCAGGTGGCGAAATTGGTAGACGCACCGTCTTCAGGTGGCGGCGCCGCGAGGTGTGCTGGTTCGAATCCAGTCCTGGGCACTAACAAAATAAGTCCTGCACAAAGTGCGGGATTTTTTTATTGGCGGCGTGCAAAGCTTGCTTTGCTAAGCAGACAATTAAAAATCCTGGGTGAGCGCAGCGAACCAGGACTTTTTTGTTAGTAAGCCCCCTCGCAGGACGTAAGGGATCACTGAAAGTAATCCAGACTCATTTTATCTGACCCAATACCATATAATACCAGGATTGGGATTTGCTGTTCCGCCACCAGCATTACTAATCCATGGTGTTGGCGACCAACCGCAATGAGTAATCAATGTCCCCCACCAGTTTCCGGAGCCATTATCGAGAGTTATTACGCCACATCCGCCGCCAGCTGATGTGCTGTACCAGGGCATTCTTGACTCCAGTCCGTTTTCAGACACATAATTCCAGTTTCCAAACTTGGTGTTTAAGGTAATATTGGTTTGGGTGTTATTGGTATTTACAAATGAATAATTATCGTTTGCTGTCCATATTCCTCCATAACTCATCCGAGTAGTAGCATCAATCATATATTGAAATCCGCTGGAGCTCTTTTTAATATAATCGGCCCAACCGATAATTGAATAATTAGCAGTGGAGGTACTAATAATATCAGCATTAGTAGAAAATGGCATTGCTGAGTTCCTAGAAATGGCATTGGCATAAGTCCAACCGGCATAAGAAGAGTTTTTCATGATTAGCGTCCAGCCGCCACCATCTGTAGTCATGTCAGCGTAAATTTGAAAAGGGATTCCACCATTTATATTTGAATTTTTGATCCAATAAAATCCATCTGTTGCACTAGGGTAATTCTGTTTTATTTCATAAGCACTGGTACTAGCTTCAGCAGAAGTTAAGCCACTTGGTACTACTTCAGTCTTTGAACTATTGTAGTTTGTCAATACCTCATTGGAGGTCAACGCCCTGTTGTAGTGATGAAAAGCATTTAGTCTGAAGTTCCCATAACCTCCATTTCCTAGATTTGTATTACAAGTAGCCCCAATACCATAGTAGAGTGTGCCAGGTATACTTCTGCTTATAGAGTAGGTCCCTACGGACGATCCATCTACAAAAGCCTTTAACGTAGTTCCATCATACGTAAATCCAACATAGTGCCAGGTATTCAAAGTGATACTTGAACTTATCTGTGAAGTACCTAAAGGATACGGCCAAACTCCAAATCGGATTGTAGACCCAATTATTTCAATTTGGCTGTCATACCAATTTGTGTTAAGCGTGGTTTGACCTAACTCAGTAAGGATAACTCCATTTCCAGTAGGAAATACCCATAGAAAAACTGATTCATTTAAAGTCGATGTTAAGGCGCTAGTTATCAAATAATTAGATGAAGCACCAACAAGGTTCAAATATTTTGGATTTCCACTATAGTAGGAAGGAGAATTAACAAGTGTGGCGTTTTGTTGCACACCTGCCAAATCTGTTACCGTATTACCACTTCCTGAATAAGAACTTGTGTTCGAAAACTCATATCTAACCTGCATACCACTTGTTATAAATGGTGATGGTAGGTAGTTTACGGCTTGATATGATGGCATGGTAATCTGAGCTTGCACAAATGGCGTCAGTAATATATAAAGTAGAAACAGGATTGTTCGTTTCATTTTTCTAATTTGACATATCCCCACTTGATATAAAGTTGTTTGAAACTACTGATAGTAATGTTACTATAGCATTTTGGCCAGCAGTTTTGGTAAAACTACTTCTATTGGTAATGGTTGTTCCAGATCCTGATATGGTTACTTGGCCTACCCCAAGTTGAACGATTAAGCAATTAAATCCTACTATAAGACCAGCAGGTACTGTAAGTGTGATTGCACTTGCATCATTCAGTGTTACAATCTTCCCATTATCGGATGCAACCAAAGTGTATGTTGTGCCAGTTTGGTTGTTAATGTTTGCAGCAAATCCTGCAATTGTTGAACTAGCTGTATTTGCGCCGTTTAACGCTCCGTTAAAAGTTTTGTTTCCAGCAAAAGTCTGTGTGCCTGTTGTTACAACTCCTCTTGCAGAGGCAGAAGCATCAGGAATATTCAATGTAATAGCTCCGCTAGAAGTGATTGGACTTCCTGAAACGTTTACATCCGTGCCTGTTGTTCCAACCAATAATTCAATTGAAGTTACTGTTCCGCTAGTGCTTGAAGTGCCAGCACCAATGGCAGTACGAAAATCTGATGCACTTAGAGCAGATACCGAGTTGTCTGCGTTCATTCTGGGAAAAGTAACAGCTGATGGATTAGTGAGTGAAAAAAGGTTGCTGCCCACGGTTGTGGCTCCTAAGTTAGTTCTCGCACCAGCAGCAGTAGTTGCTCCCGTACCCCCATTGGCAACAGCAACCGTGCCCGTAACATTCGCAGCATTGCCTGCAATATCACCCGACACCTTACTGCCCGATACCGTC